>JAKZYH010000182.1:0-25660 GCA_047514575.1 Acidobacteriota bacterium | reverse complement strand
CCTCCGAGCTCACCGGTGGTGCTGTGGTGGTACTCCCCAGGCGCAGCCTGCCAGGTCTCGGTTCCGGCTCGCCGCCGGATCTCGATGGTATGCTTCTCCTTCGATTCCATCGAGGTGACCCAGTAGAAACCGTTGCCGCCCAGGTACATGAGGCGCCCCCCGTGCCTTAGATAGGACTCGAGCCCATCCAGCATCTGCGCTGACCAGTACTCGGGGTGGGCGCCGGTGATGACCACCCGGTAGGGTTTCAGAAGGTCCCAGCCCTCGAAGTGAAGATCTTCATCGGTCAGAACGTCGTGTCGATAGCCGTTTGTCTGAAGCCAGTCCACCAGGTGAAGATCGGCGTTGAATCCGTGAGGTCCCACGCTGACGTCTCCGGAGTCCTCCCATGCCACTTTGGGGCGCATTTCCAGAATCGGTCGTAGACGGGAGGAATAGCAGACTCCACTGCCGTCCGAGTGGTGACTGTACAGACTCAGAAGCTGAGCGGTCTGATCCTGCCAGTTGGCGTAGGCCAGATAGCTAAACGTCGGGGCCAGGAAGGCGACTTGTGCCGTTGCCGTTCCTTTCTGGGGGCGGACGAAAAAGGGAATGAAGTCCTCTGCATTTCCGGCACGCAGACGAGCAGCGTAGACACCGCTTTCGAGGGTTGGGGGTACCCGATACTCGAAATCCACTTCCCAGCCGGCGTCGTCCAGGTCATCGTCGTGGAAGTGGATCGCCGCGTACTGGGCCGGGGCATCAACGGCGCTGGTTGGTCTGCCAGTCCAGCTGTGAGCGGTCACGCCACGGGTGGGCATCTGGACGGTCTCTCCATGGAATCCATTGGCTGAGGTATCGTGTACCCGGCGACTCGAGATTTCCGCCGAGAAATCCCAGGCAGCCACCGGATCATCTGGAGGCTGGCCCTGATAGAGGAGGTCGATTTCGCTGCTCGTCAGGGCCCGGTTGAAGACACGGGGATTCTCGATCTTCCCGTTGAAATGGCCACCCACCCGAGATTCTTCGCCGTCCCTCCAACTCCAATACGCTGCGATCAGGAGGGAGGCGTCAGTCTGGCCGATAGTCCGCGTCGAGACGGCTTGCTCCACAACGGCCAGGGTCTCGTCCCGAGGCCACTCCGTGGAGGGCTTCTGATACAGGACCACCCGGCCGGTCTTGGCCTCAAAAGTGGCCGCCACGAAGTACCAGCTGGTCGAGTTGACCATTTGATTCCGGTTTGCGTAAACCGACGCCGGTACCCAGCCGCGGAGGGGCCTGCGAGTCCGAACGCGCTGGACCTTACCCTGGGGGTCGCCGAGCCACAGAGCCAGACTGCCGTCCTCCTCCAACACCAACCCATAGCCTTGTCGGTCGGACTCGGAATATTTGGTGAGGATGCCTTGCGCTCCCTTTCCAGGTGTGCTGGCAGAAATCCAGGCCTGGAGGGTGAAACTACCCCGTAGGCGCAGAGCTGGTTGGTCCTCGATCAGAGCGTAGGAGCCCCCTGGAAGTCTCTGGCGGCGTCCCGGGTAGCTCTGGTTGATAGAGGCTGGGATGGTCTCTTCCTTGTAGCCGGGCCCCCGAGGGTTGATGTCACCATGGATCAAGCGCACGAGATCGACCCGGTAGCGGGGAAAGTCGCAGCTGACCATGAATCGGATGGTCTGCCCCGGCTGCACGCTGAGACGGTCGGCGTATCCGACCACCGGCATCCCCTCGATCGCTGCAGTCGCGCCGGGTAGCAGAGTAAAGGACAGGAAGGCGGCAGTCAGGCCCCAAAGCGTCTTGAGAAACTCTGGAAAGATCGGCTGTTCCTGTTCGACCTTGATCAGGAACTTGCGCGTGTTGAGCCGGATTTTCTGGTCTGGCCACCGGACCTTGACCACCCGGCCATGGCATGAGGTCACAATTCCTACCAGATCGGACCCTGGAAGGGTCACCCTCGAGCCTTTACGAATCTTCTCCACCGGCCCCCCCCCATTCGGGATACGAGTTCAACAGCAGCATCTACCATCTTAGCAAGGAGGTCCGACAAGCCACCTGTTTCCATGTACTTACCCGTTCCTGGCCTATTCTCTTAGATGGGCTCTTTCGCGGGTCGAGCGGGTTCGATAGCTGTGGTGAAGGCAGCTTCGCACTGCCGGTGTCTAGCGCAATAGCTGCTCCGTTGACGGATTAATCGGTGGCTATTAATGTGTGGGTTTCGGTAGTAGACTGACCAGACGATGGAGCGGCAAAAGTTTATCTGTGTGGGAGTCCTTGTCCTCGCCCTCGGGGCAGCACTCGCACAGAAACAGGACCACCGAAAACACCAGTACCATTCGAAGGAGATTTCCATTCCGCCTGCCTCGGAAAACGAACCCTTCCTTCGCGAGTTCTCTCCTACCCGCGCCGTCAACTATGTGGAAGAAGGGGCTACGGCCTGGACTCGGGAGCGCAAGTGCTTGTCTTGTCACACCAACGCCACCTACATGGTGACGCGTCCGGCGCTGACCGGCAGCCTGGGAAGGCCGTCTGAGGAGATTCGTACTTTTGCTGTTCAGGAACTGGCGGAATACCGATCGACCGATCTCGAGAAGCTCAAGTCGGGAATCAGACCGACCCAGGTGGCCTACCTGGCTCAGGGTCTTGCTGAATGGGACGCCCATGTCACTGGCAAGCTCTCCCCGGAAACACAGGATGCTCTGGACTTGATGCTGCAGGTTCAAGGGGAAAGCGGCGACTGGAGCAACGTCGATACCTGGCCGCCTTTCGAGTCGAACAACTATCAATCCACCACGGTCGCAGCACTGGCAATGGCGACGGCTCCAGGGTGGCTGGCAACGCGAGCTGAGGACGAGGCCGTGGAGAAGGTGAGGCACTACCTTAGGCAAGGTGCGCCCCACGACTATGCTCGGCTGCTTCTTCTCTGGGTGGCGACGCGTTGGGAGGGGCTGCTTGACGAGGACGTAAAGCAGGACTTGATCGAGAATGTCTGGTCTCATCAGCGCCAGGACGGAGGCTGGTCCATTCGTACCTTCGCTGCTCCCGACAAGTGGGGAAAGGGTAATCGTGCCGAGAAGCTTCGGGCCGAGGACGAGTTCCATGATCCTCCCAGTGACGGTCACCAGACCGGCCTATGTCTCCTGGTCTTGAGGCAGGCTGGCGTTCCAGCAGCCGACCCCCGACTTCAACGGGCCGTGAAGTGGTTGCTCAGCCATCAGAGGGAGTCCGGTCGTTGGTGGACTCGCTCTCTAAATACCGACAAGTTCCACTTCATCACCTACAGCGGAACCTGTTACCCGCTCCTGGCCCTGGACAGCTGCGGGCTGCTCAAACCCATGTGAGTACAGGCTGATATCGCATCGGCCTAAACCAGGTTTAGTACGTTCCGGTTTACTAACGGTTCGCGCAGAAACAACCATGTTTGGTTGGCATTCTTCGTGACTCTTGAGTCGAGTTTGGAACGCAAGACACAGGACTCCCCACCCTGACATGCCCTGCGCCTTCGGCGTTTCTGCGGGTAGCCCAAGGTTCCAACGCGCAGCGAGCCACCCTAAGAATTCGTCACACGTCTCCTGTCCTCCGAACGTGCCGCCAAGCGGGTGAACTACCAGCGTTACGAAGCCAAGTCCGACAGAGCCGCGAACGACTTGAGCCGTTAGCAAAATGAGCCCAGGTTCCGAGGAGAGAGCCGGACAACTCTTCCCCACGGAGTGACGCACGATATCGCCTATCCTCGACCGAAGTTTCTTTCTCGAATGGTGCAGCGCAGCCGGGGACGGCGCTAACCTGAAACTTGATTTTCAGATCTGGGGGTAAGAAAGACGGAAACGCTTGATTTGGTGAGGGATGGGCGTATCTGAGACATTTCTTACACCGACGGTGTTACTGCGCGTAGCCCAGGGTTGCAATGCGAAGCGAGCTACCCTGGGTCCAGATCGCAAAGTGCCTTACCCCAACGGGGTTATTGCCGACCGGCAACGTGTTGGCAACAACGCCTTCAGCGTAGAGAAGACAGGCGACTCTAACCCAGGGTAGCTCGCTTCGCATTGCAACCCTGGGCTACGCGCAATTACTTCGGCGTAGGGGAGGGGCTCCCGTTGGGAGAAGAAGTTTCTTTCCGGTACGATCCGGTGGTCTGCAGCCGGAGGCGGCGCTAAGATCCTTGTTGGTTCTTCAGGCGCTCTAATCTGCGGAGCCGCTCGGCCACTTCCTTCTCGAACCCTTCCGATGTGGGCTGGTAGTAGCGCCGGTCTGCCAGGTTGTCCGGGAGGCACTGCATATCGGCTACGCGATCCGGCTCCTGATGGGCGTAGCGATAACCCTTTCCGTAATCCAGATCCTTCATCAGCCGGGTCGGGGCATTTCGAAGCTGAAGCGGGACTGGTTCGTTTCGGGTTTTTGCCACGTCTTCTACGACCTCGGCATAGCCCCGGTAAAGGGCGTTGGACTTGGGCGCCTGTGCTAGATAGACAGTGATCTGTGCCAGAGCCAGTTTTCCTTCGGGGAGACCAATGAAGTGAACGGCCTGCATGGCATCCATGGCGTATCCCAGGGCAGCTGGATCGGCGATGCCCACGTCTTCGGAGGCGAAACGCACCAGCCGTCGGGCGATGTACATGGGATCTTCTCCTGCCTCTAACATGCGTCCCATCCAGTAGAGCGAGGCATCGGGATCGCTGTTGCGCAGGGACTTGTGCAGTGCAGAGATCAGGTTGAAGTGTTCTTCTCCCGTTTTGTCGTAGAGTAAGGTCCGCTTCTGAAGTGCCTCCTCCAGAATTTCTGTCGTGATTCCGGGACGCTTGTCGTTTCGGGTGCGGGCCAGCTGGGCCGCCAGCTCCAGTGAGTTGAGTGCGACGCGGGCATCTCCATTAGCGAAGCCGGCGAGCTGAACCAGGGTCTTCGGATCCACCGACAGGTTCCAGTCTCCGAGGCCCCGTTTCCGATCCTTAAGTGTTCGTTCCAGGATCAGGAGGATGTGTTTGTCTTGCAGTGCTTTGAGGGCCAGGACCCGGCTTCGCGAGAGGAGAGGTGCGATGACTTCGAAGGACGGATTTTCGGTAGTAGCCCCGACAAGAATGATTGTGCCGCGCTCCACGTGGGGCAGAAAGGCGTCCTGCTGGGCCTTGTTGAAGCGGTGGATCTCGTCCACGAAAAGGACGGTAGGGCGCTGGTCCCTACGGCGCTCAAATTCAGCCTCTTCGACCACCTTCTTGACATTCTTGACTCCGGAGAGCACGGCGCTCAACGAGGCGAACCGACACTCGGTCTCACGGGCTAGCAGATAGGCGAGGGTGGTTTTTCCCACCCCAGGAGGGCCCCAGAAGATCATCGAAGGGATGTCTCCAGAGCGAATGATGTCACGAAGGACCCGCTCCGGTCCCAGCAGGTGTTCCTGCCCCACCACTTCGTCCAGAGATTGGGGTCTCATTCGGTCTGCCAGAGGAGCCGAAGATGAGGCGGTCCCTTCGACGGGATCGTGATCGGGGAATAGGGATCTATCCATGGACGTCCTGTTGGCGATAAACCTCGTAGAGGATCACTGCGCCGGCAACTCCGGCATTGAGGCTTTCACTTTGTGCCTTCATGGGAATCTGAAGCAGCTGATCGGCCTCTTCCAACAGGGAGGTGTCGGGGCCGGATCCCTCGCGGCCGATGACGACCGCCAGCGGGGGGCGAAACTCGGCCTGAAACAAAGACTGGCCCTGTCGGGGCGTTGCCAGCCAGAGGCAGACACCACGAGACTTGAGCTGCTTCCAGTCAATTCCCTGGAGGAAAGGCACCCCAAGGATCGCGCCTGCGGAGGCCCGGATGACCTTCGTGTTGAAGCAAGACACGGTCCCGGGACTGGTGAGCAGACCGAAGATTCCGGTGGCGGCAGTAGTTCGCAGCAGCGTCCCCAGGTTGCCGGGATCCTGAATCTCGTGGGCATACAACAGATAGGGTCCCAGATCATCCCAACTCCATTTAGGCTTTTCGAAGAAGCCAACGATCCCCTGTGGAGTCTCGACGCCGGAAAGAGATTTCAGCAGCGTCTCACTGAGGCAAACCGACTCCCGGCTCCTTCGACAAAGGCGGTCAAGCCGACCATTCTGGTCTTGCGTGAGGCCCTTCGAGAACAGGAGCAGCTCGATCTGGTGATCCTGGGACAGGTCTTCGACCAACTTCCACCCTTCGGCACAGAGCCAGGGGCAGTCCGCTTCCTGAGGTCTGTCGGCAAACCTGCTCCACTGCCTAAATCTTTTATTATCGCGGCTTTGAATCACCGCAGGGCGAGAAGGCACGACGGTGTTATTCTAACATGCCCAGGAAGCAGGGGAGCAAGATGAATCGAGTTTGCTTGGCGGCGAGATCGAGAGAATCATGAAGCGCTCAGAGGAAGGCTCCAGGCGGGTTCATATCGACCGGTTTAGTCCGGACCCGCTTCAAATCGAAGCGGCTGCAGCCGTAGTTCGTGAGGGCGGCATCGTGCTCTACCCAACCGATACCGTTTACGGACTAGGCTGCTCTGCTCTAAGGGACGACGCCCTGACGAAACTCTTCGATCTGAAACAGCGCTCGCCAGACCGAGGGGTTCTGTTACTCATCCCAGAGCTAGCCTGGGTGGAGCGCTGCGCCCACTTCGTGCCCGGCGATTTCTTTCCACTCGCAAAAGCGCTCTGGCCCGGGCCCGTGACTTTCCTGTTACCGGCCAGCCCCCAACTCCCGGACTTGATCGCTGGAAGCCAGGGAAAGGTGGGGCTCAGGCAGCCCGAACTTCCCTATCTGCGGTCGTGGATAGAGGCCATCGGCGCGCCGCTGGTGTCTAGCAGTGCCAACATCTCGGGGCGCCCCTTGCCCGAGTCCGTTGAAGCACTCTCCGCACTGTTTGGGAAGCGCGTGGACTTGTTCCTGGAATCGGCTGAAATGGGTGAGGCTCAAGCGTCGACAGTCGTTGACCTCTGTACCGAACCAGCCCAGATATTGCGGGAAGGGCAGCTAGCAGAGAAGGTTCGTAGTCTATTGCGTGGAGTCCAGAGTAGTGGCCGTCCTACAGAGCCGCGAACGACTTGACTTGTTAGCAAGATGAGCCGAAGTTCCGAGAAGAGAGCCGGACAACTCTCCCCCACGGAGTGACGCAAGATCCTCGCTGATCCCGACCAAGTCTTATCCTGAATGAGCCAGCACGACTTGTGGCGAGACTAGCCCACCGAGACTTCCTCGCTCGCGTCCTGGGAAGGCGGGTCGGCCTGGAGTGCCTGCTCTTTGGCCTTGTCAAGAACCTTTACGATAAAGAGTTGCTTTTCGCTTCGCCGGTGAACGCCTTTGCGGATCGCGATCAGCTCAGCGATGACACTGACCGCAATCTCCTCAGGAGTCTCGGATCCGATGGCTAGCCCAATCGGGGCATAGAGCCGATCGAACGCCTCCGGAGCATATCCCTTGTCTAGCAGGTTCTTGACGAGCAGTTGAATCTTCCGGCGGCTGCCTACCAGGCCAACATACCGGGCTTGGGTCTGAATCGCCTGCTCCAGAGCTGTTTGATCGTGGCTATGTCCTCGTGTAACGACAAGAACGAAAGCGGTCGGGCCTATCTGGATCTGCTCCAAGCCTGATTCATACGGACTCACGACGGTTTCCTGGGCGTGGGGAAAACGCTCTCTATTGGCGAATGCTTCTCGGTCGTCGAGGACCGCAACCTGGAATCCAACCCGATGGGCAGCTTCCGCAACAGCCTGGCCGACATGACCGGCTCCCATGATCACCAGCTTGGGATCAGGAAGAATCGGTTCCACGAAGATCTCCACCGTTCCCCCACAGACCAGACCCTCGTTTTCAGCGTCTTCCTGTGTGAGTTCGTAGCTCAGCAAGTCGGCGGAGCCACTGTCCATGACTCGTTTGGCCGCTTCCCAAACCTCTGCCTCGACACATCCGCCACCGACGGTACCGACGAAGGAACCGTCCTCGCGGATAAGCATCTTGGCATGGTCTTTTCGGGGTGTACTGCCGAGGCGGCGGACGATGGTAGCCAAGGCGGCTCTACCACCTTCTTTCCGGACCCGAACCGCCTCCTCGTAGACGTCCATGCGAGCATTGTGCAGAAGCGGTCAGTTTCAAGTCAAGGTCGCAGGTACTGTTACCGTTCTCGGATCTTTACAGTCAACCTCCCCTGATGTAGCCTGAAACTGTACTTATCCAGGCGATTCCGGCCAGCCGGGTTGCTTTAAGAAGGGAGCCTTCGCGATGGTAGCAAACGGGTCAGGCGACGCGCCCCATGTCACCGCAGTGGTCGAACGCTATGGTCGCTGTCTGGAATTGGTCCCGATGGATCCTAACTTCCATTCCATCAGCGTGGCGCTCTACGTCAAAGACAATATCATCACGGTTTGGAGCTTTAGCGGTAGGGAAGGTGTCGAGGAGCGTATTCGGACCATTCGGGATCAGCTGATACGGCTCGGAGGTTTGGTGGCAGTTGAGTCCACCCCTAACCAGGCCCGCTTCGCTTGCGGCCATCTTCACGCCAGACCGGTCAAGTTTCTTTCTACTCTGGCAGTTGAGAAGCCACCCGATCACACTTTGCCGTCTGGCGAAATTTCGATCAGGGACACCAAGACACAGCTGACCTTGAAAGTCTCGGGTGAAGAGGAGGAAGATCGATGGGTGTACCGGCTGTCGGCAGAGGGAGAAGCTCCCAATATTCCGCTGCGCCTTCGTGCGATCATGGCCGGTTTCGCTCGCTATGGGGAGATGGAAAAGGTGGGCGATAACTCGGTGGTGTTCCCCTGTGGCCACCGGCACGACTCACTGCTGCGGGTTCTGCTTCCTTATGCACGCAATATCTCAGCGGTAGAGGATATGCTGGAGGCTTCCGCGATGCGGGGGCAGCTCACTACCGGCACGGCGGGATTCTCGCCGATCTAGGGCCCATGTTCAGAGGAGAGACTGATGGCCTTTATTGAGACCATGAAGCCCAGGGAGAGGGTGTTGAACGCCTTGGCCGGGAAGCCTGTGGACCGGCCTCCGGTTTCGAACCCGACCAACGTCGCCACCGTCGAGTTGATGGACCTGGTGGATGCTCCTTTTCCCGACGCTTGCCGTGACCCCGAGTTGAACGCCAGGCTGGCTGCCACTGGCTACACCGAGCTCGGATACGACAGCATCATGCCCGTCTTCACCATTATCCAGGAGTCGTCGGCGCTAGGCTGCGAAATGCAGTGGGAAGTCAAGGACAACTGGCCCACGGTGCGGATGTACCGTCCCATCTGGCAGGAACCAGAGGACGTCCATATTCCCAAGGACTTTCTGACTCATCCCGACAATCTCTGCGTCCTGAAGGCACTGGGAAGCCTGAGAAAAGAGTACGGCGATGAGGTCGCGATCATCGGTAAGGCCATGGGACCCTGGACACTGGCCTATCACGTTTTCGGTGTCGAGCCCTTCCTGCTCATGTCGATTGACGATCCAGGAAAGACCATGCGCTGTCTGGACCGTCTCAAGGAGATCTCGGTTGTTTTTGCGCAGGCTCAGATCGATGCGGGTGCGGACGCTCTCACCTTTCCCGACCACGCAACCGGAGACCTGGTCAGCGGCGAGTATTACCGGAAGTTCTTGCTCGAACTACACAAGGAAATGGAGGAGCGCATTCCCTGTCCCCTGATCCTCCACATCTGCGGTGCCACGCTCGATCGTCTGGATTATATTGCCCAGACTGGGATGGCCTGCTTCCACTTCGACTCGAAGAATGATCCCAAGAAGGCGATGGAGATCGCGGACGGACGGATTCGCCTGGTCGGTAATCTGAACAACCCCGAACTCCTCTACGCCCGAGGTCCTGAGGAGGTTCGCCAGGCGGTCTACGCCTGTATGGAGGCGGGTGTCGATATGATTTCGCCTGAGTGTGCCATTCCTTTGGCTACGAAGTTGGAGAATCTTCTGGAGATCCCCAAGGCGGTCAAGGATTGGTGCAGTGACCACGCCAACTAAGTACACTGGAACAGACGCCATTCCGATACGCTCGATGTCGAGCATCTAGTTGCGAATATGATCAACCGTCCAGAAGATTTCACAATCATTGGTGAGAACATCCATGCAACCCGGGTGGTTCTCCGCAATGGCAAGCGTGCCACCACTCTCGAAGACGGGACCGAGGCCGTGGTCTTCACGGATGAGGAGGGCCAGACCCGCTACCTGACTGTGCCGGAGAGTTTCAAGAAAACCCAGGCCTACGAGCAGGGCCAGCTCAAGCACTTCATGATAGCCATTCTCAAGGGTCTCGATGACAATCCCGAGGAGCGGGCCCTGGGTGGGGACTACATTCGCTTCGAGATCAGGCGTCAATGTGAGGCCGGCGCCGACTTTCTTGACCTCAATGTCGATGAGGTGTCCTACGACCTGGAGATTCAAAAACCTGCCATGGCCTGGCTGGTTCAAACGGTCCAGGAGGCATCGCCTATTCCTCCCAGCATCGATTCATCCAACCCCGACATCATAGCGGCAGGCCTGGAAGTGTACGATGGACGCTCAGGACGTCCGATGATCAACTCGGTGGCCTTGGAGCGACTGGAGACACTGGAACTGGTCAAGTCACACAATGCACACGTGATCGTCACAGCTTCGGGCAGCGATGGCATGCCCGAAGATGATGCGGAGCGCGTGGCCAATGTGAATGCGGTGATGGATGCAGTCCGTAGCTATGACCTGCCCCTGAGCGATGTCACGATCGACTGTCTTGTTTTTCCTATTTCGGTGGCTGGGGACTATGGCCTTCATTTCCTAGATGCCGTCAAGGAAGTAAGGAAGACCCATGGATCCGAGGTTCATGTCACGGGTGGACTCAGCAACGTCTCTTTCGGACTACCCTGTCGCAAGGTGATCAACGACACTTTCATCAACTTGTCCATCTCAGCCGGGATTGATACGGGGATCATCGACCCGGTGCAGAGCAAGATTGGAGCGATTCTCGGCCTGGACACCGACCAGGAGCCGGTCCGTATAGCTCAAGAGATGCTGCTGGGACGCGACGACTTCTGTGCAAACTATCTCCGGGCCTGGCGCGCAGGACGACTTTCATGACGGGGGTATGGCAGCATAGGAAAGTCATCCTATTCCCGAAAACGAAAGGAATCTCGGAGACGGACAGCACCCCTTACGGGTTTGACAAATCCGGGCGTAAATAGCCATAATTAGGTGCGTTTTTCTACGAATTTTCGCGACTAAAGAGTAAAGTGCTCCGATGCCTATAGTTAACGAGGGAGTGAAGAAGGAACTGGAGTACGTCACTCGTCCAGCCGAGCTGGAGCGCTTGACCAAGCTCTTCGAGCGGGTGGATCCCCTGATGCAGGACATCGCCCATGGCCTCATCATAGGGGATCAGCACGTGGTAGATGGTCTCACCAAACAGGCCCTGGAATCGGGCTTCTCGGCCAACACGATCATGGACGATGGACTCATCGCGGGAATGGCCATCGTCGGCATCAAGTTTCGCGATGCGATTATCTTTGTTCCGGAAGTGTTGATCTCGGCAAGGGCCATGAAGGCCGGAATGGCACACATCGAGCCGATTCTTTCGGAGTCGGATATTCCGCCGCCAGGCACGGCCGTCATGGGAACGGTAAAGGGAGATCTCCACGACATCGGAAAGAATCTCTGCATCATGATGCTGAGGGGGTCCGGTTTTATCGTCCATGACCTAGGAGTGGACACCAAACCCGATGAGTTCATGGACGCTGTTATGGAGCACGATGCACAGATTGTCGGTATGTCCGCACTCCTGACCACCACCATGCCCAACATGGGGAAAACCATTCAAGCATTCGAAGAGTCCGGGCTTCGAGATCAGGTAAAGATGATGGCGGGCGGGGCTCCGGTCACGCAGGAGTTCGCAGATGATATGGGAGCCGATGGTTATGGCAAAGATGCCATTGCCTGCGTCGAAAAGGCCAAGGAACTACTCGGCATCGGCGATGAGGCTGCGGAGGAGCAGCCTGCTGTCTCTACTGCTGCGGAATCGGGATAGCACCTTCCGCCTGATTTTCCCAGAAAGTCAATGACTCAACAGACGTCCACCGCGAAGAAGGACTGCGCGCCCGTCGACAAGGAGCGACTCAAGGCCAGTCTGGATCGCCTTTTCGACATCTACCGTGAAATCGGAGAAGTTGCCACCCAGGTGTCCACCTGGCGCTGTCCCTACAAGGATCGCAACGACCGCTGCACCGCCAAATTCGGGTGTCGTCACCAAGCCCGGGACACCGCTGACGAGTTACCCCTGTGCACTGGAAGCGATAAACTCAACTACCGCGATGCCTGGGAAGAAGTGTAACCCCGATATTCGGGCCTGACCCGGGTCTCCCCCAGCGAAAAAATAGAGGTTTTCAGGGCAATGGCTCCTCTCTACTATGGCGACCAGGAGCTGGAGCTGATTGCGGGTCAGACTATCTTCGACTACGCCGACAGCCTTCAGGTCCGCGTCCCCACCTCGTGTCGACGCAGTGGTGAATGTCACGAGTGCATCGTCGAGATCCGCCGTGGCATGGAGGCATTGAGCGATCCTTCGGAGGCGGAAGAGTTTCTGAGGAACAACTATCGCCTCGCTTGCCAGGCTCGGGTCATCGATAGCAGCGCCGCTATCGATTTTTCCCTGCTGCGCCGCCAGCCCAAGATTCTACAGCACTCCGTTCGGCGCAGCGTTCCGCTCGATCCAATGACGACTCGTCAGGATGGTGGGATCTATTTTCTGGACCAACGGATCGACGATTCTCGAGCCAACATTTATGGTCTGGCTGTCGATCTGGGTACGACCACGATCGTCTTCAACCTGGTGGATCTTGAGGACGGTCGAGTAGTGCATACCAGCTCCTTCGAAAACCCGCAGAGGTTCGGCGGAAGCGACATCATGCATCGAATCTCCTACGATGGAGGAGAATTCAAGGGAGAGTTGCACCAGGCCGTGATCGCCGGCTTGAACTATGAGATTCGTGACATGTGTCAACGGATCCGGGCGCCGCGGAAGCAGATCTATGAAGTAGTAGTTGTTGGCAACGCGGCCATGCGCGATATCTTCTTTGGTTTCGATGTTCAGTCTATTGGCGAGAGGCCTTATCAGTCCTTGACCCAGCTAGAGATGGAGCGGGGCGAGCGTACAACTACTGTACTGAATTTCAAGGCCGGCGAACTGGGCTTGAACGTTTTTCCGGGAGCCAACGTTTACGGGGGACCGATCATCGGCTCCCACGTAGGGGCCGACATCGCAGCCGACCTGCTGGCGATCGAAATGGATCAAGAGGAAGCCGTGGTCATGCTGGTGGACGTGGGCACCAATACCGAGGTTGTCCTGGGTAACCGTCATCGAATGTTGGCCGCCTCCTGTCCCGCGGGTCCGGCGTTTGAAGGAGGGGAAGTCCTCTACGGCATGCCGGGCTACGAGGGGGCTGTGGAGTCAGTAGAGCTGGTGGACGACCAGGTGCGTTGGCACACTATTGGGGAGCAAGAGCCCCAGGGCATCTGTGGATCCGGCTTGATCGATCTTCTGGCGGAGCTTTGCCGCAGTCAGAGGATGAACAAACTCGGTGTGCTGAACGACGGTAGCAGGGAGTTCTTCTTTGTGCCCGAGAGAGGGATGTCCCTTTCCCGCGCCGACATCAGCGCCCTGGCTCAGGCCAAGGCTGCCAACTACAGCGGCCAATGGATCCTACTTCGCCAGTTTGGCATCCCGGTCGACCAACTGCACAAGCTTTACCTGGCCGGTGGCTTTGCCAACTACATCAAAGTAGAGAACGCGGTGGCCATCGGCTTCATACCGGATCTGGCGTTGGAGCAGATCGAAAAAGTAGGCAATGCCTCGTTGGAGGGTGCTACGCTGATGCTACTCTCAGGCAAGATGCGGACGACGGTCGAGGAGATGATAGCGAAGATCGAACACGTCGAGTTGGAAACGACCAGCGACTTCTTCGAAATCTTCGTGGAAGGCTGCATGTTCGAGCCCATGGAAGCCCCAGCGAGCTCCTAGTCCTAGTGAGGCATCGCCTCAGACCAACAAGCGGTGTGTCGTGACCAAGAGTCTCCGATTGAGTTTTCCGGAAGGAAGCCGTCATCCACCCGGAGTCGCGTCTTCAGAGAAGCTGGATCGGTCGGGGAGGCGACTGTTGACGGGGAAATGCCTACGCCTTCGGCGTAGGTGTGAGGTAGTGATTCTTCTGTTTTGCGTTCCAAACTTGACTCAAGAGTCACGAAGAACTCCAACCAAACCTTCCTAGTATCCTATAGCAGGGTACTAGATGATCAATACTCCCCCGTCGAACTCTTCCCGACACTTTGCTATTCTGCCTACAGAGGAGTCGGATTTTGAGCTGGATACAGAGCTATCCCCATCTGCTGGAGATGATCTATACCGCAACAGAGCGTTTCCTGCGGCCCTTCGTTCGCTGGTTGAAGCGCGGAGGCTGGGTGGAGCGCCTCCTCATTCAAACTGAGAGAGTGACGAAGGGATCTATCTTCGACTGCCGGATGTGCGGCCAGTGCGTCCTTCACAGCACCGGCATGACCTGTCCCATGACTTGTCCCAAGAACCTCCGTAATGGTCCCTGTGGCGGTGTGAGACTGGATGGGCATTGTGAGGTTTTTCCCGAAAAGGCATGTGTCTGGGTTGAAGCCTGGGAACGCTCGAAAAGTATGCCTGCCTTCGGTTCGGAGATCCACTCGGTTCTCCCACCGCTGGATCAGAGTCACAGCGGCCATTCCGCCTGGATCAACCACTTTGCCAGAACGGATGAGGGCCCAAAGGGCTGGCGGAAATCCTCCGAAAGTCGATGAAGGCCGGTTCGAGACTGGAGCGGGTACTGCGGTCGGGCCGCTTCGCGGTTACCGCTGAACTGAACCCTCCCGACAGCGCTGACCCCCAGGCAGTCTACGATCGAGCTTTGGTCCTGTCGACCGTCTGCGACGCCATCAATGCGACCGACGCCTCCGGCGCTCACGTGCACATGTCCAGTGCGGCAGTGTGCGCCCTTCTGACCCGGGCCGGCTACGAGCCGGTGATGCAGGTTTCTTGCCGTGACCGGAATCGCATCGCCATTCAAGGGGATCTGTTGGGAGCGTCGGCCCTGGGCGTTCATAACGTGCTTTGCCTGACAGGCGACGGGGTGCAGGTCGGAGACCAACCAGACGCCAAGCCGGTCTTCGATCTTGATTCGATCTCACTGCTGCAAACCGCCCGGATTCTACGTGACAAAGAGCAGTTCCTGAGTGGGCGCAAATTGGAATCACCGCCGAAGCTCTTCCTGGGAGCAGCCGCCAACCCCTTCGTTCCACCCTTCGACTTTCGACCCTTTCGCCTGGCCAAAAAGGTGGAGGCAGGAGCCGACTTCATTCAGACTCAGTATTGCTTCGACCTGACGCGTCTAGAAACCTTCATGGCCGCGGCCCGGGACCTGGGTCTGCCAGATCGGGTCTTCATCCTGATCGGTGTGGGACCCCTCCGTTCAGCGAAGGCAGCAGAGGCCATGAGAAATAGAATTCCTGGCGTCGTGATTCCGGATGAGGTTGTGCGGCGTCTTCGTGGTGTTCCCGCGGACAAGCAGCGGGAGGAGGGAAGGAACATCTGCATCGAAATGATCCAACAGGTACGTGAGATCCCTGGAGTCAGCGGAGTTCACGTCATGGCTTTCCGCCAGGAAGAACTGGTAGCCGAAATCATCGAGGATGCCGGTCTGCTGCCTCGCGCTCGGACCGAGGGAAGAAGTACGTGAGGGACGATCCCGGGAACAAAATGAGACAAAGAGACACAAGTCCTAGATCCCGAACTAGACAATGACGGAAGTCCGGGAGAGCAGTCCGTTCGGCGATGACTAGAAATGAACACGGCCGATTTCAAAGTGGGCACTCTTCCTTTGGAATCTGGTGCTTGAGATTTGTTTGTATCTTGTCTCTTGTCTCTTGGAATTTTTCAGTCTCCCGATCACTTCAGGCTTCCACCTCACAGAACTCCAGGAAGAACGTGTCAGGTCAGTCCTCGGGCTCGGCTACGAGATCCAGCCAAGGCTCCCCAAGCAGGGCTGCGCTCTGGCAGCAGCGCCGTCTGCAGAAGCAGAAGACCGTGACACCGGAAGGCCCGACCGTATTTGGAAAGAGCTTTCTCTGGTTTGAGAGGAGGGGACTGCAGCAGATACAGAAAATGAACTACGGAGGCGCCTATCTCCGAATGGGCAATCTCGCTCAGCGTTCGGCGCTAGCTCTGGGGGTTCGCACCTGGCAGCCCGGTATTGGAGGCTCCTGGCTGGATATCCAGGGATCGGCTGCCTACTCCAACCGGGGCTACCAGAGCTACGATCTCCAGCTAGGGAGGGTGCCGCAGGCCTATCCTGAGATTGCGATGGATGCCTCGAGTCCGTTTAGCCTCTCCCCCCGGGAAACCGTCAGGGCCCCTCATCGCTTCAACCTCTACGCCGATCTGGCCTACCGTGACCGTACCCAGGAGCATTTCTTCGGCCTCGGTCCCGAGTCGTCGATAGCCGAACTTTCGGCTTTCCGCGTGCAGCAGGATTCCTACGATGTGGTCGGCGATTTTCGTCCTGCGCGCCTGCTGTCGGCTGAGGTTCGAATGGGCCTGGTACGCATCGATCTGGAGCAGAGCAGCGATCGCTTCACACCGGCTGTCGAGCAGCTGTTCGACGATGCCGCAGCCCCTGGCCTTTCCCAGCAGCCCGATTTCATCCGCATCCGAGCCGATCTTCGATTGGACAGTCGGGATCGCCCCGGCAATCCTCACTCGGGAGGCTTCGTAGGGTTCTCGTTTTCCCGTTTTGACCAGCGGGAGGGCCAGCAGTTTGAGTTCAATCGCGTCGCGCTGGATGCTCGGCATTATCTCTCGCTCGGTTCGACACAGAGGGTACTCGCTCTTCGGTTCTTTACCTCCCATGACGACGCCGGAGTGGGACGCAGCGTACCCTTTTATCTACGCCGGGCTCTGGGTGGTGCGAATACCCTGCGAGGTTTTCGGGATCAGCGCTTTCGCGACAACGGTTTGATCTATTTGTCGGGTGAGTATCGCTGGGAAGCAGCTCCGGCCTTGGAGCTTGCGGTTTTCTACGATGCCGGCAAGGTGTTCGACACTCGGTCTGACTTCGGATTCTCCGGAATGGAGAAGAGTATCGGATGGGGGATTCGGCTCAAGAATCACCGAAGGGTCCTGGTGAGATTTGATTTTGCGAAGAGCCGGGAAGACACACGGACTCATGTCACGGTCGGACCCTCCTTTTGAGATGGCTATGAGAGTTTTCCTGGCAGGCCTTCTGCTCCTGTCCACGACGGCCTTCCCCGAGGCACAGAGATTCCTGCCCGACGATCCTGTCTGGATCGATGCTGACAACCTGCCGATTCCCAAACCACGTCCTCGAAAAGGAAGTCAGATATCTGATTTCATGCGCAACGCATTGCGCCCCGGTCCAAGTTCAGGGGACATGACCCCAGCGGAAAACGTCAACACGTTGGGAGAGGTCCCGGATTCCAGCTGGTTCACGAATCGAATGGGCAAGAGGACGATGGATATCTCGGAATTGGTGAGAGGTCCCAATCGGACGGACGGGCCCGACACTACTCATCCGTGGACGGTCATCTCGGCCAAGTCGGAGGGAATCACGCCGGGATTTACGGTTCGTGATCGCACGGGAGAAATGTATTTCGTCAAATTTGATCCGCTGCGACATGCCCAATTGGCCACCTCCGCTGAAGTGATCTGCACCAAGTTCTTTCACGCCTTTGGCTACCACGTCCCGGAGAACCATATTGCTCGAATAAGGCTGCAGGATCTAGAGATCGGTCCCAAGGCCAGGATCACCGATGAAAAGGGTCTCAAGAGAAAAATGGTACGCGAAGATCTGGAGGCCATTTTTCTGAAGATCCCGCGCCTGGCCGACGGACGTGTGCAAGCGTTGGCTAGTCGGCGCCTCCCTGGAGAACCGTTGGGTCCGTTCCAATATCGCGGCACCCGAAGCGACGATGCCAACGATATCTTCCCTCATGAGCAGAGGCGCGAGCTGAGAGGGCTTCGCCTCTTCGCGGCCTGGCTGAATCACGACGACGCCCCCAGCATCAACACCCTGGACATGTATCTACGTCAGGGGGAATCGGGTTACGTGAAGCATCATCTGATCGATTTCGGCTCCTGCCTGGGCAGTGGCACCATCAAGATCCAAAGCCGTCGTGCCGGCAACGAATACCTGGCCGAGTGGGGACCGATCCTGAAGTCGGCTTTCACACTGGGAATCTGGGACCGCTCCTGGCGCGAGGTCTCCTATCCGGAATATCTCTCGGTAGGTCGATTCGAGGCCGAGTACTTTCAACCCGCGCGCTGGAGGCCCGAGTACCCCAACCCCGCCTTCCAGAGAATGCGGCCGGAAGATGCCTTCTGGGCCGCCCGCATCATGATGCGGTTCAATGACGAAGCCATCCGAGCCATCGTGAAGACCGGCCAGCTGGAAGATCCTTCGGCCGAGAACTACCTGGTCCAAACGCTTGTCAAGCGTCGGGACAAGATCCTCCGACACTATCTAGCCCAAATCGATCCTCTTGACCGGTTTCAGGTGAGAAGGAAGCCTGGTGACTCGCGATTGGATTTCGTTGATCTAAACTCCGAGGCCGGAGTCCCTCCAGTGGTACGCTACGAGTATGCGTGGTTCAGTTTCGACAATCCGAACGAGTCGATGGGTCTGGTGATCGACCAGGGATCGGTTGAAGCTACCTCGATCCCCATACCTCAGGACGATTCCCACTATCTTGTAGTCCAGATCCGGTCCCTCAAGGAGGGTGGCCGACGGAAGCCGGACAAGGTTCGAGTGTTCATCCAGAATAGGGCGCTGCCTGCTGTGATCGGCATTGACCGACGTCCGGTCAGATCCTTGACACTAGAAGCCATGACACCAACTACTGGACAGCCTGGTAGCGAATCGAGACAGACTTCAGGACCGGTGAACTGGCCGAGCCTGGACTGACGAGCGATGCCTTGTACTGTATCCAGCGGGCCCCGGAAGTCCCTGACGCTAGGCTGGCACCCGACTCGGTGTAGTAGCTCTTCGATCCCTGGGGACCGTTCCAGGGAGCTGAGGCCAGGGCGTCTCTGGTGTCCGCCCAGCGGACCTGAAACTCCAGTCCTGAGTCGAACGGTGTGCTTCCTTTCCAGCTGATGCTCTCCGGGCGAGCCGTCGAACCCGCGTCGAAGGGCGGAGAGACATAGTCGTAGCGGTTTCCCCGATCGTAGATGTGGCCGGCGTCGGAGGTCAGATGGTGGGGACCCAGACCGGGCAGAAGGGTGCGGCGTTGGGTCGAGAATCCGGCTTCGCTCCCCCAATAGAGAAAGGAATCGTTGCGATGGTTTCCCTCCTTGGAATGACAGGCGAAGAGAATATCGGCGTGGCCGTTGCGATCGAAGTCATTGATGTGGACACCCGAGGCCGAGTTGGTGGGTAGCTGGGTGGCGCGGGAGGCATTGAAGCCACGGTTGCTGTTCCAATAGATCGTTGATGGATGGCTGCGGGTGTAGCCGGCGTGGTAGCTGCTGAGGACCATGTCGAGGAAGCCGTTGCCATTGAGGTCCGCGACGGCTACGTCGGAGTTTCCCACGGAAGGTAGAATGATTCGACGAGAGACGTCATAGCCGCCGCTTCCGCCCCAATAGATGAAGGTGTCCCCTTCTGGCGAACCTCCAAAAGATTGGGGCTTGTCGGGTGAGGGGTTGGCGTCGTAGAGGTTGGGGACGACGACATCCAGAAAACCGTCTCGATTCAGATCCGCCACCTCAACCGAAGCAGAGACTCGGCCGGGAAGCGCGATCTTGCGGCGTGTGTCAAAGCCCAGAGGGCTGTTCCAATAGATGACGATCCGGTTGTTGGTGGTGCTGAAGATGATGTCCACCCAATCGTCGCGGTTGAGATCGCCGATGACGTGGCCGCGGATGCTTCCGATTGGAAATACGAAACGATTGGCGCTAGAGAAGCCGGAGGGACCACCCCAGTAGAGATTCGTCGCCTCTTGCCCGGGCGCCCACTGGGTGAGAGAGATATCCAGGTGGCCGTCGCGATTGAAATCAGCAACCCGGGAAGAGAAGGCGGGTTGATCCGATATCATGGTGCGGTTGCGGGAGGAATAGCTTCCGTGTTCTGCCCAGTAGATTCCTGAACCACTCTCCTCATCGTCGATCGCGGCAAAGAGCAAGTCCACGTCCCCATCGTTATCGATATCGGTGGTAGAGCAGAAACCTCCGCCGCTGGGCAGGACCTTCCGCCGTTCGGAATCGAATCCTCCGTCGTCGTCACCCCAGTAGATGTAGCTGGGGTTGGGTCGGTTGGTGTCGGCGGCGTTGATGAAGACCAGGTCGGTTTCACCGTCTGCGTTGAGGTCTCCAGTCTGCACGCCGGTTGCCTCAGAGGTGGGCAGCTGTGAGCGTTCCTCGGCACTGAAGCCGTCCTCTCCTCCCCAGTAGATGTAGGCCTGTGGTCTCTGGTACGGCTCCGCGTTCCGTTGGGCAAAGACCAGATCCAGATAGCTGTCCTGGTCGAGATCCTCTACCGTGCAGCGGGTTGGGTGGTGTGTGGGCAGGGAGGTTCGCCTATGGGGACCGAATCCTGTGCTGCTGCCCCAGTAGATATAGGACACGTTTCCCGAGTGGTTGGCGAAGACCAGGTCCAGGTGCTCGTCCCGGTTTAGATCAGCTGCGTTCACGTCCGAGGCTCCCACGGTGGGCAGGGAGGTCCTCGATTCCACCGAATAGCCCTCCTTGGAGCCCCAGTAGACGTAGGAGTTTACCGCGACCGTGTCGACGATGTTGTACATCCCCATTTCGCGCGTTTTGAGGCGGTAGGAATTCGCCAGGGCAATTTCTGGAAAGCCGTCCTGGTTGAGATCGGCCACGGCGACAGCCGAGCTGCGTTCGCCCGGAAGGTGGGTGCTGGGGGTTTGGTTATAGGCTCCGCTGGATGTTCCCCAATAGATCAGGGCTCCACCTTCTTCGTCGCTATTTCCTTCGTTGGCGAAGACCAGATCAGGATGTTTGTCCCCGTTCAGGTCGGCGATTGTCACATCGCGGCAATTGATGGTCTTGATCACAAGACGACGCTCTGCGGAATACCCGTTCGAGGAACCCCAGTAGATGAAGGAGCGATTGTCACGATCCACCGTGACGTGATAACCGAGTCCGCTGTTGGCGAATACGATGTCCGGGTGCCCGTCGTGATTCAGATCCTCGACTGCCACGGCTCGAGCTCCGTAGGTAGGAAGTTCGCTCCGTTTTGAGGCGTCCAGTCCGTTTTTTCCGCCCCAGTAGATGTAGGAGTCCAAGTTGGTCTTGGTGCCATTGAAATTGTTGGCCACGATCAGATCGGAGAAGCCGTCCAGGTTCAGATCGGACACGACCCCGTCGCTGCCCCCATCGGTAGGGAGCTTCATGTGCTGCCGGGAGGTGAACCCATCTCCGCCCCAGTAGATAAGCAGGTCCTCCTTTTCGTTGGGATCGTGATCGTTGGGAAATACGACGTCGATGTTACCGTCTCGGTTGATGTCCCGCCGATTGATCAGAACCACCTCGCCGGAGGCGGTGACATAGGTGTTGGCGCCTCCATCGCTGAAGCTTCCGTCAACCAGATCGAGGAAGGTTGAGGTTGTCCAGGTCTTTGATTCGGCGACTGCTATGGAGCCAAAGCAGAGTAGAACGAGCAGCAATGTTGTCAATTGTGGAAGGACTTTACATGAGCTTTGATAGTGCATGGGTTCACCTCTCTGGCAACAGGCCAGGGCTTATGAGATCTTCTTGATCCATTGAAGGTTCAACGATGTTGAGTATCATAGCGCCCTTGTTCTCGAATCAGAAGTGGTAAGGGACTGCCCACGATTAACAGTCTCAGGAGTTACTGCTAGAGTCCATGCAAATCGGTCCCTGGTTGGTGCTTGCGCTTTGTGTCCCGGTTCTGCTGCTGGGGCAGGGTCTGGTACGCCGAATTCCGTTCCTGGCCAGGTTCAACATCCCGGCTCCCGTGGTAGGTGGATTGGGAGTTTCTCTGCTTTTACTTTTCGTCAGCGCGAGCGGGATCGTGACGATCTCCTTCGAGACCCTTGTTTCGGATTGGTGGTGGAGGTGGTTGGTCACGGTTCAAGGGGATGGAGAGGTGGCGGAAGCAGTTCCCGTGAATCGACCCTTCCTGGTAACTTTCTTTACCTGTATCGGACTCAATGCCAGCTGGCTGATCGCGAAGCGGGGTGGTTGGCAGGTCCCTCTGTTTCTGCTGGTTTCATCGGTGCTGGCCCTGGTCCAGAGTGGGGTAGGTGTGGGCATGGCACGAGCTCTAGGAGTCTCTGGGTTACTGGTACTGGTGTGCGGTGCGGTATCCATGACGGGAGGTCACGGCACTTCGGACGTTCCGACGTGCGACGAATTCCTGACGTGCGACGAATTCTTGAGGGTTACTTCAGGAGGTCGGAGCCGGCGTTTGCACTCGGATCTGTCGAGCCCGTAGGAGAGTCTGGGCCTTGTCGGTCCACTTGGGCCACTCGTTCCTCCATTTGTCTGCTACGCTTTCTGGCGACTCTCCCGGAATCGAGATCTTGCGCGAGATTACCAGGCAGTTGTCCGGACCCGTGGCCGCCAGCAGGGTGTAACCGATCGTCAGAGAATCGGTGATCCGCTGCGGTTGGGACCAGGTCTCTCCCTTGTCAAGGCTTACCATCACGTAGTCGCCAGCCATAGCCGAGGGGTCATCGATGCCCACGTCAGTGCGGTAGCGTTTCCGGTAGTCACGGTCAGCAGCGGGGTAGGGGCCTTCGTCGTCCGCCATGGCCAGACCATAAGCGACCTTCATGGGTCTCCAGCCGAAGCTGCAGACCAGGGCGCCGTTGTCCAGCAGGACCATCTGGGGAGCCAGTCCCAGGGTGTGGCTGGACTGCGGCTTTGACCAGGTCTTACCACTGTCGAGCGAGCGAGTCTGATGCAACGGTGCAAAGCGGCCGGTCCGCATGATTGCCAGCAGTTCACCGGAGCCCAGGTTGACGAGGGCGGGTTCGCAGAAACTCTCCTGTCCGGTGTCGCCGTCATAGGCCACGGTGGAAAGATAACTCCAACTGACCCCTTTGTCCTTGGATTCGAGCAGGTAGGTTCGATACTTGAACCATTTCTGTCCAGTGGTCGCCACGAATCCGACCATGGGAACGGTATCGCCTTGGAAGTTTCCATAGGTGGCAGCCAAAAGAGTCCCGTCTTCCAACTCCAGCACCGGACCGGTGACCTGAAGCTCGGTCACTTCCGTGTCATTGTCCGCAGTGAGAGCGGTCCAGCGCTCGACCTGCATCGTCGTCGCCTGCCAGGAAGGGCTGTCTCCGGCAACGAGCTCTTCGAGCGAGGCGAAGCGCGCCAATCTACCGGTGAACAGACCGGGCTCCGTTCCCTGCTGCGCCCTTCCCGCGAGGACAGTGAAAGAGTTGTCCCTCAGCCCCAGGAGACGGCCAGAGGGAAGGGCCGGACCGATTTGCCAGCTGGTACCGGAATCCTTCGATTCCAATGAGATTTCACCGCACGCTAGAATCATGCGTCCGCCGGGTAGGCCCAACAGATATTCGCCGGAGAAGAGCCCGGGCTCTTCCGGCTCGGGAAGCGCGATCGCTTCTCCGACCTCAAGCTTGATCTGTTGGGGTTTTTCGGGAGCGTCCGTGTCAGGTGTGGTTTGACAGCCGGAAGCAACCAGGGCAATGAAGGAAAGTGGGACGATCCAACTTTGTATCTTGGTCATTATCGTGCCTCAGGCCTATCTTGTTGTGTCGGGTTAGCTTCCGGATCTGAGATAGACCGCATACAGTCTGGGATCCGAATCGCCCTCTCTGCGCATATGAATTCGGAATCGGACCTGTCGCCCTCCCAGGGCTGAAAGGTCACCGGAAGACCAACTGGTGACGCAATCCAGGCTGCCCTCTTGGGGACTCCCGCTGTTGGTATCGGAGTACCCGGGCAGGAGATTGAAGCTGGCGTCGGATATTTCTACCCGCATCAACTCGGGATGGTCGGCATTGAGAACCACTTCGCATCCTCCCGCAGGAAGCATCACGGGAGCAGACCAGACCCAGCCTTCTGACTTGTCCAGCCGGGTGGACTCTTCGGGATAGAGTCCGAGGGCGCCCCAGCGGTCTCTCGGCAATGTTGCCAGCGCCACTTCCGCATAGTATTCCTCACCGTACTCGGCGTTTCTCCAACGCCCGTGATAGATCCGAGTCTCGTCCCCCACGTTGAGGATCCCGTTACCCGACTGACAGAGAATGGTGGGATAGTTCTTCCCCTTCTCATTGGTAACGGGAGAATCTCGCCGGTCCAGGTAAACGTGTCCTTTGACGGGTTCGCGGAAGTGGATCCCGTCGTTGCTGATCGTCAATCCGAAGTCGGCAGAGATCTTGCCGTGGCCGAACCAGGCGGCTGGTATGTTTCGACTTTCGTCGCCTGGGAAGTTGTGCCAGAGGCCAAAAAGACCAATCGCCACCGTGCCGAAGCTGGCGGGACCGACGCCCAGATGAACCTGGTCGTAGGGCTTTCGTCCGCCTCGATCCTTTGGGTTGGAGGGTTCACGAATGTGGAAGGCTTCACCAAAGCCAGTAACCCAATCGTCGAAGTTGGCGGATACGGCCGCGTAGCCCTGGCGGCCATGGGGATGTCCTCCCTCACTGAGTCCACTGGCCTGTCCGTGCACGTAATACATCCCACCTTGTTTGAAGAAGCCGGAGATCTCGATGAACTTGTCGACCGAATCCTTCTCGCTCACCTTCCACTTGATCCCGTCCGGACTGGTGGCGGAACGGAACACCCAGGTGGTTCCGTTGTGCAGGTTGTAGATCATCTTGTAGCGGCGCTGGGGGTCTGGCTCTTCCTTATCCTTGATAACGTGTCCCCCATACATTTGCACGCCGGGGAGATCGAACGCGTTGTTATCACGGCTGCCTTTATACTCGACCTGGTTGAGATTGGGCTTGGTCCATTCGATGCCGTCCCGGCTCTCGGCATAGCAGGTGGGCCCCAGGAGGATGCGCTTTTCTGTTTCCAGCTTGCCTACCCCGTAGTACCACATCCGAAACTTGTCCTCATCGTGAAGGACGGTCCCGTAGAAGTGGGTGGCGATGTAGTCGGGCTTGTTGGGGTCGTCTCGGCTGGGAGTGAGGACCGGCTTCAGCCTGACCTTGGGCTTGGAGTAGTAGAGAGACAGGTTTCTCTTGATGGGCAAGAGATGATTGTCGATTCCGAGGAGTAGGGCTTCTCCTTTTACCGGTGCCGTGAGACCGGGGAAGTAGAAGGCGTCACTGGCGACAGGAGCGGATCCAGTGCACCCGCTGTTGAGGCCAGCGGCGAAGCACGTGAGTAGTGCGATGATTCTCGAGCTTGGGAGGTCCATGGACTCCTTACTATCCTCAACCATGACAGCCTGAAGCGCAAGCGAGGGGTTGGGTGCGTTAGAAGAAACGTTGGCCGCCGCTTTTGTACTCGATGATTGTTGAGCGGATGCGAGTTGTCCAGCCTTGCAGTGTGCTCAGGCGATGCCCCGAATTTCAAGGGTCACAAAGAGCAGGTTGGCTTCTCGCTGCACCTGGAACACCACAGCCGAACCGGGTGTCAGGCCCTCCACGATTGCGCGCAGCGCAGCGATGTTGGTGACCGGCCGGTTGTTGACAGCGAAGATCACATCTCCAGGAAGAAATCGCTCGCCCC
>JAKZYH010000181.1:0-39279 GCA_047514575.1 Acidobacteriota bacterium | reverse complement strand
CTGCTGGATTCCCCAGGTCTTTCCCACGGGGATCACCAACCTACCTCCTTCGGCAAGCTGTTCCTTCAGGGGCTCAGGGATCGTCCCCGGTGCGGCCGTGACCAGAATCAAGTCAAAAGGAGCCTTTTCTGGCCAGCCCCGATAGCCATCCCCCTGCCGTCCATGGACATTAGCGTAGCCCAGGTCCGTCAGAACCTTCCACGAGCGTTCGGCAAGTTTGGGTACGATCTCGATGGTGTAGACCTCCTTGACCAGTTCAGCCAGGACTGCGGCCTGATATCCCGATCCAGTACCGATCTCCAGAGCTCGATGGTGCTTCTTGGGAGCAGCAAGCTGAGTCATCAGGGCCACGATGTAGGGTTGAGAAATGGTCTGCTCTTCACCGATGGGTAGGGGGTGGTCCTGGTAAGCATGAGGCTGGATTCTCTGGGGCACAAACAGGTGACGTGGAACCGCCCGCATCGCCTTTAACACGCCATGGTCCCAGATGTCACGGGCTTCCAACTGGGTGGTAACCATTTCCTCTCGAAGGCGTCCGTATTCCAGCTCGCCCTGGGATGCTTCGCCCGGGGTAGATAGAACACATGAGACAACCAACAATGAGGGCAGAGTCAGAAGGGATAGGCACCAGAATCGGGAAAAGCACCTCATTTTCAGTCCCGGTCGAGTGTATCACGGCGAGTCGCATCCGACAGGACTCGTTGGTTGGGGACAGACTTCTTTCCCTGGGTAGACTTCTTTCCCTGGGTGGGGACAGACTTCTTTCCCCGACTGACTTCTTTCCCCGACTTCTTTCCCTGGGTGGCCGCTCTCTCCTACACACTTCGCTTCATGCGACTGGCGATGCGATGTGCGCTGTTCGCGGCGTCGGTAAACCGGTATCTCTCCTGGCTGGTTGGAGCGGGTTGGTTGGCCGATTCTGGGCGGAACCAGCCGTGAATCGAGGCGTCCTCAGAAGGAGTACTTGAGGGCCACTTCGATTTCGCGGGCGTGGCGTGCTCCGAAAATCTTGCCGAAGAGGGTGTTCCCGTACACCGCATTCGGCCTGAGAAAATTCGCGTGATTGAAGGCGTTGAAGAGCTGCACTCTCAGCTCAACGAAATCGCCGTTCGAGAGCCGAGTCTGTTTGATCATGCTGACATCCCATTTCTGATATCCCGGACCCGTCAGAATGTTGCGGCCGGCGTCTCCGAAGGAAAAGGGATCTGGTTGGGCGAAGGCTTCCGCGAGAAACCAGCGGTCGACGGTTTGATCCGAGGAATCCAGGGAAGTCGGGCCCAGGAGATCAGGTCGATCTTGATCCACACCATCGTTGTTCGCATCTCCCGCCAACAGAGCGCTAAAAGGAGTCCCATCCTGAATGTAGGTAATACCCGAGAGACGCCAGCCTTGCAGTAATTGACGAGTCAGGCTGCCGCCTTCTGCATCGAGACTGCGACTCCGCCCAGGTGGAAGCTCAATGATGTAGTTGAGGAAGAACCGCCGCTCTGGGATGTAGCCGGTGCGAGCCTTTTCCGCACGAAGATTGCGCGGATTGGACGGATCACGGAAGACATCATCTAGAGAACGAGTCCAGGTAAAGCCGGACTTCAGGGACAGCCCCTCGCTGAGTCGACGCTCGGCGGCCAGATCAAGTTGGTGACTGCTCAGGCTACCTCCACTCGTCAGGATCCTGAAGAGTCCGAACTCAGGGTTCGGCCGCCGGGGTTGCAGTGGGCCCGAATCGGGCAGAGGAACATTGCTCACCAGAGTCCGCAGCATACGGCTGCCTTTGCGCCCCCTGTAGGACGCTTCCAGATTCCAGTACTGATTGATCTCGCCCTGCATCGTCAGCAGCCACCGCTGTACATAGGGGTTTCTTAGAGTGGTCTCCAACCCCCGAACCGTGAGTTCCGTCGGAGCAATGTAGGCAAAGGGATTGCCCAGATCCAGATCGGGACTATCTATGGGGGCCTCGGCGCTCTCGATGTAGTAGAAGGGAAAGTTCTTACTCAGGTAGCGAGCGTAGTGGCTCGAATTGACCGACCCGTAGTGGATGGTATAGGAACTTCGAAGAACCAGTTGGCTGTTTCCGAAGGGACTGAATGCCAACCCCAGCTCGGGAGACCAATCGTTCCGATCCGGGAAAACCAGCCCTCCATCTCCCGCCCGGTCCAAGCCTAGCCGTTGGGCCTCCTGGCTGCCAGCAATAACGATTTCGCCATCCGTAGGCGGCTCGAAGAGGAGCGGAAAGAACCCTGAGACATTATCGGACACGGATCGATAAGGAGGGCTGTAGCGATAGGCCACCCCAATCGTCAAGGAAAACTGGGAATTCACCCTCCACTGGTCCCGTAGTGACAACCGCCAGCTCTGCTTTCGTAGATCCGTCCGCTCAGAGCCCACCGGTCGATCGGCTGTGTCCGGAAGACCGAAAAGAAAATCGGCGAAGGCATCTCCGGTATAGTAGCCATTGAAGACCAGTTTCCCCCGTCCCATCCCTTCGATCCGAGTGTCGTTGAGCTGACGCGCTACGACATCGCCTCCCATCCTGAGAGTATGCCTCCCGGTGGCATAGGTTGCCGAACCGTCGAAGGAAAATCGGTTGCTAAGCCACTTGTAGGGAGAGCGCTGATCCCCGAACGAGGCGTATTCGTTCAACGAAAACTCTGGGTAGCCCTCTTGAATCGGATCATCGGTATCCAGACCTGCGATACCGAGGGAGTTGAGGAGTCCTTCCCGGCCCGAGTTCTTGGAGAGCATCCGGCTCAAGTACCGACTAAAGGTCAGTCGGCCCTCAGTCACCAGTCGGCTGCCGACCGTACGGTTGTAAGTGAGGGTTGTGTACTGGCTGAAAACCGTCTGATCAGTGCCAAAATCGGGCAAAGGGTGAGCTTCGACTCGATCGGAATCGGTCAAGGCGTACTGGAAATAGATCTTCGCATCTTCATTCGTCTGATAGTCGAATCTGAAGGAGTACCTATCCTGTTGACGGACACTCGGCTGGTTGTTGAGAAAATTTCGATCGGGGTCGGCCTGGTTGGGATCAGGTAGCACTGCCAAAAGCCTGGTGGCGACAGGGTGGATCCGGTCCGCTGGAATCCGATTTCCCGGGAGGAGCTCGCCGCTAAACGGGTCCCTCAATTCGGTCCCCAGAGCACTGAAATCCCCTCGCTTCATGTCCGCGGTTGGCACGTGAGAAAGCAGCGTCGACCCCTTGATGATCCTCAGCCCCTCGTACGATCCGAAAAAGCTCAGATTCTCCCTTACGGTAGTACCGAGGCTCACTCCGAACTGGTTGCGCTTGTATTCTGGAAGCCGCTGGCCCAGCGGATCGAAAAAGTTTCGAGCGTCGAAATTGTCGTTTCGGTGGAACTCGTAAAGCGCTCCGTGGAACCTACCTTGCTTCCTGGCAGGAAACGGATTGACGATCTCGGCCAGGGTCTTTCCTGAAGATGCCGTCGGTTGGAAACCACCCAGACCGATCTGATAGTCCCGGATGGCCGCTAGAGAAAACTTCTGGCTGTCCAAACCCCGTCCTGTAGTGTTGGCGCGGGAGCCGAAGCCAACTGCTGGTTCTTCAGCGGTCCGGCTGGCAGCTCCATCCTGCGTCGCTGCAAGGTGGACAACCAGTCGGCGCTCCTCACCGGCTCTGAGGATGACCCTGGTCGGAGTCGATGACTGTTTGCCCTCCTCAACTGAAATAGCATATCCGCCGGCATCAAGCTCAACCCGGAAGCGGCCATCGTCATTCGTACGGGTGTTAATGCGTTGCTCCGTCTCGTCCTGGACAATGCTGACATTGACCTCACCTACCGGCTGCCCCGCAGCGTCGAGAACTCTGCCAATGACTGTGCCAGTAGCTCCGCCGAAGCCCAAGGCACAAGTCAAGATCCCGAGAATCAGCAGCTCCAGCAAGAGTCTTCCAGATCCCATTTTCAAAGGGCCAACTCGCCATCTAAAAGCATTTCTGGCACTGGAAAAGTAATCCGAAGCCGCTGAGTTGGGAGATTTGCTTCGAAGGTCACGGAACTCTCTTCTTTCGATAAAATCGGCTCTCCAGAAAGTTGCCGTGGAAACACGAATTTAGCCCCGACCCCATCCCGTCGCGGTGGGAAATAGGCCGCCAGCTCCACTTGGCTGAGTCGATCGGTGGAAAGAAACGCTCTTGCTTTCATGGTTTCTACCGTCTGGGCGTCCAAAAAACTCTCTACTCGACGCTCCTGACGGGGATTGTTGGAGCGGAAACTCATGCTCACAACGATCCACTGACTCACATCTAGCTCTAGGCCGGGAGACACCAGAGCCTCGAAACGCTTCCGCTCGACTTCATCCATCTGGTCGTACCCCTGTTGGATCTGCTGCACTCGAAAGAAGGCCTTCCGTATCGGCTCGGCTGACAGAAACCGCACGAAAAAGGTATTGAAGATTTCCTTTTCGCCAAGGACCCCGCTGCCGATTCCAGCCACTACCCGGGTGAATGTGCGCTGCTGGGCCCAGGAGGATTGGTTGAGTATTTCAACCGCCTCGGCAAGCGTCCAATCCTGAAAATCTTTTTCCAGGACCGTTTCCACCGCCATCAGGGGCACAGAGACGTTCAGATAAACCAGAAGGATCAAGACCGAGCGCATGATCAAAGCAAGCAAGCCATTCGGATGTGCCATCGACCTCGAATCCACCGGGAAAGTGGCCCACCTGAACCACCCTCGTGAGGTGCCCTGCCTGAGCTCCATCGCGATCCCTGATTTATCATAACGCATTGGTAGGACTGAAGCTACGTACGCAAGACCACTCAGGAGCAGTCGAAAGTAAGACCAACTCTGCCGCTGTCCATTCCCCCTGTCCAGGACTCTGATCAACTGCACAATCGTCGACCTCGTCTCTAAGTGATTCCTCTTGCTCTGAAAAGTCGAATCTCTGTTTCTCCGATCGCCGCGAAATCACTCTTGACATGCAGTCGGGACCGTTGGGACCCCTGTCTTGAAGCTCATGCCCACCGGGTGTAGTCTTAGCTTTCAGAGCTGGAGAGCACACGAGCAATCCGGAGACCACCATGAACCTTCCTGGGTCAAAGCCGGTCGCCGCACCGGGGTGGACAGCCAAACCCAAGCAGTCCATAGGTCTTATCGACTCTGATGTTCATCAGGTACCCCGCAATCGAGAAGACTTGGTGCCGTATCTCCCCCGGGTGTACCAGGAGCGCGTCGCGGACTACGGTTTCCCCCTGGTCAATTCAGGCTACCTCAACGTGGCAGGGAGGGCGGCACGAACCGATCTGGCGGAAGAGTTCAATCAGGAGGGACACCATGGTGGTAATCAAAACTGGGACTACCAAAGATTGAGAGAGTATCACCTCGATGTCTGGAATATTGAGTACGCTCTGCTGACCGGCGAGACTATGTATACAGCCTCAGTAATTCCAGACCCGGATTTTGCCAGCGCCCTTTGCAGCGCCACCAACGATTGGTCTCGGGAGAACTGGACCAACCGCGACAAGCGACTGAAACTCGCGCTGGCAACCTCCTGTTCAGACCCTGAGCTGGCCGTTCAAGAGATCCACCGCCTGGGAGATCACTCCGATGTGGTCGCAATCGTTCTACCCACCGGTTCCCAGAGACCCTACGGCAACCGATTCTATCGTCCTATCTGGCAGGCCTGCCAAGAGCACTCCCTGGTGGTTTGCATCCACCCCGGAGCCGAAGGCACGGGGATGGCGGGATCACCTACCGGGGTGGGTTACCCTACTTACTACCTAGAAAACCGCGCCGCCCGTTCCTCTATGACCATGGCCCACTGCGCATCCCTGATCTGTGAGGGCGTCTTTGAGAGATTTCCCAGGCTCAAGTTCGCCCTCCTGGAGGTGGATCAGTTTTGGGTTCCAGGCTTCCTCTGGAAGATGGACGCCGATTGGAAGTCCCTCCGGGAGCAAACCCCTTGGGTCAAAAAGCTACCAAGTGAGTACTTCCGCCAGCACATTCGAGTGGGATCCCAACCCTTCGCCGAGCCCGAGCGGCACGCTGATTTGATGGGACTGCTCGAAGAAATGCACGCCGAAGAGACACTCCTCTATTGTTCCGACTGGCCTCATTTCGACTGGGACGACCCCGTCACAACGCTGCCTAGGCTATCTCCGAAGCTCCATCAGAGGATCTTTGCCGAAAACGCACGCGAGCTGTTTGGCCTAGGGCATGATTCGTGAGCTCTCCCGGGGCGACTTCTTAAGGAGGACAGTGTGCGCGGGGTCAAGTGGGTCGAAGTTGTTAGAACCAGCGAGATCCCTCCGGGACATCGAAAGATCGTCGTTCCTTTTCGAGGCAAGTCAGGCATTGGAATCTTCAACATTCACGGAAGATTCTATGCGCTTCGCAACATTTGTCCTCACAAGGGAGGTCCACTCTGCACGGGAAGGGTCAGTGGCCGTATGGTAGCCCTTCGTCCCCTTGGCACCCAGGATCAGCCCTTGATTTATGAACGCGATGGTGAGGTGATCCGCTGCCCCTGGCATTTGTGGGAGTTCGATATCAAAACCGGCCGCTGCCTTGTGGACACTCGAGCTCAGGTTTCGACCTTTCCCCTTCGGGTCCAGAAGGGCTCCATTCTGGTCCAACATCCCGACTCCTTGCCGAAGCCCTAAAGGGCTCACAGGTTTTTACCGAAACCATAGAATAGAGCCGGCTCAGGAATGCTTGCGTGGATTTGCGCAGATTCGGAGGCCGACGCGGCTGAGCGAAACCGTAGGCCCACAAGACAGACGCCCAGGATTCGCGATCTAGGAGCGATAAGACCCGGTCTGAAGGAGAGACTCCAAAAGGCCAGGTTGAACTTGCTCGCGCCCCGAGGGGAGCCTTATGCCTTTTGATCGTCCCAAACCACCACCGAAAGAAGAGGAAGCCGGTGCTCCCGCTTGGATGGTGACGTTCGCCGATATGATGACGCTGCTGCTCTGCTTCTTTGCCCTGCTACTCTCCTTTTCCCAGGTGGACGCTACCAAGTACCGGCTTTTCATCGGTTCGATCAAGGATGCCTTTGGCACGACCATGGACTCAAAATTGACGACTGTCCCCGGCCAGGGGACTCCCGTCCTGGTGGACCAAAGCGGTCAGAATACGCTGATGAAAGAGCTCCAGTCGCTGATACCCAACTCCTTCCCCCGTAGCGAATCAAGTAAGGGAAAAGTCGTGCTCCTCATCGTGCCGGGAAAAGTCCTCCATGAATCGGGAGAGGCCAGGTTAAAACCTGAAATGCACGATCATTTGAAAAAGATTGCGGAACTCGTAAAACGCAAACCCTCGATGACACTTCGAGTAGATGGACATACCGATGACATTCCCATCAAGACAACTAGCTACGCCTCCAACTGGGAGCTATCGGCAGCTCGAGCGACGGCCGTCATCCGTTTCTTGGTTGAGGAATGCGAAGTCCCCGCGGATAGGCTGGTCGCCGGAGGATACGCCGACACCCGCCCCATCGCTGCCAACGACGGCCGTGAAAATCGAGAGAAGAACCGTCGGGTAGAGTTTCGCTTCTCCGTCGAGCGGCCCTGACGGCCGAGGGCTGTCCGGGGTCGTCGCCTGCTCCGCCCTTCGGCCTCGCTGGCGGAGGTCACTCACTCAGGTCAAGACAGATTTCCCCTTCCCGCCCAACAGGGGAACCTCTCGGAAAAACAACCTCTGTCCCCCACACACTTCTTCCCTCTCTTCTTCCCTCTGACCTCTGTCCCCAGCTCGCAAGCAGCTCGGTGCAGACCTCAACTCGGTGCAGACCTCTGTCCCCAGGCCTCCGCTCGTCCTCCAGTCCTCTGTCTCGAGCTCGGTCTCTGTCCCCAGCTCGCTCCCCCGGCTCGCTCCCAGCTTGGTAACCTTTTTTGTGGGCAACGAATTCGAGAACCTCAACCAAGAGCTTCTCGCGGATCGTGATGTTCACTTCCTGCGTGCTCTGAAGAAGAACTGACTTGCAAAGCTGAACAAGAGGTGGACCGACAGAAAAAAATAGAAGGCGACGACGCCCATCAGCAGCACGAAGATTACCCAGGTATTCATTTGCTCTAATTGAAACAAATGGGAGGGTTGCTTCTCGGTGATCAAGGACACAGATACGAATAGAACTGCCCCTTCTTGACTGTCTCAAAGCCCCACGCTATCTTCGGCTTCTCTCGAAAAGGGTTGGAGTCGGTCCATGGAATACCACGACACGATGTGCGTGGTCTTGTGCGGCGGTCAGGGGTCCCGTATGGGGTCCTCCGAGCAGCACAAGGTCTGTTTTTCGCTAGCAGGAGTCCCGGCCATCGTACGTACTCTGTCCATGCTCAGGTCCGTGGGTCTCGAGCGATTTCTCATTGTGGTAGGACAGATGGCTGCCCAGGTCATGGCCACGATCACTGCTGAGCATCCCGGCGTTGCCTTCATCTACCAGCCAGAAGCACGGGGTACCGGCCATGCTGCCGCCTGTGCCGCGCAGTTTCTACAGTCTGCTGGCTTTGAGGGGGAAGTCATCATCACGATGGGAGATAAGGTAATTCAGCCCTCTATTCTGACGGATCTGGTCAGCCAGCACCGACAAACAGCCGCAGATATGACGTTGACGGCACTTCCCAAAACCCCAACCACTACGGCCGGTCGCATCGTCTACAACCCTAGTCAGGAAGCAGTCGCAATCGTGGAGGTGGCAGACCTGAAGCAAGCTGCTGAACAGGGGACTCCGATAAAGGTCGGACGCAGGAGCCTTAGGGCCGAGCAGATTGAAAAGCAGAGCCCATCGGTCAACGCATCCCTCTATCTGTTTGAAACGGCTGCTCTCTATCGTGCACTGGGAAAACTTCAAGCCAGCAATGCCCAAGGCGAACTCTACTTGACCGACACGCTGGCTATCCTGGTGGCTGAGAAAGCCCGGATCTGCGTGGTCGACGTCCCCAACCCGGAAGATCTGTTGGCCTTCAATACCCCCGAGGAGCTCTTGTTCGCGGAGGAGGTCTTCAGTCGGCGGCTGGCTCGACGTCGTCGTATCTCGGTGAGGGCGCCAACGGGGCCAGCACCCTGTGTACGGCCAGCTGAAGAGTGGATAGGAATCCTTGAGACTAATTCATCGAGTTTGCGTCAGACTCTGACCCAGATCTATGGAAGCGACCAAGAGCTTCTTGAGGAGCGCCGACGTGCCTTTCTCAGGGTTCTCGAGGAGTTCACACGACGCTACGGTCCCAGGCGTCCGGTGGTACTCACACGGGCTCCGGGGCGGATCAATCTGATGGGTCGGCACGTGGACCACCGAGGTGGCTACGTGAATGTCATGGCCATCAGTCGGGAAATCGTCCTGGCCGCTGCAGCTCGAGACGACGATGTAGTCAGTTTAACAAACCTTGACTCGGACGAGTTCCCGGAGCGCCAATTTCACATCGGCAGCCTGCTAAAAACCGCCGACTGGTGCGATTGGATGGATTTCATCAACTCTGTCACCGTTCAACAGGTGATGGAGGGCTCGCGAGGTGATTGGAGTAACTACGCCAAGGCTGCCGTACTGCGGCTTCAGCATGCCTGCCCAGACCACAGACTGGCAGGTATGGACTGCGTGGTCTCGGGGAACATACCAGTTGGAGCGGGTCTTTCAAGCAGTTCGGCCATCGTCGTCGCGGTGACCGAAGCTTCGGTAGCACTCAACGGGCTGCAGATTACAATGCAGCAGTTCGTCGACCTCTGTGGAGAGGGAGAGTGGTTCGTCGGATCCCGGGGGGGGAGTGCCGATCACGCCGCAATCAGAAGCGGGGAAAGAGGTCGGGTGGTACGCGTAGGCTTCTTCCCTTTCCGCATCGAGGAAGCGATCCCCTTCCCCGATGGACTGTCACTGGTAGTCGCCAATAGCAAGGTTCGCGTTTCGAAGAGTGCCGATGCGCGTGATACGTTCAATCATCGGGTTGCCTGTTATGACCTTCTGGAACTATTGCTCAAGAAGAATGTCGCCGCTCTCAAGGGCCTGAAGCACTTCCGCGACCTGAGCCCAGCTCACTTGGGAATTTCAACAGGCGAGCTGCACCGGATTCTCAAGCAGCTACCCAAACGCGCCAGTCGCGCCTATCTCCGACGGCTCTTGCCGGGTATGAAGGACCAGTTGGAGCAAATCCTTTCAACCCATCGCGACCTCGGACACTATCCGCTTCGCGAAGTGGCCATCTACGGCATTGCAGAATGTCAACGTAGCGAAATGTTCGCCGACCTTCTGCGCCGGCGTCGACTGGACATGATTGGAGAGCTAATGCGGCTCAGCCACGATGGGGACAGACTTCTTCGTCATCGGAACGGAGATGCTGCCCCCTACGTTGTTTCCTACAGCAATCAGAAGCTGGATCGTCTGATTCTTTCCTCGATGTCGGAGGATCCAGCGAGACGCCAAGCGGCCGATTTCTGGGCCCAGAGCGGACGATATGCCTGTTCTACGCCGGAAATCGATTACATCGTTGATCTGGCGCTTCCGCTTCCCAACGTCATCGGGGCACAGCTCGCAGGTGCCGGACTGGGGGGATGTGCCATGATCTTTGCCGAGGACCAGGCCGTTGAGACCCTGACGGAGACCCTCCGAAACCACTACTACGAGCCGCGAGGCCTGAGCGCTGATGTTCACATCTTTCGGCCGGTTGGGGGCAGTGGCGCCCTCCCAGCGGTCTGAGCCAACAGAGGCAAAATGCCAGCATCGGCGCAGGACAGACAACTTCTCGGCAAGAACTACCTCTCTGGAAAACCTGTTCTAGTGAAGGTCGAGCGCGGACTCATCAGCAAGGTCGAGGAGGCTCCACATACACCCAAAACATGGATCGCTCCTGCGCTGATAGACCTCCACATCAATGGCTTCAGAGGACATGCTGTCAACGGACCCGATGCGACCCCCAACTCGATCGCGAGCATGGTCGAATCGCAGTGGGGATGTGGTGTTGGGACTTTGTGTCCAACCGTTGTCACCGCGGCTCCGAAAGCTATGCTGGCCTCCTTGAGGTATGTGAGCGAGGCCTGCCGTGATCCGCAGATCGAGCGATCTGTTCTGGGTATCCATCTGGAGGGCCCCTACATTTCGGCGGTCGACGGCCCCCGAGGAGCCCATCCAATCGAGCACGTGAGGCCTCCCAATTGGGATGAGTTTTGCCGCTTTCAGGAGGCTGCAGAAGGCCGTATCCGCCTGGTCACACTTGCCCCTGAGACGGAAGGGGCAATCCAGTTCATCGAGAGATTAGTGGACCAACAGATCGTCGTCTCACTGGGACACGCTAACGCTGAGACCCGAGACATTACCGAAGCCGCCCGTGCGGGAGCGCGCCTGTCTACACACCTCGGCAACGGGGCACATGCCTCACTTAAGCGACATCCCAACTATATCTGGGATCAGTTGGCCAACGACAATCTGATGGCGAGTTTTATCGTCGACGGACACCACCTGCCTCCGTCCGTAGTCAAATCGATGCTCCGAAGCAAAGAAACTCACCGAAGCATCTTGATCAGCGACGCAGTCGTCATGGCGGGACTGCCATCAGGCTTCTATCCAGTGGGGTCCCAGACAGTCGAAGTAGGGCCTGAGGGACGTATCTCGCTCGCCGGAACACCGTATCTCTTCGGAGCCGGAGCCAGCATTGATCAGGGTGTCGCCAACGTAGTTCGATTTGCTGGGACATCTCTCTCGGAAGCCATCCACATGGCAAGCCTACACCCTGCACAACTTCTATCGAAAGAAAGAGAACTGGGGACGCTGGAGCCTGGCAAAAAAGCGAACATTATCCGCTTCGAGTGGACCGAAACGGGCATTCAGATTCAACAGACCGTGGTCGGGGGCCAAGTGGTATACGATGCGAGCATCTGATCTCAAGGGAGCAGGCAGCCCATTTTTCTCCACCCCAATCATCACTGGAAACCATGTGACCTGGTACTAGTATCATGTCACTCTTTAAGTGTCGGGTATAGACGCTTCAGTTTGATGCGCGCATTTTCGGATGTGAACTGCCAGTCGATCTTGGCGTCGAGGTTGTTTCTTTGGTCCTGCCAGGCATCCACCTCGGCCCGCATCTCCTCGAGGTTGTCGATGCGTCGATTCAGACACTGGCGAGCCAGCACGCTGAGTTCGATTTCGGCCATGTTCAGCCAGGAACCGTGTTTCGGTGTGTAAACAAACTCGAAACGGTCCCACAGCGCCTTGGCAATCGTCGGCGGGAAGGTCTCGTAGAGTGCGCCGGGGCCATGCGTATTGAGATTGTCCATCACCAAAGTGATCTTCTCCGCCTCCGGGTGAAGGCGGGCGAGGCGCTCGACGAACCCTGCCCAATCGCTCTTGGTCCTGCGTTGGGTCACCTGCGCGACTCGTCGACCGGCCAGCGGTTCGACCGCCAGGAAGACGTTGCAGACCCCGCAGCGTTCGTACTCGTAGTCGTAGCGGACTATTCGACCGGGCGCAGTCGGCCGCGGCAGTCGCGTCTCCCGAATCAGTTGCCGGGGTGTTTCATCCATGCAGATCAAAGGGCGAACCGGATCGTAGGGCCGCTTGTAGATCTCGAGCACCTGCTCCATGTGGGCGACAAAGTACCCGTTATGGGCGGGTGGGATGACCCATCGCAGCCGCTTCCAGGGTTTTAAAGCGTTTTTTTAGAACCCGCCGTACGGTTTCGTAGGACACCGAATCCACGTATTCCAACTCCACCATCTTGTCGGCCAGCACGCGTAGCGACCAGCGCGCATGCCCCTTCGGTGGCTGGCTACAAGAGAGCGCCACCAAATGAGCCTCGAAGTCTCCGTCTGCCTTGCGCCTGTACTCGCGGCGGGGCGGCTGTTTTTCCAACGCCACCTCCAGACCTTGCTCGACAAAACGGCGCTTGGTTCGCTCGATCTTCTTCAAGCTCACCGGCAGCACGTTGGCGATCTCTTCGGTTGTCAGTTTGCGCTCCTGAAACGGCCCTTCGTCGCAACCCAGCAGGATCAAGGCGTTCAATACGCTTTGGCTGCTGTGCTTGCCTCGCGTGGTCATCTCCCGTAACCGGTCCCGCTCTTCCCCAGTCAAGGTCACCTTGTAACGGATCTGCGGCATCACGATCCTCCTTTCGTAAGGAGAAGCGTATCTTACTATACCGACATATCACACGTGACATGACACTAGGGAATCCTGAAGGTCAAAGAAGCCCAGATGCTCTCCCAGTCGGCTCCGGCACCCTCGGGCACAGGAATCATGTGGACCGCTTTCACCAGCCAGGTTCGCCTACGAGAAAGTTGAAGGAGGACGCGCCCTTCCTGGTCGGAGCGCAGCATCAGTTTCTTGTCCGGCTTCTCTTTGCTGAGCGCCACGATCCTGGCTCCCTCTAAAGGCTCGTCTCTATACAGTAGACGAACGGGCAGGGTCTGACCCTCAGCCAAAGAATAGGGGTTCTTCTCGGCCATCAGTTCCAGTGTGAAGCCCAGCTGAAGATCGACTATTTCCGAGTCCAACTGACTTGCGACCAGGAGGGACTTTGCACAGCGGGAGAAAATCTCCCTGGCAGGTTGCTGGGTCTTGCCCTTATGGGCCCGCAAACGAACGATCTCCTCCAGCCCCTCCTCTGCAAGATAGCTCTCAAACTGCTCTGCTTCCAGGGTGATAGACCTCTCTCTACTACGATAGCCGATCACGTGGAGACCCGGCGACTCGAAGCGAACGTAGCCAGCGGGTTCAGAGCCCGAAAGACCCACGATCGGAGATTCTCCACCGGGTCCGGCGAGCAAGAACCTCTTGATATGGGATGGATCGCGTGGAAGGGAATCGCCTTTGAAGTCTTCGCCAATCATCAGACGAATGTGGGCAGGCGAGCCCAGCTTCGGCATGAAGGTCGAGGGTTCTATCCAGAAGTCGTGGCACCACACGTCTTGACCGACAAGGCCCATTACTATGGCGATCAATACAGCGCACACCATCATCGTCTCCTCCGCTTGGGAAAACCGCTGTCTCGCGAAACCAAGCTGGAAGCTGCCTGCAACATCTGAGGGCCCAAAGACATCCTATTCTGCGCTCTGTTCGAGATCAGTGCCCTCTTGTTTCTTAACCCAATCGTCGATGATACCAAGCAGGGCATCGCCATACTTGGCCACCTTCGTCGGGCCGATTCCCTTGACTCTTTCTAATTCGGAGAGGTTCTGCGGACAAAAGGCTGCGACACCCTTCAAAGTGGCATCGTGCAGGACAGCGAAGGCCGGGACCCTTTTGGCTTGCGCTTCCGCCAACCGCCAGGATTTCAATTCCCGGAAAAGCTCGGCATCGTAAGAGGACACGGGCCACTCCTTGTTTTCGGATCGAGTCTTCGACTGGGGCTTCACGGAGGGCCAGGTAATGGCCACCGTCTCTTTCCTCCACATGACTCTCCTGCCCAGCTCTGTGATATCGACCAGGGGATAGTCCCCGGTAGTAATCCGGACGCATCCCTCTTGAACCAGCTCATCCAGAATGCGGCGGACGTAGCCCTCGCCATGATCCTTCAGCAGACCGTAGGTGGAGAGGTGGTCCAAGCCCCGTTCCAGGACAGGCTTGGCTCTCGATCCCGTTAAGACCTGAACCACCCGGGCACAACCGAAGCTGGTTCTCATTCGGGCCACACAACTCAAGACTTTCTGTAGGACAGGCCATTCTTCCTCGAACGGCTCACGAACCTCCTCGCCCTTGATAGGTCGACAGCGATCGCAATTATTACACTCCGCAGCGACGTCACTCTCACCGAAATAGCTAAGAATGTAGGCTTGCCGACAGCTTGGAGTGCCAGCGTAGCGCAACATGTCCTGGAGCTTGCGCTTGTCCCGATTCCGTTTCTCACTCAGATAGACAAACTGCTGCTCCAGTACTCCAAGATCAGCTCCTGCCACGATCGAGATCAGTAGGCTGGAACCACGAGGCACCCTTTCGCATCGGATAAGGCCCGCCCGTTCCAGGATTGACAAAACAGTTCGAACGGTCATCTCATTCTTGCTGATCGACCCAACCCACTTCGAGAGATCACATACCGCGGGTCCCTGCGAACAGCATTCGCGGACCCTGCTCCAAAGGGTTTCGACCTCCTCTCGGCTGGGATTGGCACCGTCCAGAAAGAATTCCTGGGTCCGGACATCGGCATAGCTGTAAAGCAACTTGCACAAGGATTCCTGGCCGTCTCTTCCAGAACGTCCTATCTCCTGATAGTAGGCCTCGATGCTTCCGGGAACGTCCCAATGCACCACAAAGCGGAGATCACGTCGATCCACCCCCATGCCAAAGGCATTGGTCGCCACCGCAACAGGAGTATCGCCATTCATGAACTCGTCCTGAACTTCCTTGCGTTGGCTATCTAGTAGTCCTCCATGGTAGAGACCGCAGTTATGACCAGCTGCCTTCAGGAGTCCGTTCACCTTTTCCGTCTGCTTGCGGGTGGCGCAGTAGACGATTCCAGTCTGATATCGCTCAATTGCCTGACGAACATGGTCCATCTTTTCAGCGTGGCTGGAGACCCGTGAAACAACCAGCTTTAGATTCGGGCGTGAAAAACCATAGACCAGGACTAGCGGCTCACCTCTCCCGTCCTCGCCGAGTCCGATCTGCTTGATGATGTCGTAGCGGACGTAGGGAGTAGCCGTAGCCGTCATCGCCATCACTCGGGTCGACGGCTGATCGGCCAGAACCTCTCGCAGACGAAGATATTCGGGACGAAAATCATGTCCCCACTGGCTGATGCAATGGGCCTCATCAATCGCCATGAGGGAAATCTGGTTCCGGCCCACCGCATCCAAGAAACGCCGGTCCCGGAATCGCTCCGGAGCGACGTAGACTAGCTTGTAACTTCCGGACCGTAGCGCCTCGATGCGCTCCCTCATTTCCAGGGCCGGGAGTGAGGAGTTGATGTAGGTCGCAGGCAGCCCTCGTGCCTCGAGTCCGTCTACCTGGTCTTTCATCAGGGCGATCAAGGGGGATACGACGATTGAGATCCCCGGCAACACCAAAGACAAGAGCTGGTAGCAGAGGGATTTACCCGAGCCTGTGGGCATCACCACCACCATATCGCGGCCCTTCAAGGCGTTGCGTATTGTTTCTTCCTGTCCCTGAAGGAATTCGGAGAACCCGAAGTGCTCTTGGAGAGCAGCCTGAAGGTCATTGTCCTCAAGATCGATTCTGCTGGCCATTCTCGACGATGTAGAAAGAAACAGTCGACTCAAGAGCAGATCCGGCCCCGGTGCTCCCTTCCGCCGATTGAAGCCTTAGCGCGATAAGCCAAGAAGCGAACATTCGGACGCAAGAGCCGACTGCAACTCTTTCGGCCTTCCGAGGTAGCGCCTGAAGTACTCTACATTAACGCCCTGAGAATAAAAAACGTGTCCCGGAAAATGCTTCCTTCCCTAGTTTCAGGGTTGGCATCTCTCCGAGCCTCCTTCAGAGAAGTGGGGACAAGTGGGGACAGACTTCAATCGGGGGCAACTGGGACGGCAACTCTTAGCGGACGGCAACTGGGGACAGACTTTAACCGGGGGCAACTGGGGCAAAGGCAAAGGCAAAGGCAAATGGCAACTCTTTGCCGGAAAAACGGGAACATCCAAACGAGGATTTCCCAGTCGGACCTTACAGTTTCCTCTTCATCTGGCCCTTGTAAAAAACTTCCACGAAGATCCAATCTCCCTTCGCAGATCCACGAGCAAGATCGTTATCAGAGAGGAACTGTGTAACAGACTACCCTGAACAGGGCTCTCCGACAGGGAGCATTGACCCTCAGACGAAAGGCCTTAGCGAAATGGCACGAATCCCACGAATCAAGATCGAAGATGAGGACACCTTCTACCACATCAGCGCGCGCGTGGCCGGTCCACCCAAGTGGTTTCCCTTTGAAGATCCAGTTGCCCGCCACAAACTGGAGGAGCTGATTGGCTTCTACACCAAGGCCTACTCTTGCGAAGTGGCCTCCTTTAGCCTCATGAGCAACCATTACCACGTAGAGGTGCAGTTCGAAACCTTCCGTCAGCTAGGCCGAAGTGAGCTTGAAAAACGTGCGGCCTTGATGTACTCGAAGCCTGAGAAGATTCTAGTGACAGATCGCGATTGGGAGCGCTTCAATCGTCGTCTGTTTGACCTTTCCGAGCTTATGCGGAATATTCAGAGCTCCTACGCCAGGTGGTACAATCGCAACTACGGGCGTCGCGGGTCTCTGTGGGCTGAGCGCTTCAACTCCACCGTCGTCCTGGGATCGCAAGCGATCCGGGAGACGTTGGCATACATCGAGCTCAATCCGGTGCGAGCGAATCTGGTAGAAAGACCCGAAGACTATGGGTCCAGTTCGGCCTATTTGCGGCAGATCGGAGCCGATGGAGGGTTGATGTCGTTGTCGAAACTGTTCGACGGACCGGATCACAGGCTCAACTACCGTAGCCTGCTCTACTACCGAGGCTTTGAAGGAGGGGGAAAAGAGGGGGCGAGGATCTCAGCCTCTACGATGCAGCAGGAGCAGAAACGGGGATTTCAAGGTCAAGGGGTTTACCGAAAGCGGCTTCGCTATTTCGTCGACGGGCTCGTTCTGGGAAGTGAGGAGAAAATCGAGGAGTGGATCACGCTCTTTCAACTACAGGGACGCTACTCGCGGCCACGCCAACCGATCCCTCACCTAGAAGGTCTGGCCTTCACTCTTCGCGAGCAGCGCACATCCAGGAGTTCAGCGCCTTCCTGACGCTCGAGAAAACTCAGGTTCTCCTACAACAAATCGAAGACCCTCTCCATATTCTGCCCCACAGAAAACAACTTCAGAGAAGACGCCTGTCCGCATAGCCTCCCTGTCCCCACAACCTCGCACTATTCTGCACCACGGAGTCGGTCCTCGACAGAGTGGTGCCTGTGTCGACTGAAGTCTGTCCCCAACTATTTCTTCCCCAACTATTTCTTTCCACAACTATTTCCAATTATTCCTCAATTGTTCCTCTTAGCCTTAGCGGCCCCTGTAGCTCCGGTAGCTTCAGGCAAGACGTCATAAAGCCTCTATGCTAAGATGTTGCGCCGATCTGGCACCGGTTGAGGAGGATTCTGTGGTACCTCCAGTAACGAGATCCGTATTAGGAATCATTGCGCTGCTCTCCCCTATCGGGTGCTCCCCTTCTACCGCTGCGCTCTCACCCGAGGACGGACTAAAGAGCCTGCAGATTGCGGATCACTTCAGGGTAGAGTTGTTTGCCGCTGAACCCCACGTGGTCGATCCGGTCGAGCTAGTCTTCGACGAGCGTGGTCAGGCCTTTGTGGCTGAGATGCTGGACTACCCGTTCGATCCATCGCCGGGAAAATCTCCTCGGGGCAGAATCAAACTACTTGAAGACAGAAACCGCGATGGCAGGGTGGATCACTCTACCATCTTCGCGGACAAGCTTCTTCAAGTAGCTGGTCTGCTTCCCTGGAAGGGCGGGTTGTTGGTTACGGCGGCACCCAACATTCTGTACCTGAAAGATACGAACGGCGATGGAAAGGCTGACATACGGAGAGTGCTATTCACAGGATTCAGACTGGCCCATCCGGAGGGCAGAATCACAAACCTGCGCTTTTGCATCGACAATTGGATCTACGCTGCAAACAGTGGACAAATGGGGGATATCACGTTCTCGGAGCGTCCCAAGGCTCGGACAGTTTCTGTTCTTGGAGCCGATTTCCGCTTCCGTCTCGACCGTGGACTCTTCGAGGCAGCCTCGGGTCCCACTCAATATGGCCTGGCTTTGGACTCCTGGGGAAACCGCTTTTCTACCCACAACTCCCGTCATGTAAGCTACTCTGTCATGCCGCGCCGCTATCTTGCAAGGAATCCCTTCTTCACTGTGTCTCAACCCTCGGAAAGCATCTCGGACCACGGTGAGCGTGTATTTCAGCTGACTCCTCCCGAGTCCTGGCGTGAAAAGCGGACCAGGATCCGGCAGCGGCGCTTCCAAGAGCTGCAGCTGGATCGGAAGGAGGAGGCCTCTGGATTCTTCACCGGCGCCTCTGGAGGCACAGTCTATGGCGGCGATACATTTCCCGAGGAGTATAGAGGGAATCTGTTCACCGGAGATGTGGCTGGCCACCTTGTACACAGGGATACTCTGAGGCCTCGAGGCAGTACCTTCGTTGCAAGTCGAGGTAGCGTGGCAGAGGAGACGGAGTTCCTGGCTTCCAGCGACCCATGGTTCCGCCCATGCAACCTGGCCAACGGACCTGACGGAAATCTGTACGTGGTCGATATGTATCGCGAAGTCATCGAGGGACCCGAGTTCATTCCAGATGCTCTGAAAGAAGGTATGGATTTCTATGCAGGAGGCGATCGGGGACGTATCTACCGTGTACTTCCCAAGACGTCTGTCCCCAGTGTGCTTCCCAAGACCTCTGTCCCCAGAGACAGAGACACTCCCGACCTTGGTCGGGCTTCTACCTACGACTTGGTGAAACTGCTTTCCCACGGCAACTCATGGTGGAGACTTACCGCTCAGCGTCTGCTACTGGAACGACAGGATAGGCAGGCAATTCCGTGGTTGATGGAGACGGGTCTGGGAAGCCTGAGAGCCGACGGGCGTCTCCACTCACTGTACACACTGGAAGGACTGTCAGCTCTCAATGCCACCTTGATCCGAAGGGTCTTGCGGGACGCCAGCCCTCACGTCCGGGAGCATGCTCTGCGTTTGGCGGAGGGTTTCCAGGAACTTCAGCAACATCTTGTCGGTATGATCGACGACCCATCCGCGCGCGTGCGCTTTCAACTGGCTTTGACTCTAGGCCAATTCTCAGGACACACAATCACCAAGGCTCTTGCCTCCCTGCTCTCGCGACACCCACAGGATGGTTGGCTTCGCGCTGCTGTATTGAGTTCGAAAAGCGGCTCTTCCATTGAACTACTCAAAGCCCTGCTACCCGGGGAGGCCGAACCACCCATAGCGAAGTTCCTCACGGAAATCGGAACAATCATCGGAGCGCGCAATGACCGAAGGGAAGTTTCCACTCTGCTTGAACTCATGGCTAGCGTGAACGCGCTCCAGAACAGGGACCGTCAGACCTCACTACTGAGCGGACTCTCTAGCGGGCTCAAGCTGGCTGGGGTCAGAGGACTCAGGATCCCGGAAGCCGAGCGTCTGTTGGGCTCGCTGCTTGTTGATTCCTCCGAATCCGTTCAGTCAGCTGCCCGATCCGTCGCACAACACTTCGAACTGGCGCAACTGATCAAAGTTTCCGCACAACAGGCACTGGAACCGATGCTGTCGACCAAGAAGAGAAGGGAAGCTATTCGATCTCTAGCAGGCGGCCGGTTCCAGCAACTGCTCCCGGTGTTCGATCAACTTCTGTCCCCCCAGCAGCACCCAGACCTGCTGAAAGACACCATCCGGACCCTTGGCCTCTTCGACGAGCCTCAGGTTGGCGAACTGTTGATCGACCGCTGGAGAATCTTTGGACCCGAGATCCGTCAGCCCGCAGTCGACGTTCTTTTGAGCCGGCGTCAACACTTGCAGCCACTGTTAGATGCAGTTGAGGCTGGGAGAATCGAAGAGTCTGTTCTGGACCTTCCGCGCAAGGTGAAACTTCTGGAAAACCCATCCCCCCAGATTCGTGAATCGGCCGCCCGAGTCTTCAAGGACCGCGAGAGCCACCGGACAAATGTGGTGACGGAGCATCAGGCAGCACTCGACTTGCCCTCGAGTCCCGCTCGCGGTCGCAGACTGTCCGAAAAACACTGCGCCAGCTGCCACCTCAGGCAACAGGGCAAAGGGGTCGCCCCGGATCTAGGCCGGGTAAAAGGCAAGAGCAAGAGGGAGCTGTTAGAAGCCATTCTCGATCCCAGTGGCGTCGTCTCGCCCTTCTATACCAACTATGTCATCATCACAAAGGACGGCCAAATGCATGACGGTCTAATCGTCTCGGAGGCACCTGGTACCCTTACAATGAGGCGAGGCAAAGGAGAGGAAACGGCGATTCTCAGGTCGCAGATCGTAGAGATTCGTGCTTCGAGCGTCTCCTTGATGCCCGACGGACTTGAGCAAGATCTAAAAACACAGGATCTGGCCGACGTCATCGCCTTCATCCAGGGCGAAGACCTGCTCAACTAGCAGCGTCCGTTGCGACGGATTTTCAATCATGGAAACGGTTCGCTACCTGCGCCAGCGTCGTGAGTATGAGCAGGACTCCTTGTTGGAGGAAGAGGCCGGGCTGAATCCCTTCGTCCTCTTCAAACGCTGGTTCGAGGAATCCCTCGAAGCAGGTGTCCCACACGCGAACGCAATGACGCTGGCTACCGTATCTTCGGAAGGAAAACCCTCTGCCCGAATCGTCCTCTTCAAGGACTTCGGTGAAAACGGATTCACCTTCTTCACCGATTATCGGAGTACCAAGAGTGAAGAACTCAGCCGCAATCCTCACGGGGCCCTGGTTTGCCTGTGGTCGAGTCTTGAGAGACAAATACGAATTGAGGGAAAGACCGAACGAACCTCACCGGAGGTCTCCGACACCTATTTTCAGAGCCGTCCCCGGGGAGCCCAGCTCGCCGCCTGGACTTCACATCAAAGTCAGGTCGTAGCCAATCGCGAGGTGCTGGAGGTCCGGATGAACGACCTCGACCGACGCTATAAGGATCAGCCAATCCCACGCCCGCCTCACTGGGGAGGTTATCGGTTGATCGCGCAGATGATCGAGTTCTGGCAGGGTCGTCCCAATCGCCTCAACGATCGCCTACGCTATCAGCTTTCAGGCCACGGCAGCTGGACTCGGCAGCGACTTTCGCCCTAGGGGTCTGCGCGGTAGAAATGATCGTAGCGAGAAAGCGGGAAATCGAGGCCAGATTTTCTCGATTTTTAGGTGCATAGTTGTTCTATTCGTCGAGAAATCGGGGAAATATGGGCCGATTTTACGTTTCCGCAGTAGATCAGTTTCTACCGCACAGACTCCTAGGAGAGTCTCAACCGGGTTCCAGGTTGGTCAGGCCCGATAGCCAGGTAAACGAGACAAACGCGTGACGGAAGCTAGGAACCGGGCATGAGGCGCAAGGTCGTGCTTATCTACAGCGGCGGCATAGATTCCACAACCCTGCTGTACTCCCTGATTTCGGAGGGCTACCTGGTAAAAGCCCTGGGGGTCGACTACGGACAGCGTCACCGGAAGGAGCTGGACTCAGCTCGAGCGATCTGTGAATCACTGCGGATAGAATTCCAGATCGCTGACCTATCCACAATAAAGGCTCTGTTCGGCCATAGCGCACTGACCGACACCAGCGTCGACGTGCCTGACGGGGCCTACGATGTGGAGAACATGAAGGCGACAGTCGTCCCCAATCGCAACATGTTGATGTTCGCTGTCGCAATCAGCTGGGCGATAGGCTCGGGATTCAGAACAGTAGCATATGCGGCCCATGCCGGGGATCGTGCCGTCTACCCCGACTGCCGACATGAATTCGTGGAGGCCCTCGCCCAGACAGCCGAACTATGCGATTTTGAACCCATCGAGATCCTGTCTCCTTTCATCGGCATGAGCAAGGCCGAGATTGTCAGCATCGGCAGCAAGCTATGTGTCCCATTTCACCTTACCTGGAGCTGTTACAAGGGCGAAACACTTCACTGCGGAACCTGCGGCACCTGTCAGCAGAGGGCAAAGGCTTTTCTAGCCTCCAGCGTGCCGGACCCTACACACTATGCCGCCCCTTATCAGATCGACTAGCACCTACACCTCTAACACCCTGCGCTAGCCTGCCCCTTTTTCGTGAGTCTACGTGCCCGCGGGCACAAGCGTCTCGGTTTCGCTAGAATGTGCAAGGAGGAGGACCCATGGCCAAGGAACCGGCGCAGAATACCAATCGCCTTTCCCAGGAAAGCAGTCCCTATCTACTTCAGCACGCCTCCAACCCGGTGGACTGGAATCCCTGGGGGGAAGAGGCACTGGCGGCCTCCCGCGACCAGGATAAACCTATCCTCCTGAGCATTGGTTACTCTGCCTGCCACTGGTGCCATGTGATGGAGCATGAATCGTTCGAAAACGAGGAAATCGCTCGGGTGATGAACGACGAGTTCATCAATATCAAGGTGGACCGCGAAGAGCGGCCCGACCTGGACGCCATCTACATGAACTTCGTCCAAATGACCACTGGCAGCGGCGGTTGGCCCTTGACCGTTTTCCTGACTCCCGACCTGGTGCCCTTCTACGGCGGCACCTACTTCCCGCCTGATGACCGTTACGGCCGACCCGGATTCAAACGTCTGATCGAGCAGATCAAGGAGGCTTACCGACTGCGCCGTGGCGAGATTGAGGCCGGTCAAGCTGAGACCATCCGGAAACTCCAGGAAGCCTCGCAATGGAGCATCGCCGAAGAAGTGATTCAGGAGACGGTCCTGGATGACGCCTATAACGGGTGCCGGCGACAATTCGACTCACACCACGGCGGATTCGGCGGTGCCCCCAAGTTTCCCAGTGCCATGGTCCTTGCCGCCCTGCTTCGGTATTCGATGCGTAGGAACAACGCGTCGGCTCTGGATATGGCCAGCCTGACCCTGGATGAGATGGCTCGAGGTGGTATCTACGATCAGCTGGGTGGAGGCTTCCACCGCTACTCGGTCGATGAGCGCTGGCTGATCCCCCACTTCGAAAAGATGCTGTATGACAATGCCTTATTGGCACGAGTCTATCTGGAAGCGCATCAGTTCACGGGAAATCCCTTCTATCGCACTGTGGTTGAGGAAACACTCGACTACGTCGGGCGTGAGATGCGTCACCCGGAAGGAGGGTTCTACTCGGCTCAAGATGCCGACAGCGAAGGTGAGGAGGGTAAGTTTTACGCCTGGACCCCAGATGAAATCGTCGAGGTCCTTGGGGAAGCAGATGCGAAGATCTTCAACGACTATTTCGACGTTACCTCTACTGGTAATTTCGAAGGAAGCAACGTTCTCCACCCTCGACTCGAACTGGCCGTTCACGCCAGGAATGTAGGCGTTTCCCCAGAGAATCTGACAGATCTCTTAAACCAGGCTCGCCGAAAACTGTTCCAGGTCAGGGAAACACGAATCAAGCCCGGACTGGACGACAAGGTCCTGGCTTCGTGGAATGGTCTGATGCTGACGGCTTTCGCGGAGGCGGCCTTCACCCTGGATCGCCCCGACTATCTGGAAATCGCCGTCAGTAATGCCGAATTCCTCTCATCCCAGATGGTCTCTGGAAACCACCTCTTCCGAACCTGGAAGGATGGCCATGCCAAGCTCAACGGCTACCTGGAAGACTATGCCCTTGTCGTCGAGGGCTGGATCGCAACCTATCAGGCAACTGGAGACATTCGATGGCTGGACGATGCGGCTGAACTGACAGAGGCTCAGATCCGGCTGTTCTGGGATTCCGAAAACAGAGACTTCTACTTCACTCCCTCTGACCACGAACGACTCCTGGTAAGACACAAGGAGTACATGGACAACGCCACCCCCAGTGGGAATGCCGTTGCCTGCTTCAACCTGCTGAGGCTGGCGAAAATCCTAGGTAAGAAGGACTACAACGAGAAGGCTGAGCACATGCTCGGACGGGTCAATCGAGCTCTATCGCGCCACCCGCTCGCTTTCGGTTATTGGCTTCAGGCCCTCGATTTCTATCTGGGACCTGTTCGGGAGTTGGCACTAGTTGGTCCCCGGACGGAACAGGAGCACCTGCTGCCCGCGATCAGGGCACGCTTTCTACCCAACAGGGTGCTCGCTTGCTCGGAAACAATCGACGAGACTCTGGGACTCAAGGTCCCCCTGCTGGCGGGAAAAGTGGCCTTGGAAGGTAGGGCAACCGCGTATGTTTGCCAGGACTACGCTTGTCAGAGGCCCGTAACTACCCGCGCCGAGTTGGACGAGCTCCTGACCGCGCGCGAATGAACCACCTGGCGTTCCCCATGATCATGGTGTCCAAGCTTCCAGGCCCGATCGCAGCAAATCCAAAGCTTGGGCGCGGTGCGATATCCGGTTCTTCTGAGCCAAGGTGAGCTCGGCAAAGGTCTTGCCCAAGGGTGGGTAGTAGAAGACCGGGTCGTATCCGAATCCATTGCTGCCCCGGGGAGTTGGGATGATTTCCCCCGCAACCTCGCCTTCTACCTCGATCTGCTTGCTCGACCTCGAGAGACAGAGTGCGCAGACGAAGTGAGCCGATGCCTTGGTGTTGGACCAGTCGGGATCGACCTGATCAAGTGTGGACAGTAGCTTCCGGATCCTGGCATCGTCGTCGGAGGCGAAACGAGCCGAGTGGATCCCCGGTGCCCCACCGAGCGCCTCGACGGCAAGCCCCGAATCATCTGCGAGAGTTGGTAGCCCGGTCAGATCGCGGTAATGCGCCGCTTTCAGCCTGGCATTTGCAGCAAAGGTTGTACCGTCTTCCAACGGTTCAGGAAGGTCGGAATATTGGACGAGAGTCTCTAGTGTAAAGGGCAGTCCGCGTAGCGCGTCCCGGACCTCTATCAGCTTCCCTTTATTCTTTGTCGCCAGAAGGAGCCGCAACTTGGACAGTCTCAACCTCTTCCTGAAACAGCAGCGACGTGTCTTCAATGCTCTGCTCCAGTATCTCCCTCTGCTTCTCGATGAGCTGTTGAATTCCACCTTGGGCCAGCTGCAAGAGCTGGCTTAGTTCGTCCTGGGAATAAGGCTGGCCTTCAGCGGTCCCCTGAACCTCGACGAACAAATCCCTACCGGTCATGACCACATTCATGTCTACTTCTGCAGCAGAATCCTCCTCGTAGTTGAGGTCGAGAAGAGCCTCTTTATCCACGATACCGACGCTAACCGCAGCAACCAGGTCAAAGAGAATGCCCTTGGAAAGAACGCGGTGACGCCTTAAGCCAGCTACGGCAAGAGCAAGAGCCACAAAAGACCCTGTGATGGCCGCAGTACGCGTCCCCCCATCTGCCTGGATGACATCGCAATCCACCCAGATCGTACGCTCACCCATGCTGTCCATGTCCACGACGGAACGAAGAGAGCGCCCAATCAACCGCTGGATCTCCTGAGTCCGACCCGAGGGCTTTCCTTTCGAGGACTCCCTAATCATCCGGGTGGAGGTCGACCTGGGAATCATCCCATACTCGGATGTTATCCATCCCTGGCCCGTCCCTCTCAGAAAGGGAGGCACTTTGTTCTCAACGCTCGCGGTGCAAATGACTCGGGTATTCCCACATTCGATGAGTGCGGACCCCTCGGCATGCCTGTTGTAATCGGGGACAATGGAAACAGATCTCAACTCGTCAACTTGACGGCCGTCACCTCGAAAAGACATTTCTCAATTCTACTAAAAGGGTCTATCAATGGAAACATGACCAGCGAGGGTCGCTCGCTCCTCCCCTTCAACCAGGAACTTGACCCTCCTGATCTGAGCCAAGTTCTCCTTCAAAGAACGGGTGATCGAGCGGATAGCACAAAGCTCCGAGGTGATTCCCCCAGTCAGGCGCTGGGTAGTCTCCTGTGCCAGATCCACAAGAGCCGTCCCGTCCTCGAGCAGATAGATCTGCCGCAGCCTCGCTTCCTCCGGGAATATTCGGGGGAACTCCTCTCCCCTGCTCTTCATGATCTCGTTTACAATCTGCCGTGCATCCAGGACCGAATCTTCAGTCTGTAGAATGGTCCGCTCTTCAATCTCGAAGGCTCTCGTACTCGGCCCCTTCGCTCCCACCGTGCAGAAGAATAGCTTGACCGGCAGTTCACCCGCTCCTTTTACCTCCACCACACTCGACTCGACATCGAGTACCTCATGTTCGGTTTCTTCGATCTGTTGATGACGTTCGCGTTCGGACTCGAAGAAGTAGATCGCGGCGATGAGAGCACCCCCAACCAGAACGAAAACGAACAGGGCAATCCGATACTCCTTCATCGTGGCCCTATCTCTCTCTGCGTTGCCCGGAAGTAGTGGGAGCCCAAGCCAATCTATCTTTTGTACTCTGACGGCGGGCGGCTTGGTCGCCTTGAAGAAATGTGCCCACGGCTCTCGAAATAGCGCCAGCGAGTTCCTCCTGGAATTCAATCGAGGCCAGCTTCTCCCTATCGCCCTCATGGGTCAGGAATCCCACCTCAACCAACACGGCCGGCGCTGCCACAGGAGCAAGCACGGTGAGTGGAATCTTCACGACCGAGTTCCGGGTCTCGTAGAGCCGGTTCAGCTCTGCCTGAATGAGTTCGGCAAGGCGCAGGCTCTCCGACCGGTGCGAGCGCTGTCCGTCCTCCCAGAAAATCAATTCTTTTTCAGACTCGGGATTCGGTGGGGCCGACGTATCCAAGTAGTCGTGGACGTAGACAACTCCCCCGTGGCTGTCCTGATGCGGTGCCCCCCCTGCATGGAGACTAACGAATGCCTGACAGCTGTGATAGTTGGCAAAGGAACTTCTCTGGGTCGGCGAAAGGGCTGTATCGCGCGTTCGAGTCAATTGGGGCCGATGGGGTCCTTCCTTTAGGCGATCCTCTACCTGACTGGCAAGCTGTAGAACCAAGTTCTTCTCCAGTAACTCCTCAGCCCAGTTTGCGCCCACGTCTTCCCCTCCGTGTCCTGGATCGAGGGTGACGACGCCAACACTGCGGACCTGAGAACCGAAATCAGCAAAGTCAGGCGAAGCCTTTCCCGGAATGGCTCGACGCACTGGAGTCCTAGACGTTTCAGCTCCTAACGGCGGGTAGATCTCGATGACGGTTCGATCGGGCCGGGGCAATTCCCGCTGCCTCATGAACCCGAAGCTTTGGCCCTTCTGGATCCGAAAGGTTCCGTAGGGACCCTGAGAATCAAATGCCAGGGACGAAACCAATTTGGTCTGGGGTTTGTTGTGTGGAAGATCGGGGCGAATCAGAAACTCACCCAACTCCACCTCGATATTCTCCTCCTGCTCTCTCACTCGAATCGAGCCCGCCTGACTGGGAAGGAAAGTGATGGTGACGTGATCTGGGTGATTGACGACTTCTACCTGAACCCGATTCACAGCCAGGCCGTCGAAACGGTATCCGCCCCGCATTTGCACCAGTCTCCCCGTCAGGATGTTAGGAAGAACCTTGGCTATGAAATCCTCCGGAACGTACCAGTCGGACTTCCCCTTTCTCCAACAGGGAGTCGAGATGAGAACGTATCCCTGTCGAAACCTGACCAACGTTCGATCCTCCATCAATTCGAGTTTCCCCGCAGGACCCTGGATCGTGAGCCGGCCCGCCTCGTCGCGCGCCTGAAGACCCAGCGCACCAACGAGGTCCTTGACGCTATAGAGAAGCTTTCCTTCGCGCTCCTGCAAACGCAGGGACTTCGTCCTGCCGCCGACCTGGAAGTCGAGAGATCGCTGGGCTGCTAGCGCAGTTTCACCGCAACCAAGAGCGTGCCAACCGGCAAGCAACGCCATTGAAACAGTCAAGGGTAAAAACAAACGAACTGACCGCATCTTTCGCATTATAGTCTAGCTGGGTGGTCTGCTACCCGACCGGATTGCTCACCCGGGAAAGTCGTTGGCACTCTTCGATGTCACACCGGAGGACTAGGGACAGCGGTCATCTACTGGGGACAGGACAGCGGTCATCTACTGGGGACAGAGGTCAACGGGGATCGATTTCAACGGGCACCATTGACCCCAACGGGTACCGACTGGGGACAGAGATCATTCTTGACATTCTTGAAGTCATTGTTGGGAGACCTCGTTGGGGACAGACGTTAACACGGGGCTGACTGGACATGCCGATTGGGGACAGAGGTCATCTTTGCATCCTTGGAGATCATCGTTGTAGACACATCGCTGGGGACAGACGTCAACGAGAGCCTGAACAACGAGAGCCTGAATGACGTCAACGAGAGGCTCAGAACTCCTGATCTCTGGGAAACTAATCTGGCCCCATTACAGCGGGTTGAAGCCGCTCAACCCAGTTTGGGCCCAGGAAAGTTCTCCCACGTCGATCGCTCGAATCGGCGCAACTGATTGACACCGTGACAGTTACTCAGATCCATCCAGGGTCGCCAAAGAGTTATTCCTGGGACCATCAGCGTGAGTCGATCCACTGAATATTCCGGTCTGAGGCCCGGCCTTCGGACTCGAATAACGCGTTAACTACTCTTCAGACAAGGATAAAAGACTTGCGAGAGAGTCACAGGAGATCAGGAGTTCTGAGGCTGGCGTTAGCGAGAGGCTGCTGGGGACAGACGTGGGCCCGGAGACTGACGCTACGTTAAATTTCAAGCCCAGTTCAGGCGGAAAGGCTGGGTGCCTGAGAGGAGATTGGGTCGGGTGCACGACAAAAAAGTGATGATTGGAGTCATGCTGCAGCTTTATGGTCGGCCTTCCACTCCCAAAAATCCTCAAAGCGTCCACTGAGGCGAGCGCAACGAAGGGCCATGATGGCGTTGGCTCCCCGCACGCTCCAATGCATTCCGGATCGTTTGAGTCGAGCGCCGATCGCGTTCTTGCAGCCGGCTTCCACCACTCCGGTAGAGGTGCACAGCCCGAGCGCCTCGAATCGAGCGTAGCGCATCCGATGGCCGTTCTCTTGAAAGTAGCCATAGGCCGCTCGAGCCTCTTCGTGATGCTGCGTCTCGGTGGCGAGGGCCGAAAGGATCGCCTCGATCCGACCGGCATCGAGTTCCCGGCAACGTTGTTCGGCCCAGTCTTGGCTCAAGTCGCGATCTCCATACAAACTCTTGGACAGCTCATGAAGTCGCTCTTTGGCGTGGAAGCGATCGAGAATCTGTACCGCCTCCGGGAACAGTTCCCCGGCCAGGTTCCAGATCCATTTCGCTCCGTCGCCTAAGAGGACTTGTCGGGGCGCTTGTTCAAAGCGGCGGCGCTGGGCTTCCCGCTCCACCCGCTGGGCGAAGTCCGAAAGCTGATGATCGGTGTCCAAGGAGGCGGCGCTTTCGATCGCGGCGGTGTAGGTTACCGAGTCCGGATCTCGCAGGGGCCGGCCCTGCTCATCCCGTTTCTCCGCACTCCAAACCGTGCAGAGCTTGGCCTCTCGGGTCCGGGCCGAGCCCTCCGGTTGTTTGCCTGCTCGCCCTTGTAGTTCGGGCGCTCGCATGGGCACGCCCGTGCCGTCTATCCCCAGATAGAGCGTCGCAGGAAGAGAGACCCGCGAGTCCGGCTCGACCACCTCGCGCTCATAGTGAGCGATGTCCTCTCCCAGGGACTCCGCACACCGTTCCACTTGTTTGGCCCCCACCTCAACCCCGGCTAATTCGTCCAACAGCTCGCTGCTTTCTTGAAAGCTGACCATGGAGGCGGCCGCCCCCACCATCCGTACCAGGGCGGGAGACAAGGAGCGGTCCTCCAGTCCCAGCTCTCGGTCCCGGGGACAAAAGCCTTCGCCGCAATCCGGGCAGTGATAGTACGCCCGCTGCAATCGCATCGGCCCCAGCACGGTCGTAAACTGCTTCTCTCGCCGACCCGCGTGCCGGGCTCGTCCTCCACAGGGGCAGCTGAGTCCGGTGACGGTATCCGTATGATCCTGGTTGAGATGATCTTCCACCGTCCGGGCCGCCACCTCCAAGACTTGGCGCCGAACCGCGGTCTCCAGGGCTTCAAAGTCCAGGGCCTCGGCCGCCGCTGGCCCCATCAGGACCTGGACTTCTCGCCGGACCTCCTGCGCGAGCGTCTTTTGGAGCCCTTTTTTTCGCCCGTAGGGGCCGGCAGAGCCTCCAGTTTGGCCTGACAAATCTGCTCGCTGACCTCCACCAGCTCCTGGAGCAGGCTCCGCAATCGATGATATTCCGCGATCTGCTCCTGAGTCTGTTCGACCGCGGGCCCCGGTGGAATGATCTTGGTGATGGTTTTGTCGCCCACGCGACGGGTCAAGGAGAAGCTGGGCCCGTGGCCGGGGTCCCCGGACTGGGCACAGTGACAGTTGGCCTTGCCGCAGCGGCGGTAGCGTGCCACCAGGCATCCGGGACGCAGATCGCCCAGCTCGAGCAAGGCCTGTTTCAACTGTTGGCGCCGTGGTTCCAGTGGGCTCTGAGGGGAAGCCTCTGGGGACATGGGAATCCTCCTGTCTGACAGTTAATATAACTGTCAGACAGTCTAGCTGCAATCCCTGACGTTCTCTGGCCTTTACCAACAACATCACTTTCGTGTCGTGCACCCGATTGGGTCTGTCTGTTTGACTCTGGAGAAAAAGGAAGGATTGCGGAAGATGGCCGTCGCCAGGGCGGTGTGCAAGGCGTGACCGGCCTTGTGTGCCTTGACGTGACCAATAATCGGCCATCCACAAAGGGAAACGTCACCGATCAAATCCAACATCTTGTGGCGGACAAACTCGTCCGGCGCCCTCAGCTCGCCATTCATGATCCCATCATCACTTAAGACCACGGCGTTGTCGAACGATCCGCCCCGAATCAGCCCTTTGTCCTGGAGCTGCTTGACCTCCGCATAGAAGCCGAAGGTTCGGGCAAAGGCAATCTCTCGGGCGTAGCTCTCCGGACTCATTTCCAGGTCGATCTCCTGGCGACCGATGGCCGGATGGGCGAACTCTATCTCATAGGAGATCCGAAATGTGGGGAAGGGCTCGATCGAGATGAACTTCTCACCATCCTCCAGACGAATCGGCTTGTCTACTTTCAGAAGGACCCGCTCATCCGACTGCTCCTCGATGCCCACGGAGAGCACGGCTTCGACAAAGGGAAGTGCCGAACCATCCAGAATCGGGACTTCCAGCGAGTCAATATCCAGGTAAACATTGTCCAGTCCGAGCCCGTACAGGGCTGACAGAATATGCTCTACTGTCGAGAGCATCACGCCTCGCTTCATCAGCGTCGTGGCAAGTACCACGCGTGAGACGTGGTTGCGTAAGGCCTCGATCTCGAAGTTCTGAAGATCGATCCGCCGAAAAACGATGCCAGTGTTCTGTGGAGCCGGCTTCAACTCCAGTGAGACCTGACAACCCGTATGAAGACCCACTCCCGAGACCTTGACAGGACCCTTGATCGTGGTTTGCATCTCTGCTTTCCAGCTCCCCGTTTCGAAGACTTCGAGAATCCGAAGGACTTTTCTTGATGCAAGAACACAACCAGACCGAAGACCCGTTCCTAGCGGGCACTCTCCGGCTTGGGCAGAGCCTTGAGTGTGAACCGAAAGCCACAACCTGTTGCATCAGAGCTACAAGGAGAGGAGCCTACGAAGCACAAGAAGATCGCACCGGCTCCTCTTCAGCCGCCAAAACTGAGCGCCCGGCCTGGCAGGGGTGTGGAGAGGTTGGGGACAGGCTGACTCCCTTCGATGATGGGCACACCGTTAACCAGGACATGTTCGATGCCGACCGAATACTGATGGGGGTCTTCGAAGCTGGCTTGATCGCAAACCTGGGCTTCGTCAAAAACAACCAGATCGGCGTAGTTTCCTTCTTCGACGGTTCCCCGCTGGCGAAGACCGAACCGCCGTGCCGGGATACCACTCAGCTTTTGCACCGCCTGCTCCAGGGAAAACAGCTTCTCATCTCGGACGCAGGGTCCGAGAAGTCGAGTCGCCGAACCATACTGTCTGGGGTGAATGACTCCGCCTTCCTGATAGATACCGTCGGAGCCCAGCATGTAGCAAGGATGAGCGAGCAAAGGTGCGATTACGCCCTCCTCACTGCCCGGGCTTACCGCAAGAACGGCCAGACCCTCCTCGATCAGTAGATCGCAGAAGGCATCGACTGGCGGGAGCTTCGTGCTGGAGAAATACTCTCCAAGCGTCATCCCCTGGTAGTGACTGTTCTCTTTGCTGGCGACCCACGCAATCACCAACTTCTCCAGCGAAAAGCGACCTGGGCTGGTGAAAATCTTGTCCCGGATGAGCGGCTCCTGGAGTCTAGCGAGAGCAAACAAAGGGCCCTCCTCCCAGACTTCGTAGGGTAAAAAGAAGTTCAGCATTGTGGAGCCGGCCAGGTAGGGGTAGACATCGAAAGAGAAGTCGACCTCCTGGGTCGCAACGCTGTCTACATAGGTCAATATCTCTTCCGCCTCTCGAGCGTCGGAGGCCTTCAGGTGCGAGATATGGACGGGGACATCGGCTCGCTTCCCGATCTCGACCGCTTCTGCGAGAGCCCTCATAATCCCTTTCTTGTAGCGCATGTGCGTCACGTAGAGGCCTCTCACGGGTGACATAACCTGACAGGCCTCCACGAGTTCGTCGGTGCTAGCGAAGCATTCAACGATGTAGTCCAATCCAGGCGAGATCCCCACCGCGCCGGCTTCCATACCCTTTTCGATTTCCCCCTGGATTAGCTCCATCTTGCTTGTCATCGGGACGGCGCGAGCCAAACCCACAGGCGAGGGCCCGCACGTTGGCGTAGGGTATGTGGGGGATGCTGTTCTGCACATTGCTACCATCCAACAACGACATGTAATCGGCCAGGGTCTCCCAGCCCTGGTACTCTTCGAAACGCAGTGCGTTGAGTGACCGTAGATAGTAGATCCAATGATGGGCGGTGTGCCTATTGACGGGGGCATAGGAAATCCCGTCCGCCATGATGACTTCGGACGTAAACCCCTGACTGGTCTTGGAAAACATGTGGGGTTTCTTCAGCAACCAGGCATCCGAGTGATTGTGGACATCCACGAACCCTGGAGCAACGATCTTGCCGCCTGCATCAATCATGCGCCCGGCTTCGGCCTCCTTCAAATCGCCGATTTGCTGAACGCGATCCTTATCTATTCCCACGTCCGCTCGATAACGAGGGGCTCCGCTACCATCGATCAGGGTGCCATTCTTTATGATCAGGTCGAACATCTTGCCCTCAAATCCTGGAAGAACAAGAACATCTAAAATGGGTCTTCTCACCCGATATACGTTAAAAACCGGGGCCTTCGGATCAGGCTGAGGTAGGGTATTTCGAATCGGCCCGCGGCGCAAGATCCCCTTTCCGCTCTAGCTTGGAACACCTCTGTGGCCGTATCGGTGTTGCGCCGCGAGCTCTCTCAGCGCGCCTCCCGATCGTCGGACGCTTGATAGTGGGACCCGGAATGTCATCAAATGAGGGGCCAGGGGGGAAAGATCATGAAAAATCGCCTGGGATTCCTTGCGCTCTTCTTGCTCATCTATGGTGCTTGTACAGCTTCCGAGAAAGCTCTAGAGGCCCCGCTTGAATCCCGGTCTCTTGGAGACCTCAGCGGCCCCTGGCAGCTGTTCGTCGATGACCATCTGGTGGAGACCAGGGAGGGGCTGACCAGGACTTATCATCCCTTCGAGAAGTACTCCGGCAATCCGGTGCTCACGGGAGACAAGCCCTGGGAAGAGAATCGTGTATTCGTCTACGGAACCGTTCTGCCTCATGAGGAGGGCCTGGGCTACCGCCTCTGGTATCACGCTTCGGCCGACGGATATCTCAACCTGTATGCCACCAGCCAGGATGGCATCAACTGGGACAAACCCAACCTGGGGCTGGTGGAATGGGACGGGACGACCGAAAACAACCTCATCTTCTGGCGATCCAAGGAAGATCACATGCCCCAGGTTATTCACACTCCCTGGGAACCGGATCCGCAGAAACGCTATAAGTTGATCAACTATGACTACGGTCGCACGCCGCCCGATCACGTGACTAGCGGTTTCTGGGCGGCCTATTCGCCGGACGGCATCCGCTGGACCGAAGTAAAAGAAAACCCCGTCCTGGTGGATCCGGGTGATGTCGGGAACTTCGTCTGGGATCCTCATACCGAACGCTACCTGGGCTATCCGAAGACCTTTGCTCCAGTGCGAGGCTATCGCCGGCGTTGCATAGGCTTCACCAGCACCACCGACTTCGAAGAATGGCCTCCAGCGGAGTTGATTCTGGTTCCTGACGAAGTAGACGACCGTTGGGTGACGAAGGACGGGCAGCACACCGATCTCTATGGTCTCAGTGCCTTTGCCTACGAGTCCAGCTATCTGGGATTTTTGTGGATCTTCAGAATCGAGGATGGCAAGAACGAGGGTCGAATCTTCACCGAACTCGTCAGCAGCCATGACAGAGTTCACTGGACGAGGCAGGAGGGTGATCGACCGCCTATCCTGCCCTTAGGCGAGGCCGGCAGCTGGGATGAGGGTACGATCGCGACCTTGAATCAGCCTCTGGTTGAAGGGGACAAGATCCGCCTCTACTACGGTGGTTTCAACGAGTATCACACCGGGAAAGGCCAGGGCGCCATCGGATTGGCGACGCTGAGGAAGGATGGCTTCGCCTCGCTCGACGCCGGCGACCAAATGGGGACAGTCACCACCAGGCCCCTCATCGGGAGCGACGGCGAGTTGCACCTGAACACCGATGCTAGTGGGGGTTGGGTGAAGGTCGAGGTGCTGGATCGCGAGGGCAACGTCATCGACGGATACTCCCGGGACGACTGCGATCCGGTTGCAGTCGACTCCGTCGATCAAAAGGTAACCTGGGGCTCTCGAAGCGACCTGCCCAAGACGCAAGACAGCATCCGATTTCGCTTTCTGCTGGTCAATGCCGCCCTGTACTCCTTTAGAGCCGGAGAGAAGGTGCTGTTGAAGACTCCGAAGTCTCCCTTGGAGGTCTCTTTCACCTTCGAAAAGGACGAAGGGACCACGGCTACCGATGAGGAGGCGGAGGACGGTCTACAGCAGGCCCGTTTCCACAACCGGGTTCTCGTGGCTCCCGATCCCGATCCATCGGCGCGAGGGGGATCGGCCCTGCATTTCAGGGGAGACGGAAACACCCTAGATACGTTCGAAATCCTGGGCACCTCCCACCTGGGAACCCAGTTCAGCCTGGCGGCCCGGATGCGCACCGAAGAACAGAAAATGGCTCGACTGTTCAGCACCCATCGCGGCAGCGGCACTCCCGTTAGCGGCGAGCTGATCTTCGACGTGAACCCAAGTGTCGGCACCCTTTCCCTCACCCTCAACGGACAAAGGGTGCAGTCAAGACCGCGCTTCTTCCGTGATGGACGCTACCACCATTTTGCGGCGACTCACGATCGGGGGGAAGTGAAGCTCTATCTCGACGGATACGAGGTTGCTTCGAAACGCATCAGTGCGGGGACGATGCACCTCTACTATGACGGTTCGATCATCGATCTGCGCCGGCCTCCAGGTTCTTCCTCAGAGGCGGGGATCCATCTGGCAGCCAATCTCAGGGTAGGAGAGGATCAAGGAGGCCGCTTAATCACCTACCGGGACAAGGTTACGGCGCCGCCCGACAATCAGCTCCGGGGATGGGTCGACGACATCCTGGTGGTGAGGAGGGTCCTCAGCGGTGAGGAAATTGCTGCCTTGAGCCGCCACCCTAAACGGTAACGACTCCCCTTTTCGGAGCATATTCAGTAGGATTCGTCGCCATGGAAAAACCACTCAAAGCTCAGACCGATGCCGGGGGACGCCCTCTCACCGGGCGACCCGTTATCTACGCCACCGAGGGACTGATTTCCAGCGGTCATTACCTGACCTCGATGGCTGGAATGCAGATGCTGCTCGCCGGTGGAAATGCCTTTGACGCGGTGGTTGCCGCGAGCTTCGCCGCTGCGGTCACCGAGCCAATCGCGTCCTACTCGCTAGGTGCCGAGTCAGTGTTCATGTTTCACCACGCCGCCAGTGGCGACCTTCTCTCCTTGAGCGGTCAGGGCCAGGCTCCGGCTCGGGCCACGGTTGACTTCTACCAGGACCAGGGACTCGATTGTATCCCTACAGGACCCGGTTCCCTGGCCCACCTGTCCTTCACCGTTCCGGGAGCAGTTGGTGCCTATTTTTCACTGCTGGAGCGGTACGGGACCTTGAGTCTACCGCGCGTTCTGGAGCCGGCCATTCGGCTGGCCAGGGGTGGATTTCCGCACTACGAGTACATGATCGACGCCCTCGACTCCCAGGCGACCCGCGAGCAGTTTGCGCTGTATCCCCCAGGAGGCTCAGAGATTTTCTACGATCGAGGATCCCTTCCCCGACCCGGGGCACTGTTGCGGCAGCCAGGCCTGGCAACGACCCTCGAGAGCCTGGCGGCATGTGGGGCTTCGGGTCAAAGACTCGACGGCATTCGGTCGGCCCGGGACGACTTCTACCGGGGCGACCTGGCTCGGACTCTGGTGGAGTCCTCGAAAAGAGTTGGTGGTGTTCTAGAGCTGGAAGACTTGGACACATACCAGGCCCGGTTCGAGGATCCCGCACGCACGAGTTTCCTGGGATACGAAATCTGTGGCCAAAGCACCTGGTCTCAGGCCTCGGTACTCCAACTGACACTCAACATGCTCGAGCACTTGGACCTGAAGTCCATGGGACACAATTCGCCGACCTACGTTCACACGGTGGTGGAAGCCCTCAAGTTGGCGCTGGCCGACCGCGAAGCCCACTTCGGCGACCCCGAGTTCGCGGCGATCCCCCTGGACGGCCTCCTCTCCAAGGAATACGCCTTGCGTCGCTCCCGCCTCATCGATCCCGATCGCGCACAGCCGCAGCTGCCTCCGCCCGGAGACCCCTGGTTGCATTCCGAAGAAGATCGGCCTCCGGCTCCTCTTCCAAACAGCTCCAGACCAGCGGGCGCACCGGGAGCCCCCTCCTCGCAGGAGCAGGGCACCACTCACATCGCAGCTGTCGATCGGGAGGGCAACCTAGTCTGCGCTACGCCCAGTGGGGGCTCTTTCGGGAAATCAGTTTTCTTCCCGGAGCTGGGTTTCGCTCTCAGCACCCGGATCGAGATGTTCCAGTTGGCGGAAGGGCATCCCAACGTGCTGGTCCCGGGCAAGCGCCCTCGCACCACTCTGGTCAATTACCTGGTGCTCAAAGGCGGAACTCCGGTCATCACCTTCGGTTGTCCTGGAGGAGATCATCAAGCCCAGGCCAACCTCCAGCTGATGCTCAATACCCTGGTCTTCGACATGGATCCCCAGCAGGCCATCGAAGCTCCGCGCTTCGGCTGCGACTCTGCTCCCAACTCCTTCCATCCGCATGAGTGTCTGCCGGGTCAACTCTCCCTGGAAGACGGATTCTCCGAGTCCACCTGGGAGCAGCTCCGGGCCCTGGGACATCGGTTGGTACCCTCCACGGTCTGTGGAATGGGAGCCACCATCGCTCGCCGCGATCCCGAAACTGGCGTTATGGCTACCGGATCGGATCCTCGCAGATGCTGCTACGCGCTGGGATGGTAGGTTTTGTGAAGCCCACTAGTGGCGGTGGGCTCCAGGCCGCCGTCTTTCGAGCCAACGGCTCGACAGGAGAACTTCGGCCTGGAGGCCAAAGCTACGTAGGCCAAAAAACAGTGAGCGGCTAGATGTTGTGTCTCTTCCATCGCTTCGAGTATATTCGCTGGTAACGGGAGGAGCCATGCTGACAATTGACATCGACGCCAAGCTCGAGACCTACGCAAAGGCGTGCCGTATTGGGACTGACTGGATTCTGAATCACATCAATCCAGACGGCTCAGTGGGACCCGTCGAAGAACGAATCTTCTACTACCGGGTACCCTGGGCCTTCGCGCTTATGGGGGAAGTCTCGGCGGGCCACTGCCTGCTGGATTGGATCGATCACAACATGATGACCCCGGAGGGTCGCCTGGAGGGAATCTCGACACAAGGCCCCGAGGATCCACGCTATGGCTCCTATCCACTCGCCTGTCTGATCTTCGGCTCCAGCCTGCTGGGACGGATCGATCTGGTGCGCCGCGGCACCGAGCAGCTGTCGACCTGGCAGGACCCCCAGACCGGAGGGTTCTACGCCACCCGCTCTGACCGGAGTGAGGACGCTGAGCAGGAGCTCTTCCCCACCGCTCAGGCGGGTATGAGCTTTGCGCTCACGGGTCGGGTGGAGGCCTCCATCAAGGCTGGCGAGTGGTTCCAACGGCTCTGGGACCTGCAGCCGGAACCGGAGAAGAGACTCTATGCCGTCTACAGCCGCTCCCAGGGCTTGGTTCAGAATTACCCAGAAGACCAGGAGGCCTTCTACGTCACCAAGAAGGACGAACCCTGGCAACACCACTTCAACGGGGGCATCGCCGCCGCCTTTCTCTCCCAGCTTTACATGGCCACCGGCGACACCCAGTGGCTCGACCTGGCTCGGGAATACCAGAGATTCTCAATGACCAGCGACGAATGTCAGTTCGACTCCAAGCAGCTTTGCAAGTCAGGATGGGGATCGGGCCTCCTCTATGTCGCCACACGAGAAGAACAGTTCCGAGAATGGACGATTCGCCTGGGAGATTGGTTCGTGGAGCACCAACTGGAGGACGGCCACTGGGAAAACACCAAATTCTGGAGTCCTGAACCCACGGTCGGCGACAACATCCTGATCACGGCAGAATTCGTCCAGCACCTGTGCAATATCAGGGCATATCTTTCGGTGGCTTGAACAAGAGGTCGCAAGTCGCAGGTCGCAGGTCTCCACTCCCGGGCCAGTGCGGCGAAACGGGGCCGAATGCCAACAACAGAAAACCCAGTCCAACAGAGCCGCGAACGACTTGAATCGTTAGCGAG
>JAKZYH010000180.1:0-6274 GCA_047514575.1 Acidobacteriota bacterium | reverse complement strand
ACGCAGGTGTGAGACTTGGCCAGGCCTACCAGACACTGGGAAAGCTCGCAGAGAACAACGGGAACACCGTCCTGGCCGAAAGGGTCATGGCGCACGCACGCGAGAACTACCAACAGGTGATCGAATCCCATCCTGACATGGCTCCAGCCTACGCGGCTTTGGGCAGTCTCTACGAACAGCAGGGAGCAAAGGAGCACGCTATCGGGAACTACGAACGCGCCGTGGCTGCCCGAGCCCGATATGCTAAACCCTATGCTCGTCTCGGCACCCTGCTGAAAGATCAAGATTCTAAGCTGGCGGCTCAGTACGAGAAGAGCTACCGCATTCTGAAAAAGAGGACTCCCGCAGCGAAGGTAACGGATCCGAGACTGAAAGTTCCGCAGCTGGTGGGTTTGCAGCTAGAGAGCGTGAAGACCACCCTTTCCGGCAGTCAGCTCCGGCTCGGAAAGATAGAGAATCGGCCGAGTTCTGAACAGAAGGGAGTCGTGCTGGAGCAGCTACCTCGGCCTGGACTGCGGGTGAAGCCTCAAAGCAGCATTGATCTGGTGATCTCGGCAGGAGCTGATCGGGTCCGTACGCCTAAGGTTGAGGGGATGACTTTGGAGGATGCGAAGCGAGCCATCGAAGCCGCGGGTTTTACGGTCGGAAGAATGATAGAGAAGGAGAGCAGAAAAACTCCGGGAACCGTGATCGATCAGGATCCAGGCGGCGGCAAGAGAAGGAACGTGGGAAGTGAAATCGATCTCGAGGTTGCCGTCCCCAGGAAAGAGTGGGTGAAGGTGCCGAAGTTCATCGGGAAGGATCATGACAAAGCGGTCAGGGAAATAGTCAAGAAGAAGTTGGTGGTCGGGCAGGTCCGTCTCCAAGTCAGCTGCGAGACCCCGGGAAAGGTGCTGGATCAGATCCCGGCGCGCAATACGAAACTTCTCGCGGGGCAGTCGGTCGTTCTCGTCGTCGCCGACGTGGGGCGAACTCCGGTCAATGTTCCCAGGCTCAAAGGCCTGGACCTCCGTTCGGCGGAACATCAGCTTCAACAACTCGGTTTGACAGTGGGTAGAGTCCAGGAGCGGGAACAGGCGCGGGCGCCAGCCGGGATGGTCATCAGCCAAAGACCCGACGACAATTGGGTGCTACCCCCGGGTTGTCCGGTCAATCTGGTCATCTCGAAAGCAGTCGCTCTGGTGACGGTACCCTCTCTCATCGGAATGACAGAGCAAGCGGCGCGTGAGCGCTATAGTGGCCTCAGGAACGTTTTTGCAGAGCTTCGCCTGGGGAGTGTCAACTACCTGGAGAGCAGGAGCGGGGTTGGCCAGATCATCAGGCAGGATCCCCCGCCCGGTGCCCAGGTACGGCGCGGATCCCAGATTAATATTGTCGTCGGACAGGCCTCCGAAAGAGGGCCCGGACAACAGGACGTCGTGGTGGTCCCGAACCTGCGCGGCATGCACCTCGAACAGGCAGCCGAAGTCATCCAGAAGAGAACCCAAGGCAGACTTCGTGTGGGAAGGGTGACCGAAGAGCACACCCGCCAGTCTCGGCCGGGAACGGTCATTGGCCAGCACCCCTCATCCGGCACCCAAGTCCGGAGTGGTTCCGCAATCGATCTTGTTGTGGCCGCACAGCAACAAATCACCGTGATCCAGGTCCCGGACGTCAGGGGAATGAGCGCAAGTAGAGCAGTTCAAGCGCTTAAAAAAGCGGGTCTCGTTCCCGTGGTCAGCAACCAGGGCGAGAGTGTCTACCGGCAGTCGCCTTCTCCGGGAACTCAAGTCCAACCAGGAACCCGGGTCACTCTGGTGATGAGAGTCAACTGATTGAGTAGTAGCTGCTAGGAGCCTGTCCGAGTAATGGTGCGGGTTGCGAGAATGGGGGTTTGGCGGTCTGGCGCGAAGCGTCTTTCGGATATTTTGATCTAGACACCGTCCGAAAGTATAATTCGGGGCACTCGGGAGAAATAGTGTAATGCGGTCTAGACTCTGTTTGAAAATCCTTCTCTTTTCGACTGTCGGGACTGGGCTCTTCGCCGCCGAGCTGGCGTCTCCGGACTTCGAGAAGGATGTCCGTCCTATCCTGGAAAAGAACTGCCTTCAATGCCACGGTGAATCCGCTCCTCAGGCCCAGTTGGATCTGCGGACTCCCGAGACTCTTCTGTCAGGGGGCAAATCGGGATCCGCCCTGGTTCCAGGCGACTCGAGCGAGAGTCTTCTGGTGAGCAAGGTAACCTCCGGTTCGATGCCTCCTGGAGAAGCCCGCCTGTCCGACGAGGAGATCTCCCTGATTCGGCTTTGGATCGATAGGCAGGGAAGGCAGTCCAGCCTTACGAAGATCACCGAGAAAGACGTGCTGCCCATCTTCCAGATGCACTGCGTCACCTGCCACGGAAAGAGCAAGCAGGAGGGGGGACTCGACCTCAGGACTCAAGCTAGCCGCATCAAGGGGGGCGACTCGGGTCCAGCCCTGATTCCTGGCCAGCCTGGTAAGAGCCTGCTCTATGCGCGGATTCTTGCGCGCGAGATGCCTCCCTTGGATGAGATTCGTCCGCCAACAACGGCAGAGGTGGAAACACTCCGCCACTGGATCGAAGCCGGCGCTCCTGCCGACGCAGTTTCCCGCACAGAGGTAGAGGAGTCCGCTGTCAGCCAGGAAGACCGCGACTTCTGGTCCTTTCGCCCTCCCCAGCGGCCGAAGGTTCCGATCGTGCGCCAGCAGGAGTTGGTTCGCAACCCTATCGATGCCTTCTTGCTACGACAACTGGAATCCAAGGATCTGAGCTTCTCGCCGGAGGCTGAGCCACTCGCCCTGCTGCGCCGAGCTCACCTTGACCTGACAGGCATGCCTCCCACACCCGCTGAGACCCGAGCATATCTGGAAGATCAAGGAGCGTCTGCCTATGAACGATTGATCGATCGCCTTCTGGATTCTCGACACTACGGTGAGCGCTGGGCCCAATACTGGTTGGACCTTGCCGGCTACACGGACTCCGAGGGGATTGTGGACGAAGACAAGGTCCGTCCACATGCGTGGCGTTATCGCGACTATGTGATCCGAGCCCTCAACCGAGACACTCCCTACGATCGATTTCTCACCGAGCAGCTGGCGGGTGACGAACTGGTCGACTACAAGAAGGAAGAGAAGGTCACTCAGGAGTTGATAGACACCCTGGCGGCAACTGGTTTCCTGCGACTTACGACCGATGGTAGCTATGCTCAGCCCAATCGATCCCTGCAGGACAAGATGGACGTTATCGCCGATGAAATGCAGGTTCTGGGTTCGTCAGTTTTGGGTCTCACTGTAGGCTGTGCACGTTGTCACGACCACAAATACGATCCTCTGACACAGCGGGAGTACTACAGCCTCAGCGCTATCTTCCAGACCGCGCTGGACCCTTATGACTGGCGTCCTCCTACCGAGCGGGTACTTCCTACGGCCTTGGAGGCGGAGCGGCAAGCAGTCGAGTCACACAACGCTCCCCTCAAAGCCCAGCTCAAGAAGCTGGAATCTGAACTAGAGGAAAATGCCCGTCCTTTCAAGGAGAAGTTCCAGAAAGAGGCCTTGGCCGCTCTGCCCGATGATGTTCGGGAAGATCTCAAAGCGGTGGCAGCGACCGCAAAGGAAAAGCGGACGGGGCTGCAGCGATATCTGGCGCGTAAGTTCAAAGATGCGGTCGAACCTTCCTATGCCGCACTGGGGGACCGATTCCCAGAATTCAAGAAGTCCGCCGCCGAACCGCAGAAGTCGATTGAACACATCAAGAACGTGAAGTACGGCTCTGAGACCAACTTCAAGGACAAGACAAAGTTCCTGCTCAAGCCCGGTATTCGAGCCCTGTACGATATGGGAGGCGAGCCTTCTCCGGCCTATGTTTTGGAGCGTGGCCAGGCTCAATCGGTCGGTGAACGTGTGTATCCGAGCGTCCCGGCAGCCCTCAATCGAGCCGGTCTCGATCCCTACCATCCCGTCAAGGTACCGGGAAGGGATACCAGCGGAAACCGCCTGGGATTGGCTCGTTGGTTGACCCAGCCCAATCATCCCCTGACTTCGCGCGTGAAGGTCAACCGGATCTGGTCGCATCACTTCGGCCGCGCGCTGGTGACTTCGCCTGGGAATTTTGGCCGAATAGGATCGAAGCCGTCTCATCCCCAGCTTCTGGACTGGTTAGCCACCGAGTTCGTGGCCCAGGACTGGAGCCTGAAGGGCATGCACCGCTTGATCATGACATCTACTGCCTACCGACAGACCTCTAAGGTGATGCCGGAGGCGCGTGCCGGCGATCCCGAAAACCAGCTTCTGTCGCGGATGCCCCTGCGACGCCTGGACGCCGAAGCTGTTCACGATTCCGTACTCCGGGTTACTGGTCGCCTCGACACGACTCCCTTCGGAATCCCGGTCGCCGTGCAGGAGAAGCCTAGTGGCGAGGTGGTCGCCGCATCGACAGAGAAGGGCTGGAGAAGAGCTGTCTATCTGCTTAAAAGGCGCCGAATGCCGGTCTCTGCCCTGGAGGCCTTTGACTATCCGGTGATGATGCCCAATTGCGACGAGCGTCGCCACTCCACCGTGGTCGTCCAGGCACTGCAGTTGATGAACAGCGAGCTGATGCGGAACCATGCGAGCTATCTGGCTGGTCGTCTCATGGATCAGGCTCCGGACAATCTCGAGAAACAGGTTGAAGACCTCTACCTGCAGGTGCTGACCCGCTATCCCAAAGCGGAGGAGAAACAGCGTCTGCTGTTGTCTCTGGACACTCTTGCTGGGGAGTGGAAAGCCCATCTGGAGCAAAAAAACGAGGCTGGACCCAGAGGTCCAACCGCACAGTGGTCGGCACTGAGTTCGGTGGCTTTGACCCTGCTCAATTCGGCGGAGTTCCTGTATATTGACTAAGTATACCGGCACGTAGAGACGACACGTTTGCAGATGGGGCTTTCGAGGCGAGATCAAGGCAGGAAGAGGAAGACGATGCTGGGCAATCCTCGACGACGACTAACGCAGAGATCGTCCGCAACCCGCAGTGTGCTAAGTGCTCCGCTCAGTGAAGAGAGCACTGAGCGAGGTGAGAGATGATGTCCCATCGATCTGGGGTCCGAGGCACGAGGCGCGACTTTTTCTCCCGAATTGGAGATGGTCTTCATGGAGCGGCACTGGCCTATCTTCTTCAACAGGATCTCTTTGCATCGGCAAGACCTGACCAGTCTGCCCCGGCATTCGACCTGAAAGTACGTCCTCCCCACTTCGCACCCAAGGCTCAGTCGGTGATTCACCTCTTCATGAACGGGGGGCCTAGCCAGGTGGACCTCTTCGACCCTAAGCCGACGCTCGATCGCATGGCGGGAGCCGCAGCACCTAGGGACCTCCTGAACCAGATCGAGAACATGGAACAGGTGGGGACCCTGATGCCCTCACCCTATAAGTTTTCGCGACATGGAAAGTGCGGGATGGAGCTCTCCAATCTCCTCCCCCACACCGCCAAAATTGTTGATGACATTACGCTCATTCGTTCCATGTACGGGGAGCATTTCAACCACGAGCCTTCCATCAATCTTTTTCACACCGGCCGCCTCATCTCGGGGCGTCCCACGCTGGGTGCCTGGGTGACCTACGCATTGGGCACCGAAAATCAAAACCTTCCAGGGTATGTGGTCCTTGACGACAAGAATCTTCCCGTCAATGGAATCCAGAACTGGCAGTCGGGTTGGCTGCCTCCAGTTTTTCAGGGCACTCGTTTCCGCGAAAAGCACCCGGCGGTACTCAACCTCAGCCCCGCGCAAGAACTTCCCAATCCCCTGGTCGAGGCCGAGCGCTCGCTGCTGCGCAGTTTGGATCAAACACACCGCAGGGACCGTCCCTGGCAGCCGGATCTGGATGCCCGTATTTCCTCCTACGAATTAGCCGCTCGGATGCAGCTTGCTGCTAGCGATGCCCTGGATCTGTCTAAGGAAAGCGAGGCCACCAAGGAGATGTATGGCCTCAACAACGAGGTCACCGCCTCCTATGGCAGACGTTGTCTGATGGCTCGTCGCCTCATAGAGCGAGGTGTACGCTTTGTTCAGATCTTTATCGAGTATCAGATCTGGGATAACCACAGCGATCTTAAGAAGAATCTTGAATACTGCTGCGGCAAGACCGACCAACCCTCAGCCGCTCTGGTCCAGGACTTGAAGCAAAGAGGGTTGTTGGAGAACACCCTCGTCATCTGGGGAGGCGAATTTGGACGAATGCCCATCTCCCAGGTTCGGGCTGGTGCTGACGTAGGCCGGGATCATGGACCGGATGGCTTCAG
>JAKZYH010000179.1:0-5275 GCA_047514575.1 Acidobacteriota bacterium | reverse complement strand
GAAGCTGGTCGGGGTGGGTTTCACCGCACAGGCCGATGATCGTGGAAGACCCTTCAGTAGACGGCCAGGGAGTTTCGACTCTCGAGCTCAGTTCATTTTCGAAGGGATCGGCCCCGATGAACCCATTGGCGACTTCCCCTGTCTGGTCCTGGAGTATGGGGCTGCCGGACTGGAGATCGATCGCCTCGACCCGGTTCTAGGCTCTCCTCAACATGCCCTGGTATTGGCGACCGCCACGGGCTTCTCTGATATGTTCCAGCACGTCGTAGAGGAGGTTCTGGTTTCCGATTCCAAACAGTCGGGATCCATTAATCCGCGGGTCAAAGCCGACATGGTCTTCTTTGAATACCCCAACGGAGGAGCCGTCTTCTCGGCCAGCTCCATATCCTGGTCGAGTTGTTTGTCCTACAACGATTACAAGAACAACGTCTCGCGAATCACGGACAACGTCCTGCGTGGCTTTCTCTCGAAGAAAAGCTTCGGCCAGTAAGAAAAGTAGGAGCACTTGAATAGAACAGCGTTCTGTCCTAGTTTGCAGAAGATTCCATTTCCTCGCTTTCCTCGCTTTCCTCGCCATGACCTCAATCCTGGCCCAGGCAACATCAGAGCTGGATGTGAAGGTAACCGCAGCCCGATGCCGACATCCCAGAGCCGTTCAGGCACCCGACGGAACCCTCTATGTCTACGGGTCCCTGAAAAGTGACGACGGGGGCAAGTTCTTTTGGCCGGTGGAGGAGTCCGACCCCGCCTTCGGCTCCTATCTGCACGCCGAGAAGCTGACCTCACTACTCTGGAGAAAAGGATTGTTCCTCGGCTTCTACTGGAACGTCACTTGTGGCGAGGCGGGTCGTTGCGTTGGGAGAATGTGGCGCTCTCGGGACGGGATGAAGACGGTGGAAAAGAAGGAAACGGTACTGATCATTCCGGAGGCAGGATCCGTACCTGTTGACACCTTCTCCGAGGTCAAAGACCAGCAAAGCTCGACCATCTTCTTCCATCGGGGGCTACGAGAAATGCCGGATGGCACGCTGCTGGCCTGCATGATCGGCAGCTTTGAGGAGGACAAGGCCCCGACGACCGACCCCCGAAGCAAGATGGAGACCCCGATGAAAATGCGGTCGTTCCTGGTGCGCTCCAACGACCAGGGGGACACCTGGAGATATCTATCCACGGTCGCCGCCCCTCGTGCCGACGTCGTGGATGATACGGAGGGATTCAACGAATGGGCACTGCTGCCCCTGGATGACGGCCGGATGCTGGCCGTGTTGCGCACCGGCCACTACTCCCCGATGGTCGCAAGCTGGAGCAACGACGGAGGCAAGACCTGGAGCCCGCCCGCCGACATGGGTCTGGGCCCCGGAGTAGATCCCTATTTGCTACGGCTCCAGGATGGGCGATTGGCAGTAGCCTATGGCCAGCTGGTGCAGCGCAGCGAAGGGAAAAAGGGGCACTGGAGCCATGAGGATCAGAGAAGGCGTTGCCAGCTGGCGATCAATGAGGATGGCAGCGGCAAGGGATGGGTCGCCACCACGGTTGCGGACTATTCCCGAAGGATGGCCTATCCCACGATCTTTGAGGTCGAGCCCAACGTCATTCTCTACCAATCCGGCGAGTGCCTCGAGCTCTGGAGGGTCGAACTGAAGCCACGGTAAACCGGAAGGACTGGGCAACTATGAATCGTCGTTCTTGGATCAGAACCGTTGCTGGCGCAGGTACCCTCTACGGTCTCGACGCCCTCTTCACCACCAAACCCGGCAACGCAGCCGCCATCGGTCCGAACGACCAGATCAAGGTGACCCAGATCGAGACCTTCGTGCTGACGAACTCCTGGGTCTTCGTCAAAATCTCGACCGACGCCGGCATCGTCGGCTGGGGAGAGATGCTCAAGGACGACGCCAAGGCCTGTGCCGCCGGCGCTCTGGAGGTTGGAGATTATCTGGTCGGCGAGGACCCCTGCCGCGTCGTGCATCACTGGCAAGCCATCCACCGCGGTGCCTTCTACCGAGGAGGCCCCATCAAGACAGCCATCTCGAGCGGCATAGATCAGGCCCTCTGGGACATAAAGGGGAAGGCATACGGCGTCCCCGTCTACAAGCTTCTGGGCGGCCCCACTCGCGATCGGGTGCGTGTCTACGGCGAGGTCAGCGAGAAAACAGGCGTTAGCGCCATGAAAGTCGGCCCGCGTTCCCTGGGCCGCACGCCGATCAAATACCTTGAAGGCCAGAGGCATGTCGATGCTGTTGTCGAGAACTTCAAGGCGCTCCGCGAGCAATACGGAGACGGTGTCGACATCGGAATCGACTTCCACGGTGCCGTTCAGCCACCAACCGCCATGCTGCTGGTCAAGGCGCTCGAACCCTACAATCCCTGGTTTTATGAAGAGGTCGTGCAGGCGCTCAACGTCGACGTCATGGCCGAGATCGCCGCTAAGACACACATCCCGCTGGCAACCGGCGAACGCATCTTCACCAAGTGGGGATTCCGCGAGATCCTGGAAAAGCGCGCCGCCCAGATCCTACAGCCGGATGTCTGCTACGCGGGCGGCATCACTGAACTGAGGCTCATCGCCGGCATGGCCGAAGCCTACTACTCGCCGCTGGCACCGCACAATCCCAACGGGCCGGTTTCGCTAGCCGCCAGCCTCCAGATCGCCGGCTGCATCCCCAACTTCCTCATTCAGGAGGGCGGCGACCGCGAGCATGAGCTCTTGGCGAAGCCGCTCCCCCCGGTCAAGGACGGCCACCGACCGCTGCCCACCGACCCCGGTCTCGGCATCACAATCGACGAGGAAAAGTTGATGGCGCAGGTCGGCGAGCCGCGCGAATATCTGCCACGGTACGACCCCGAAGATGGCTCGATCGTCGACTGGTAGCTATTTGAGTTAGAGAGCATCCCTGACCTGAAACTTCATTCGCTGTTTTCGACAGAGAAGCGGCGCAACCCATTGATTTATAGTTGGATAGAGAATTAGCCAAGCAATTTTCTGAAAACCGTGGGGGTGGCCTCCAGGCCGCCGTCTTCGAGCCAAAAGCTCGACGCAAAGAACACGGCGGCCTGGAGGCCACCCCCACGCCCCTGGACTGAAGTTTCTTTCCTGTACGATCCGGCGGTCTGCAGCCAGAGGCGGCGCTAAGCTGAAACTTCGAAAATCGCAAGATACAATAGCCTCCGAATTACAAACAACAAATCTCAAGCGATCGACTATCCTCTCCAACGATGACGATCAACAGTGCCGCGACCGACGTGACTTGTCTCCATGGGAGACGCGTACTAACGAGGTGGGGTCGTTTCGTTCAAGCCTCATCGGGCCGGAGGATCTGAGGGTGGAAACACGCTATCGGGAGTTGGAGGTAACAGGTACCCCTCGGGAGATGGGCCGCCAACTGGGTGAAGCCGCCCGTCAGGAGATCCGGGGCTTCGTCGAGATGGCTCTGGAGCAGGTCAATCGGATCGCCAGTGTTGCCAAAGCAGAGGCGATAGATCGCTGCCAACAAACGCTCCCCTTCATCAGGAACTACAACCCGGCTCACCTTGAAGAGATCCGGGGGATGGCCGAAGGGTCGGGCGTCGCTGTGCTGGATCTGATTCTGCTTCAGATCCGGAATCAGTTCGGCGCCTCGGACTCCGCCTGTACCGCCTTCTCCCTTGCTCCGGAGATCACGGCCGGAAAGGGTTCAATCGTGGCCCAAAACTGGGACAACGACCCGGATCTAGACCCCTTCACCCTGGTGCTGATCCGGCGACCCGTGGGAAAGCCGTCCCACCTGAACGTCACCCAGGCTGGACTCATCGGCTACATTGGGTTCAACGACCTCGGAATAGGTGTCTGCCTGAACACCCTGCCGGCACCCAGCCGTACCCTTGGCGTTCCCCACTACTTCACCGTGAGGGCTATTCTCGAATCCAGTGACCTCGAAGAGGCGGTCCAAGCGGTGTCCCGAGCTCGGCGAGCCATCCCCGCCAACATTCTTCTGGCTACCCCTCAAGGTCCCGCCAACCTGGAGGTGACAATAGACGATGTGCACGTACTCCAGGATGAGCGTCGTGGATTCCTGGCTCACACCAATCACTGTCTGCATCCGGCCCTGCAGCACCACAATCAGAAGTTTCCGGAGCTGATTCAGTCCGGGCCTCGCAAAGCCAGGGCAGAAGAACTGCTACACAGGAGCCATACACAAGATGCGGAGCACGATTCTGGCCCGTTGGGTCCCCATATCAGGGGCTGTGGAGACGCCTATGTCTTCAATCTGGAGACGCAACAGTGGAGAAGACTGCCCGATGTACCGCGGCCGGTATATGGCTGGGATGCGGCGCCCTACAAGGACCGCTACATCATTATCACCGGCGGCATCAGGGACTACCCTGTTGAACATCCCTACCAGTACAAGGACCGGATCTCTGAGATACGTTCGCCCAACTTCGACGTCCTGGTGTTCGATACGCTAAGGGAAACCTATCGAGTCCTGCCCAGCCAGATCCTCCCCTATCAGGCTCCAGCCGAGCGTCTCCAGGAGCTCCTGGAGAACAAAGGCTTTGATTTCTCAAAGGGAGTGTACCGCCTCAGCGCGGAGCTGAGCCGTGTGGGTAACAAACTCTATCTCTGCGGGGGTGAAGTGGTCAGCCCACACAACGTGACGGACGAGGTCGTGATAGGCACAATTCTCGAAGAGTAAGAGACTCATGAGGAACCACTCCAGCACGGTCTGTTTCCGCTATGCCTTGCTCGGCAGATCCGGGCCGTGGCTAGTCACCTGGTTACTGCTGTCTGACTTGTCCTTTCCACACCTTCACCGCCGCCTTGAAGTATTGGGCTGAATCAATCGCACCGGCCACTTTGGCAAAGACCCGAAACGTAGTAAAATGCAGCCCACGTGAAGAACACTTTTCTTCTCTTTTTATCTTTCATCCTGGCTTTGATCGTCCCGGGGCTGGGAGTTCCAGGAGAAAACGAACCCGCGCAGCTGCCGCCTCCCGCCGACAGGGAGGTGGATTTCGCCCGCGAGGTTGCCCCATTGCTCGAGAGCCGCTGCTTCTTGTGCCACGGTTCCCAACAGCAGATGAAGGGGTTGCGACTGGACCGACAGGAGGATGCACTTCGAGGCAGCGAATCGGGTCCCGTCATCCTGCCTGGGAACAGTGCCGAGAGCCGATTGGTCCACCTCATCGCCGGCACGAACCCGGCCCAGGTCATGCCTCCAGGCGGGAAGGGACTGCCGACAGAGCAGATCAGGGTGATCCGAGCCTGGATCGATCAGGGAGCCAAGTGGCCTACAGA
>JAKZYH010000178.1:0-4353 GCA_047514575.1 Acidobacteriota bacterium | reverse complement strand
CAGTACAGCACTCCTTGTATTACGACTCTCTCCGCCGCCGCCGCTGCCATCAGCGCCATCCGAGCGCTGCAAAGAGAAGAAGTCCAGGTCAAAAGTCTGCAGGAGTATCATGGCATCACGGTCGAGGCCTAAAAGAAGGGTCACAGGTCGCAAGTCGCAGGTCTCTTAGCCGGCAGCAGCCAGCTTCGGAACTGAAAGAGGCGGAAACCTGAAAGTTCAAGAACTCACCACAGGTGAGCCACGACCTGGGACGTGCGACGTTCAGACCTGCGACTTGCAACTCTTTCTTGACCTGTGACTTGCGACCTGACCCTACTCTAGTTCATTCTGCTTTCTTCGTTTTTTCCCCCAACCGGTTTTATTGATCTGCCGGCTTCGAGCAATCCCTAGACTCTGGGGTGGTACGTCTTCCGTGATCGAAGACCCAGCGGCCACGTAGGCTTCTTCTCGAATTGAGACTGGAGCCACCAGCTGAGAGCCACTTCCTATGAAGGCCCGATCCTCGATCACCGTCTTATGCTTGTGTTGACCGTCGTAGTTGCAGGTAATCGTACCGGCTCCGATGTTGACCGCGCTTCCGGCTTCAGTGTCGCCCAGGTAGGAGAGGTGAGCTGCCTTGCTGGAGTCACCGAGTCGGGTATTCTTGAGCTCAACGAAATTTCCGATTCGGCAGGAGCCGGCCACAACCGTGTTTGCCCTCAGGTGGGCGAAAGGGCCCACATGGCTGCCGGCACCGACCTTACTGTCTCTGACTACCGAGCAATGGTCGACGAGGACACCTTCCTCGATAGTGGCGTCGCTCAGGTGCGAGAACCCACGAATCGTGCAGCCTGAGCCAATCACGGTCTGCCCTTCCAGAATCACTCCTGGGTAGAGGACGGTGTCCCGCCCGATCACTACCGTGGGTTCGATATAGACGGAAGACGGATCCAGCATGGTGACCCCCTGCAGCATCCAGCGACGAGCGATCTCCTGTCTCATCTTTCCCTCCACTACAGCCATCTCCTCCCGCGTGTTCACGCCCAGAATGTCCCCCGGAGAACGGCTCTCCAGCACTGCAACCTTTTTCCCCTTGCTGCGAAGAATGCGAAGCAGGTCGGTCAGGTAGTACTCTGCTGCGCGGTTATTTCGGGACAGTTGTGAAAGGCTGGCGAGGAGGGACTCGATTTTGAAGCAATTCAAGCCCGTGTTCACTTCCTTGATCAGCTTTTGTTCGGAAGTGGCTTCTTGTTCCTCTACGATATCGATCGCTTCACCCCGCTCATCCCTGAGGATACGTCCATAGCCAAAGGGGTTGTCGAGGGCGGCGGTCAAGAGGACCTGGTCGACATTCTCCCGCTCTCGAACCCGAAAGAGGTTTTCCAGCTCCCGACCCCGGATCAGCGGCATATCTCCGTAGAGCACGAGCAGACTGCCGGAGAGCCTTTCCAGCTGGGGTTTGGCCGCCATGATTGCATGGCCGGTTCCAAGCTGCTCCCGCTGCAGGACTATTTCTACAGCAAAGCCGGAAACGGCCTTCTCGACCCTTTCCGCCTGGTGACCGAGGACAAGGAAGGTCGTCCTGATATCCAGGCTGCTGAGCCGCTCCAGGACGTGATGGATAAGCGGCTTTCCACATATGGGATGGAGCACCTTCGGCAGCGCTGACTTGATACGGGTCCCTTGACCCGCGGCGAGGATGAGGGCGTGACGATCGGGTCGCTTCTGGTTGCTGGGCATACCTACCCTGGCTGGCTTTACCGTGCCCACACCGGGATCAGTGAAAACAGGAAGTTCGGACTAACCCTCGGGCGAGATTACCTGTGCAAATTCCTTGTTCCTGGACAAGAGCTCGAAGTCAGGATCGTTGCGGGCAAGGATCCGATTCTGTGGGTTACTCTCAATGGCGGACTTCAGATTGTTGAGGGCGTTTTTAGTGTTCCCGAGAGAAGCCTCGGTCGCGGCTATCGCGTATCGGATGTGATCCACGTCCCCTTTGCCGAGTTTCTGGGCCTTCTCGAACAACTTCAGAGCGTCGTCATAGAGGCCCTGATTGTGATGCAAGACTCCGAGATCGTAGGCTTCTTCGGAGGACACGGGGCTTTTCCGCGCTGCCGCGTCGATTCTCGCCTCACAAACCCTCAAAAGAAGGTCCACCCGCGCCAGCACGTCTATCTCAGTGGGGAAGTTCTCTCTGATTTGAGAGAGAAGCTTCTGCGTTTTCGGGTACTGCTTCTTGTTCAGCGATGCCAGGGCATCGGCGTAGAGCTTATAGATATCGGTCTTCTTACTCGTCTTTGCCGCCATCAGCTTCCTCCAATCTGATTCGAGCCGGAACAGAAAACAAGAAGCCTCATTATAGGGCGTCGATACTCAAAAAACCACGTTGATCCGCAGCAGCTAGGGGCCGTGCTTGCGATCCTGCCGTCGCTGCTTCCCAAATCTTCTTTGACGACCCGGCAGTATGACTCTTTCCGGTTGGAAGAGCCCGGGCGCCGGGTCCAGCGGTGAGAAATCGGGCCGACCTCGGGAGGCCTCGCGAGGATAGCAGAGAAGGGTCGTTTTTGGTATGGTGACTGCCAATGGGAGAACGGCTGGAACAGGTTCAGGGGTTGACGGAAAAGTATTCCGATCTTCCCCATGAAGTGGTCGTCAAGGAAGACCTGCTTCGTACTGGGGTGGCGTTCTCGGCGGACTCCCTGCGGGTGGCAGCGGGTTTCAAGCCCAAAGCCTACTTCATCTTCTCCTTCGACTTGGTGCCCATTTCAGAGATGCCGCAGCAGGAGCACCTTCACGCCCCCGAGGAGATCTGCTTGAAGGGCGGACCCCAGGACTTCCGCCGCACCATCGTCTCGGTCCGACTGAATCCGAATTCGCCCTATCGTATCGAGCTTTCGTCCGAAGGACACCTGACGCTAACGCTGGAAGGGAAGGAACTCGCTGAGGTAGAGTTCCCCGAGCTTCCCGAGTACTACCGTCGAACGCTTGCCGGCGGCAAACCCATTACCGATATTGCCCCCACTATTGAATGGGGTTATCTCCTCTATCTGACCGTCTTTCGGATGTGCCAGTACTTCGGGCGAAAGGTCGAGTGTCAGTTCTGCGATATCAACGAGAACTATCGTCAGCAGAAGCACTCGGGCCGTTCCTACACGGCAGTCAAGGCGATCGACGAGATATTGGAGGCGCTCGAGATTATCCAGGAGACCGATTCAGAGAGTCGAGCCTACACGGTGACTGGAGGCAGCATCACCTCCACTCTGGACGGCAAGTCAGAGATCGACTTCTATGTCCAGTATCCGGAGGCGATTGAGAAGCGATTTCCTGGTCGCTGGATCGGCAAGGCCGTGGTCCAGGCTCTGCCTCAAGACGAGGTCAAGCGGTTCCATGGGGCGGGTATCCAGATTTATCATCCCAACTATGAAGTCTGGGACCCGCGGCTGTTCGGCATTATCTGCCCGGGGAAGGATCACTACATTGGGCGTGACCGCTGGATTCAGCGTATTCTGGATGCCGCCGAGGTCTTCCCTCCATCGCGCGTGATCCCGAACTTCGTTGCGGGCATCGAAATGGCGGGCCCCGAAGGTTTTACCAGTGTAGATGAAGCGCTGGCCTCTACCGGAGAGGGACTGGACTTTTTCATGTCCAGGGGAATCATTCCCCGCTTCACCACCTGGTGCCCGGAACCCCTGAGTGGTCTAGGAAGGCAGAATCCAAAAGGGGCTCCATTGGATTACCATGTGGGGCTTTTACGGGTCTGGAAGCAGACTCATGAGCGCCACGCTCTAAAGGCGCCTCCTGGGTACGGAAGTGCGGGCATCGGTAACGCTGTCTTTTCGGTGTCTTCATTCATGGATGTGATCGAGGAGCAAAATGGTCGTAAGCTCCAGGACCAGGACTGAAGCACACCTAGTTTCGCTGCTCTCCAACCCCTCGCTAGCGCTTCAGGCTTCCTCAATTTTCGCAGTAATGGGCGTCCTGGAGGTACGATTCTGGGACAATCACCTGAAGGACGACGTATCCAATTCTAAATCAATGGGTTACATCCTTTCTTTATCCAAACGAGCAAATGAAGTTTCAGCTTAGCGCCCCCACCGGCCGCGCCCGATCGTACCGGAAAGAAACTCCAGTCGAGGGAGCCACCATCACAATTTTCAGAGACAAAAAGACGTGCGATGTCTTCTTGAAGTTTCAGGTTAGTGGCCCCCCAGCGATGCTGCCCCATTCGAGAAGGAAACTCTACCTGATCTCGGGAGGGATCACCTACGCCGAAGGCGTTATTGCGGGTAGCCCAGGGTTGCAATGCGAAGCGAGCTACCCTGGGTTCAAGTCGCCGCTTCTTCTACGCTGCAAGCGTTGTTGCAATTCGTTTCC
>JAKZYH010000177.1:0-2929 GCA_047514575.1 Acidobacteriota bacterium | reverse complement strand
CTACAACACCTCCGGCGAACTGACGGAAGACCTGGATAAGCTGCGGATCACCATCGGGGATGGAGTGACGGGCTGGGTGGCAGCCAATAATCAAATGCTTGCCAACGTGTCACCCGCTCCCGACTTCGCCAGCCGTCCAGGACTCAAGGAGTCCTTCCAAAGCTGCGTATCCATTCCCCTGAGTCTGGACGACCGGGTCGTTGGTGTCATCACCGTCTACGCCAAGTTGAAGGCGATCTTTCAGGACAACCACCTGCGCCTGCTTGACACTCTGTCCCGGCAGGCGGCGGCTGCCGTCAATAATGCCCTCGTCTACGAAGAGACACAGGAAGACGCCTATACGGATGCCCTGACGGGTTTGCCCAACCTGCGCTACTTTCGGGTGTTTGGAGATCAGGAACTGAAACGAGCCCGGCGAGTCGACTATCCGGTCACCATCCTGATGATGGATCTAGACTCCTTCAAGGGCGTCAACGACAACTGGGGACACCGCATCGGTGACCGGGTTCTGATCGAAGTCTCCCATGTTCTCCGCAACCAGCTCAGGAGATCCGATACCTGCATCCGCTACGGGGGCGACGAATTTGTGGCCCTGCTGCCGGGAGCCGGCAGCGAACTGACCGAGTCGACCATCAAGCGACTTCAGGAAGCCGTGGGAGAGCACAAAGTTGTCCTCCGGCGAGGGGAGGTTCTGGGCGTGGGCCTGAGCGTGGGAAGCGCCACGTTTCCGCAGGACGGCGATGACCTCGACCTGCTGCTATCCCTTGCGGACCAGGCGATGTATCAGGACAAGATCCGGCGTAACCGCGAGAAATCCGCAGCTATTCTGCCCTTCGACTTGCGGGGCAAAGCCTGACTCCGCTTTGATCAGCATCATCATTCCCACTTTAAACCGTAAACTGCTACTCCTCGAAGCGGTTGAGTCGGTTCGCATGCAGAGCTTCCGGGATTGGGAACTTCTGGTGATTGACGACGGGTCAAGTGACGGGACGAGCCAGGCCATCGAACCCTTGATCGGGGATGGGATTCGCTGCATCCGACAGGAGCACAGCGGCGTCAGTGCTGCCCGCAACAGGGGTATTCGGGCCGCCCGATACGACTGGATCGCTTTCCTGGACAGTGACGACTACTGGCACAAACAAAAGCTGCAACAGCAGGTCGAAGCTCTAGAGTCGAACCCGGAGTACCAGGCGGCTCATACCGACGAAATCTGGATTCGATTCGGAGTCCGAGTCAACCCCCGCAAGCATCACCGGAAGCGCTCCGGCTGGATGTTTCACCATTGTCTCCGGCTTTGCCTGATCAGCCCCAGTTCTATCCTGCTGCACCGAAACCTGCTGGAGGAATCCGGTCTTTTCGACGAAAGCTATCCGGTCTGCGAGGACTACGAACTGTGGCTCAGGATTACGGCCCGCCGGCCGGTGTTGCTTCTGCCCGAAAAGCTGGTAGTCAAGCGGGGGGGACATGCCGATCAACTCTCACGAAGCCGCTGGGGCCTGGACCGCTACCGCGTGCGAGCACTGCTGAAATCCGTGGAGAGCGGCTGCCTCACACCCCAACAAGGCCAGTGGGCTGCTGCAGAAATAGTGCGGAAGGCGGGGATCCTGGAACAAGGCTTTGCCAAACGAGGAAAAATGGATCGGGCTTCCCACTACGGCGATCTCAGACGGCGCTTCGGCCAGGGTGATTCGGACCCGGAAAGTAGCGGCCGGGGAACTTCACTCCCACGACGCTCTAAGTTTGCCAGAGGCAAGCGATAACCTTGAGGATGCGTTCTCATTCGATTTCGGTTTTGACATCGAGAACAGGAGGAGATCATGTCCCAGTTTCAGAACTACTTCGATCAACTGAACCAGTATGTCGGCGTGCACCTCCCGACACTTCTGACGTCCATCCTGATTCTCGTCGCCGGATGGCTGGCTGCCCGCATCATCGCTGCAATTGTCAGGCGGATCCTGACTCGCACCGAACTGGACAACCGAATGGCCGAGTGGATCTGGCCGCGCCAGGAGGGACCGCCCGTCCCCATCGAGAAGTGGGTGTCGAAGGTCGTCTTCTATATCTTGTTCCTGTTCGTCCTGGTAGCCTTCTCCCAGTCCCTCGGGATGACGGTAGTGACAGAACCGTTGAGCGGGTTTTTGACTCGGGTCTTTGAATTTGCCCCCGGCTCATCGGACCGATTGTCCTCATCTTCCTGGCCTGGGCCCTGGCCAGCGTGCTTCGGTCGCTGCTGCGAGGAGCACTCGAGCGTGCCAACCTGGATGCCCGGGTCACTGCCCAGACAGACCGCGAAGAGCACAAACAGCTTCCCCTTTCCCAAACGCTGAGCGAAGCCGTGTACTGGCTGGTTTTCCTCTTTTTTCTTCCTGCCATCCTCAGCCCTCTTGGTCTGGACGGCTTGCTGGCTCCAGTACAGAATCTGGTCGACAAGCTGCTGGCCTTTCTGCCTCAAGTCCTGGCCGCCGGTCTCATCCTCGCGGTTGGCTGGTTTGTGGCCCGCATCGTCCAGCGAATTGTGACCAGCCTGCTGGTGGCGATTGGAGCCGATGGTTTTGGCGAGTCGATTGGTCTGTCCAGGGCTCTGGGCAAACAGCGGCTCTCCAACCTCCTCGGAACCGTCCTCTATGTGCTGATTCTCATTCCAGTCCTGATCGCGGCCCTGGAAGCACTCGCCATCGAGTCGATTACCAGGCCCGCCAGCCAGATGCTGAATACGATGTTGGCGGCGATTCCCAACGTGTTCGCGGCCTGCCTGGTGCTGGCCATTGCCTACATGGTGGGTAAAGTGGTGGCCGGCCTGGTCCAGAACTTGCTCTCGGCAATCGGATTCGACTTCATTCTGACCCGGATCGGCTTCAGCAAGACGCAGATGGAATTACAGAAGTCCCCTTCGCTGGTAGTTGGCAATCTGGTCTTGATCGTGCTGATG
>JAKZYH010000176.1:0-2792 GCA_047514575.1 Acidobacteriota bacterium | reverse complement strand
TCAACGGTGGGTGAACCGCCACCTGCAGTTTACCCACGGCTATGGCATTGCGATGAGCCCCGTCACGGAGGTCGACTCGGGAGGCCGCCCCGCTTTCTTTGTGAAGGATGTCCCACCCCAGGGCGAGATTCCGCTCGAGCGCCCCGAGATCTACTATGGTCTGAAGAGCCTGGATTCCATGATTGTCAATACCAGGATGCAGGAGTTCAACTATCCGGGGAGGGATGGTCCCGTCTACACCAGCTACGAGGGAGAAGGAGGAGTCACTCTCAGCTCTCTGTTTCGGCGGTTGCTTTATGCCTGGCAGTTCCGGGATCTCAACATTTTGATTTCCGGGGAAATCGCGCCGGAGAGCCGGATCCAATATCGACGAACCGTTGCTGAGCGCTTCAACGTGCTCGCCCCCTTTCTTCTGCGCGACGAGAACCCCTACGTTGTGGTTGCCGACGGGCGTTTGTCCTGGATTCAAGACGCCTATACGGTGAGCAACCGGTATCCGTATTCCACGGAGTGGCAGGGTCAGTTCAATTACATCCGCAATAGTGTCAAAGTGGTTGTCGACGCCTATGAAGGCAGCGTGGACTTCTATGTTGCCGATACGTCTGATCCTCTGATCCAGACCTACCAGCGCATCTTTCCCGAGCTCTTCAAGCCCCTGGAAGAGATGCCTGATCATCTGAAGCCCCACCTCCGCTATCCCCTGGGCCTTTTTACGATCCAGGTCCAAATGCTGCTTCAATATCACATGCAGGATGCCGGTGTGTTCTATAACAGAGAGGATCAGTGGTCCCTCCCACTGCAGACTTCGTTCGGCCGAACGTCCACCTTGGTACCCTACTACATCGTGGCTCGCCTTCCGGGTGAAGCTCGAGAAGAGTTTCTCCTGATTCAGCCGTTTACTCCGGTCGATCGCCACAACCTGGTTGCCTGGATTGCCGCGCGCAACGATGGTTCCCACTATGGAGAGCTCGTGCTCTTCCGCTTTCCCCCGGGGCGACATGTGGATGGTCCCAACCAGGTCGAGGCCCGGATTGATAATGACGCCGTTATTTCCGAGCAGTTCACATTGTGGGGACAGGTGGGATCCGAGGTATCTCGAGGAATCCTGCTCGTCATTCCGCTGGAGGATTCCATACTGTATGCCGAGCCTGTCTTTCTAAAACCAGAGGCACTGGAGTTTCCCGAGCTGCGCAGGATCATTCTCGCCGATGCCACCAAGGTGGTCATGCACCCAACCCTGGAGGGTAGCATTCAAGCTCTAGTAGGAGACCTGCCTCCAGCTGTTCTTGCCGGGACCGAAGTGGAAGAGCTGGAGCCACTGTCTCCCGCATCGCAGAAGTTGGAGGCGATCAAAGCCGGGCTGGAGGAGGCACTCGAAAAACTCCGTGAAGTGCTCGATCGGCTCCAGTAACCATAAGCACCCTCCGTCGTAAAGTGTATCCCTTGTGCAATGCTTAACGGCGAGGACTGTGGTTCCCATTGGCGTTTGTCTCTTCATCCAAGGGAGAGAAGCAACGGGCCAATGGTCTGAACCCGGAACCCGGAAGGAAAGACGTCACTAAGAACCGCCAGATGATCGGTAACGATCGAAATGGAACAAGACTTCAAAAAGAGGCCAGACCCGCTTGAGCAGGTTTTCAATTATCACCAGGTCACAAAACATCACTTCCATGGCCATGCTAGAGGCCCGGGCTACCTGGATTGGGCCTCGCAGCCGAATCCTTTTCGTCGCTATGCCGGCACGCGGGTCGTGACTCTGGAGAAAATCCCACCCACGGATGAGCCGCTCTACGACGATGCTTTCGTTGAGGGCCGAATCCCCCCGCTGCCACTGAACTTGCAGAGTATTTCGCAACTCTTCTACGACAGCCTGGCTATATCGGCCTGGAAGAGCACTGGGCAGACCAGTTGGGCCCTGCGGGTCAATCCTTCCAGTGGAAATCTGCATCCGACTGAGGGTTACCTGATCTGCGGTCCCATCGAAGGGCTGTGCGACAAGCCCATGGTCTGCCATTACGCACCGAAGGAACATGGGTTGGAGGTGCGGGCCGAGTTTGAGTTGGGGTTGTGGGAGGAGCTCTGTGTGAGATTTCCCGGGGGCACATTCTTCCTGGCACTCACTTCCATTCTCTGGCGAGAGGCCTGGAAGTACGGCCAGCGTGCTTATCGTTACTGCCAGCACGATGCTGGTCACGCCATCGCTGCTGTCAGTATCGCCGCCGCCGGGCTGGGCTGGCAGACGAGAATCCTGGACGAGTTGGGCAGGGATGAGTTGGCAACACTCACGGGCACATTCTTAGAGCACAATGCGGAGCCAGAAGAACCGGACGTGCTGATGGCGCTTGGTCCGTTTGAAGAAGCAATGCATGAGCCAGGTCTGCCCCGAGATCGGGTTCTGACCTTGGAGTCTCTGGACTGGCAGGGCAGTCCCAATCAACTGAGCAGATCTCACGTTGAATGGGGTGTGGATGAAATCGCGCAAGCGGCCCGGAAGCCAAGTGGCCCGGGTCGGTATGCGCGACTTCACAGCCCGCCACAGCAGTGGTCTCTGACAACTCGTCCGGTTTCTCTTCGCAAGATGATTCGTCAGCGCCGCAGTGCCGTGGCCATGGACGGGAAGACTCGAATCTCGCGGGACACCTTCTATCGCATGCTTCAAAAGACTCTGGCAGTTCCAGGCAATATTCCCTTCAGTACACTTCCCTGGAAGCCTTACATTCACCTGGCCATTGTTGTTCACCGGGTGGATGATCTCCCCCCCGGACTGTACTTCCTGGTGCGCGACCCTGCAC
>JAKZYH010000175.1:0-16813 GCA_047514575.1 Acidobacteriota bacterium | reverse complement strand
GTGCCGGCAGATCGTAGTCCCACAGATCATGGTGGACCATCTGGTAGTACCAGACTGTCTTTCCGGTCTCAGCCTCCAGGACAACCAGCGAGTTTCCGAAGAGATTCTGTCCCTTTCGATCGGGACCCAAGGGTGAGGCCGTGGGAACGAAGAACCACCCTCTCTCGACATCGGTGCTGATGATTGACCAGGCATTCGCGCCCGATCGGTCCTTCCAGGAATCGCCTTCCCAGGTCTCATTGCCGGGCTCACCCGGCAGCGGGACAGTATGAAATTCCCAGACCTGACGGCCGCTGATCACGTCGAAAGCACGGACCTTACCGCTGGGCCCTTGCGCCTTACCGGCGGCGCTGAGACGAGATCCGGCTACGACCGTGTTGCGATAGATTGCTGGGGGAGAAGTGATCGAGTAGATGGTTCCGGGCCAGCGATCACCTACGCCGGTGAACAGGTCCACCTGCCCCTCTTGACCGAATCCGGGGCAGGGAAGTCCACTGTCTGCGTCCAGCGCAATCAGACGGGCGTCTCCGGTGGCCAGGAGGATCCGTCTCTGCTCCTTGCCCTCAACCTCGCCTCTCCAGAAGGACACACCGCGACTCTGACGGTAGATGCGATCGTCGGTCTTGCCCTGCTGAGGATCGAAGCTCCAGAGCTCCTTCCCGGTCTCTGCCTGAAGGGCGACGACCCTGCTTGCTGGTGTGGAGAGGTAGAGGACTCCATCAACGACCAGAGGCGTGCACTCAAAGGCTGCAACGAGTGTGTTGTCGGCATCGAAGTGGGGCCGCTTGGGCTCTCCGATCCGATAGCTCCAGGCTACCTGAAGCTGGCCGACGTTGGAGCGATTTATCTGATCCAGGGCAGAATACTTTTTCCCACCGGGGTCCCCTCCGTAGGCAGGCCATCCCACTTCCTGTGAGGCAGTAGGTGGATTCGTGCATGAGGCCAGAATCAGAAGTATCAGTAGGCACGCGTGGCTGACTACATTGGACATGGGTGACTCCTAGCAGACCAAGGCGTCACTATGGACCCTACCATTACTCTTGTCACTGAAACAACCAGGCTGCTCCTGCGTATTCTCCAGTCGAACGGTAGCCAGGATCGGGCTTGTGGGCCGGTGTAGAGAAAAGAAAACGCATGACGGGAATCAGGGTCTGGATCGTAGTGGTTATGAGTTGGGTCGGTGCCCTGGGACTCCTGGCTCAGAGTCTCGACTCTCGCGGCCGGGGATTCCAAGGCGGGATGATGAATCGCTTCGAGGAATCGGCCCCCCAGGTGGGAGATAAGCTGCCCGACGTAGAACTCTTTGATGCCCAGGGACAGCCGCTGCGGCTGAGCAGTCTCAAGGGCAGTTATGCGGTCCTCGTCCTCGGCTGTTTGACCTGACCGCCTTTCCTCAGGAACGTCTCCAGTTTGGAGACCATCGAACGAGACTACTCGCCCAGGGGTGTTCGTTTCTACTACATCTACAAGGCCCTGGCCCACCCGGAGATGAGCGGCTATGTGACCCCATTCACCCTGGAAGAGCGTCTCATGCACGTCCGGGAGGCCGAAAAGAAGATTGGGTCGAGGATCACTTGGCTCTGCGACAACATGTCCAACGAAACCAAACATGCGCTGGGCAACGCCAGCAACTCCGAGTTCGTAGTCGATCCAGCGGGTGTCATTGTCAGCCGCCGGATGTGGAGTAACCCCCAGGCCCTGAGACGGGACCTGGAAAAGTTCGTAGGGGAGGTTGCGGAACCCACCAGGGTAGAGGATCTGGACCTCCAGATGAATTTGGAGATGTCCTCGGAAGTTGCCTCTGGTGTGGTGCGCCGGGTTCAGATGCCGGGTCGAATGATGCCCTTGAAGGTCGAGCCGGATATTCGAGAAGCCAAAGTCCCCTTCTACGTAAAGCTGAGGGCCGAGGTTGAACCCTCCTTCCTCACGAAGGGTAGAGGCAAGATGTACCTGGGATTTCACCTGGACCGGATCTACGCCGTCCACTGGAACAATCTGACCCAGCCGCTGGAATACGAAATCGAATCGCCCGAGGGTGTGAGCACCACACCTGCTCATGCTTTCGGACCCGACGTCACGGAAGAAGCCGACCGGGATCCACGGGAGTTCCTGGTCGATGTTGAATTCAAGAATTCGTCCGAACCCCTGAAACTGACCGCCCGCTACTTTGCCTGCGATGATGCCAATACGTTCTGCATCCCGGTTGTCCAGAACTACAAGATCCACCTGGAAAGGGACCCTGACGGAGGAATGGCGCGACGAGGATTTGGAGGTGGACCGGGCGGTCGGGGACGTTTCTTCGGTCGCCTCTGGGAGAACGACCAGAATAAGGACGGCAAGCTGAGTCGCGATGAGGTGCCCGAGCGCTTTCTTCGCCGCTTCGAGTTCATGGACTCAAACGGAGATGGCTTCATCGAACGCGAGGAAATGGAGCAGATGGCCTCCCGATTTGGACGCGGTAGGGGACCTGGAAGGGGGATGGACGAGAGATTCCAGCAAATGGACTCGGATGGAGACGGCAAGATTAGCCGCGAAGAAGCCCCGGAACCTCTTCTCAGGCGCTTCGATCAGATGGACCGTAACGAAGATGGCTACCTTGACCAGCAGGAAATGAGGTCCGGAGGCAGAGGCTTCGGTGGTCCGAGGTAGGTGCCCTTGCGGACAACCGCAGCAACCTCATTCTCCCGCCCAGGGGTGAAGTTTGGAAATGCCAAGGTACAAGATAGCAAGTTACAAACAAACTCCAAATCCCAAGCACCAAGTTCCCCGAGATCGCCTATCATCCCCAACCATTAGCGATCCTACAGAGCCGCGAACGACTTGACCTGTCAGCAATATGTGGCCAAGTTCCGCGGAGAGAGCTGGACAACAGCAGAATCTTCCCTATCCCCGACCTGAAGCTTTCCACTGAGTGATCAGCCACTCGCCGCCACTCCGCCACTCCCATCCTATTGACCCTCTTTCCACGTCCGGATAGACTGGCCAATCGGTCCGGTACGATTCCGGATGGCCAGTTGATTTCCGTCTCACTAGAGGGTCTACCAATGAAGTCAAAGCCAGCAATCTGGGTCCTGCTCTTGCTCGCGTCGACCTTGGGATTGGCTCGGGGAGCTGAGTCTCCAGTAGTCCACGAAGGATTCGAGGCTTTCTCCAAGGGAACCTTTGAACACGCAGGCCAGGACATCTACGTCTCCCGCCGGGGACGTATCCAGCTGATTCGTCGCTGGGACCTGAACAATGACGGTTTCTACGATCTTCCCTTTGCCAGCACCCACAACGTGATGGTGGGTAGTGTCGACGCTCTTGGTTATTTGCAAACGGATCGCGGCTACCGCTCGGTCCTGTCTCCCCTACATCGCTCTTTGGCGCTCTACGATCTGTGGTTGCAAGAGGAAAAGAGTCGTTCCAGCACCCTAAGACTGCCGGCGGATCGTCCTAGTGCAGTCGTCATCAGCGACGTGGATCGGGATGGTCGCTCGGACATTGTTTTCGCGTCTTCGGGGCTAGGGGACACGGCCTTCTCGGACAGCCTCATATATTGGGGTACCGACGAAGGTTATCGGCCAGACCTTCGCTCCGCTCTGCCCACTGTGGGTGCTAGAGATGTGGCTGTGGCCGATCTCAATCAGGATGGTCACAACGACGTTGTTTTCGCCAACCGCGGGGACGGCGGGCCCCGTTTGGATGTGGGTTCCTACGTCTACTGGGGGTCGCCGGGCTTCTACGGAGAACGGCATCGCAGCACCGTTCCCACAATAGCCGCAATCGGCTGTCGAATCGCCGATCTGGATGGCGATAGCCATCCCGATCTGGCCTTCGCTACCGCCGGCGAGAATGGGGGGCTGGAGCTGTACTGGGGAGGCGAAAAGGGGCCCAATCTGGAATCCCCTGAACGGTTTCCAATTGCCTCTTTAGAGTCCCTGGAGATCGGGCGGACAGACGATAACACCCTGGTGTTGGCAGCCCTTTCCCGGGACAAGCTCCGCCTCTTCAGATTTGAGTCTCGTCAGCTGGTTGAGGAGAAGAGCTTGGACCGGGGCGGCAAGCGAGTGCGTCTTCGGGATCTTGATAAGGACGGCCGAAACGAAATCATTCTGGCCGCTGGCGAAGCTTCGGCAGTCATATGGGGAAAGGACGGCTCGACGACGTCCCTACCCACTCTCGAAGCCAGGGATGTCGCCGTCGCCGATCTCAACAGCGACGGCTTTCCGGAGTTGATCTTCGCCAATTACTCCGAGGGTACCTACGGGGATCTGGACGTCTCGTCCTATGTGTATTGGGGGAGCGGTCACGGTTATGGTGAAGAGAATCGGAGCGATCTCCAAACCTTCGGGGCAGCTGCCGTGGCGGTGGGAGATCTGAATCGAGATGGGCGGCAGGATCTAATGTTCGGCAACACCGGCAGTGGGATCGCGGGGGGCAAGGATGAGTTTGTCTACGTCTACTGGGGACGACCTCACCGGGGATACTCTCCTGCCTTTGTGAGTCGCTATCCTTGCGTTATGGCGATGGGGGTCTCCATGGTCGATCTGGACGACGATGATCATGCGGAGCTGTTGGTGGCAAACTCGGGAAGGCATTACTCGGGGCTGCCCGGCGCCAGTTACCTGTACTGGGGGACTCCGGACGGGCCCGCCGTGGAGAAACGTCTCGACTTCGACCTGAACGAAAACGGCTCCTGGGAGATTGGCGACTTGAACCGGGATGGTTACCTGGATATCGTTGGATTCGACTTCGACACCCTGCTCATTGCCTGGGGTAGCCAACAGAAGTACGCAGATCCGAAAGACTATGTTCGGATCAAGGGTGTGGCCAACGTGGGCCAGAATTGTCGCTTGCTGGATATCAATCGGGACGGCTGGTTGGACATCCTGGCTGCCGACATCCGGGGTTCTCATAGCAAGATCCTGTTGGGAGGACCAGAAGGCTACTCAATCGATCGGGTACAGCTGCTGGAGGAGGCCAATCTGGGCAACGTCGAAGTGGCAGATCTGGACGCCGACGGCTGGTTGGACCTGGTTCTGCTGCGTCCCTACACGGTTGAGAACGGAGTGGACCGGGAGAACTCCTGGATCAAGATCTATCACGGGAGTGACAAGGGACTGGAATCCACTCCCCGGTTCGAGTTCCCTACCTCGGGGGCGATCGATGCCGTGGTGGCGGATCTGAACGGGGACGGCAGCCTTGATCTGGCAGTTTCCCAGTACTCCTCCCGCAGTCACAGGAAGCTTCCGGTTCTGCTGTTCTGGAATGAAGGGCAGGGAAGCTTTTCGGCACGACGCCGGACCGATCTCCCCGGTGAGTCACCTTCAGCTCTGATGGCGGCGGACATGGACTACGATGGGTACACCGATCTCTTGGTTGTCAATCACAAGCTCACGGTAGGGGAAGACAATCACAGTGTGGAGAGCTATCTCTATTGGGGTGCAGAGGAAGGTTTTTCCACCCAGAACAGGTCCTACCTGCCCGCCCCAGGTCCTCACTTTTTGCAGAATGTGGACGTGGGCAACCTGGGGACCCGCAAACCGGAGGCCTCTTTCACTTCGCCAACACTGGACTTTTCTTCCTCGTCGGGAAGCCTGAGGCTGACGTATGAGGGAGAGACGCCCCGAGAATCCCGGCTTCTTTTTCTGGTGCGATTCGCATCCAGCCGGGAAGGTCTTAAGGACGCTGTTTGGAAACAGCTACCCGATTCGGGTCGGCTCACTCGGGAGGATGGTGATTCCTGGCTCCAATACCGGGCCACGCTGGTCGCTGGCAAGGGCTATGCCTCTCCCTATTTGACTGGGGTGACAATTCGTTCAGAATAGAGTCGACAAACAAGGAGGTTGAAGGTTGATGTCAAGGCGGGGCAGTCTCTGTTTACTGGTCCTGGCAGCCGCGGTTGCTGGAGGATGTGGTTCCTCTGAGGCCGAGGTGGTTTCGGTCCATCGCATCTGGGACCAGGCACCGCATAGTGCCTTTACCGATCTGGTCCGATTCAAGGATACCTGGTTCTGTACCTTTCGCGAGGGTGAGTCTCATGTCTCCTACGATGGTTCCATTCGCGTCATAAGCTCGCCCGACGGAGAGAATTGGTCCTCCTCCGCTCATATCCGTGGTCGGCCGGAACAGGATCTTCGGGATCCCAAGTTGGTGGTGACCCCGGATGGGCAGCTGATGCTACTGGGCCTGGATCGGCGGCTCCAGGGGGAGGATCGTTACGAATTTTTCTCTTGGGTCGCGTTCTCGAAAGACGGCAGCAGTTGGAGTGAGCCGAAGGAAGCAGGGGAAGCTGACGTCTTTCTGTGGCGTGTAACCTGGCATCAAGGTTTCGCCTATGGAACAGGCTACACTGACAAGAGAGCCTTCTCGCATCGCTCCAGCCAGGAAGAGCTAGCTCGTCTCTATCGCAGCGAAGACGGAGTCCAGTTTGCCCCGTACGTGAATTACTGGTTCGAGCGGGGGGCTCCCAGCGAAGCCTCGATTGTCTTCCAAGAGGACGAGACGGCGGTTTGCTTGCTGAGACGAGATGGCAAAGACAACTCGGCCCAGATAGGGACCTCTGCTCCTCCCTACGATCACTGGAATTGGAAGGATCTGGGCCTGCCGATCGGTGGTCCGCACCTGGTTAGTTTGCCGGATGGCCGCCTGGTAGGATCAGGACGCCTCCGCCTTGATGACAAGGAGAGGCGCACCGCGCTCTGGTGGCTGGACCCCGATGCCGGGAAAGCAACCGAGTTCCTGAGGTTGCCCTCCGGTGGAGATACAAGCTATGCCGGCATGATCTTCCACGAAGACCTGCTCTGGATGAGCTATTACTCGACCCACGAGGAAAAAACCAGCATCTACTTGGCAAAGGTACGATTACCCTCTCTCTGATACCAGACTTCCGGCATCCTGTTCCCTCGATCCGGCTCCCTTAGCCACGACCGTCCAAGAGCGCCCAATCCAATCGTTCCGAGAAAGGGACAGGCTGTTTCATTTCGCCGCGCAACGCTTGCGTTGTCGCCAGGCAGTGATCTGTCCTTTTTCGGCTTTTTATCTTCCCTCTGAAGAACAGTCTGTCCCCTTCTCGGGTTACTCTTTTCACTGCTTACCCGGCCTTGATAGATAGGGCTAGCCTCGACCAGGGAATTTTGGCGCTCGTTGTATGGTGCGACTTTGACCGGGTCCTACTAGTGAGGAAACAGGGCGAAGGAAAAGACGTTGGTGCCGGCCGCCAGGGCTACGTATTGGGTGTTACCCACCTGATAGGTCATAGGGGATGCGGTGATGATGTGGCCGGTATAGAAGCGCCACAGGACCTCGCCGCTGCGGGCGTTGGCAGCCGCCAGATAGCCGGCATCATCTCCGAAGAAGACGAGGTTTCCCGCGGTCGCCACGGTTCCGGGCCACGCTTCGTAGGTGTCAGGACCCTGCAGCGGAATCTCCCACTTTCTTTCCCCCGTCTGAAGGTCGAGGGCGCGCAGAAAGAACTGCCCCGGATCGGTAGGAAGCCGCTCGACTGAAGTGCCGTCGTAACAGTCTTCCTTGTTGAAGGGACGGGCCGAGCTCTTGTAGAGATCACACTGCTCCAAGGACATCACGTAGAAGAGGCCGGTCTCCGGATGATAGGAGGGGGAAAACCAGTTGGTAGCCCCAACGACTCCTGGACAAACCTCCCGGCCCTCCGGCGTGGGATCCATATCCGGTACCAGGTCGGGGCGGCCGTCGGGAAGGATACCCTTGGCCCAGGTGAGCTTGTCCACGAAGGCTTTTCCAAGAAGCATTCGACCGTTGGTTCGGTCCAGCACATACAGGAATCCGTTGCGGTTGGCCTGTACTAGCAGCTTTTGCGGTTTGCCTTGAAAATCAGTATCGATGAGGACCGGAAACTCCTGTGCGTCCCAATCATGGGTATCGTGGGGAGTAAACTGGAAGTGCCACCGCAGCTTGCCGGTATCTGCGTCCAGAGCAACGACGCTATCGCTGTATAGGTTATCTCCCGGTCGGGAGCCCCCGTAGAAGTCGGGACCCGGGTTGCCGGTGGTCCAGAACAGAAGGTTCTGCTGGGGATCGTAGGTCCCTGTCATCCAGGTGGCACCGCCCGAATAGTCAGCCGGGTGTCCACCCCAGGTTTCAGATCCGGGTTCTCCCGCAGCTGGAATCGTGTAGAAACGCCACAGCTCTTTCCCGGTCTCGGCATCGTGGGCGTTGACGTAGCCCCGGATTCCGCAGTCGCCCCCACTGACTCCGACGATCACCTTCCCGTCGATAGCAAGGGGAGCCAGAGTCGCGCTGTACTTGGGATTCTCTTCCCGATCCGCGTAGGGCTGGTCCCACAGAAGGGCTCCTGTCCGGGCGTGAAGTGCTATCAGGTGAGCGTCGCTGCTCACCACAAAGACCCTATCTCCGAGCAAGGCAACGCCTCGGTTCCCCGACCGTTCCTTGGAACCGCTGTATTCGAAGTACCAGATGCGGCGACCGGTACGGGCGTCCAGTGCATGCACCTGGTTGGCGTCGGTCATGTACATGACGCCGTTTGTCACCAGGGGCGTCGCCGACAGACGCTTGGAGTCATTCACATGGTAAACCCAGCGGGGGGCCAGACGACCAACGTTCTCGGTCGTGATCTGTTTCAACAGGCTGAACCTGCGGGCCGTCAAATCTCCGGAGTAGGTCGGCCAGTTGGCAGCCGGAGGCTTGAGCAGGTCCTGATAGGAAACCTGTCCGCTCAAGTAGACACTCGTCAGTAACAGGATGAGAAAAGCCATCATCCCGCTCTGAAACCGTCCGCTGGTTTCCACTACTTTCCCTCCTCTGACTTCTCCGATACAATCACCTGGCGGCTCAGAAAAGCCAACAGATTCTGCAATTCATCCTGGGACAGGGTTGCCGTCGGCATAACGGATCTGGCCTTGTAGCTCACCTTCTCCAGTTCCTCCCTGAGGAAGAGGTGGAGCTCGCCTTTCAGATCGATCATCTGGATCGAATAATTGCTGTGGTTCCGGGCCACACCCGAGATCTGGTGGCCGCTCCGGGTCTGGACGGAGACGCTACGAAACCCGGGCACCACGGAGGCATCGGGCTCAACGACTGCCTCGCGCAGCTTCTCGAGGCTCCTGGAACCCCCAATGTCCGAGAGATCGGGTCCCACCAGGCCTCCTCGGCCGTTGAGCATGTGGCAGCCGGAGCAGCCGACCCGGCTGAAAAGGGCCGCACCTGATTTTGGATCTCCAGGAACGTCTTCCTGGGAAGCGCTGAAGTGGAGGCTTCTAAGGAAGGAGACGAGCTGCCACATCTTTGTGTCATCAAACGATGATGGCGGCATTGGAGTACCCGGAATCCCATGCCGGAGCAGGCTGAACAGCTTCTCATCTGACAGGCTGCGCACCCGGTTGCTCTCCGAGAGAAAGGGCCCTCGTCCCCCTTCACCCCTGGTCCCGTGGCAGAAGGCGCAGCCCCTCTGAAAGTGCTGCTCGCCCGCCTCGATCGCCTCCTTGTTCTGGGCGTAGGGATTCCTGGCCTCCGCTGACTTCTCCTCCTCCGCTTCAGGAGTTGCAGCAGAAGGAGGAGGCATCAGACAAAGCAGCCCATAGAGCAGCGGCAAGACAGCAACGATGCGCCGTTCCTTGACATGGTTGCAGCTGTTCATGAGAGTCTGGAAGCTCGAAGTTCAGGTAAACGGCTACTCTATCATCAACTCCTAGGAGGAAGGTCGGAAAGAGGCCAAGGGGCCCAAGGGATAGGCGCTGACGGTGGTCGGGAAATGGTGTAGAATCGAACTTGGACCAAAACCATCGACCCGATAGGAACGAGATTTAGTCATGAATCGACGTGAGCTTCTGTGCCTCATGGGCGCAGGTTTTGGCTCGGTAGGGCTGGCAGGACTTCTGGGCGCGCCCGCTCGGAGCGGGCCGCTGTCGCTGCGAACTCCTCACTTTCCTCCCCGCGCAAAGCACGTGATTTTCCTCTTTCTCAACGGCGGGCTGTCTCAGGTGGATAGTTTCGATCCCAAACCTGGGCTGGATCGCCATGATGGCAAGCCCCTGCCAGGTCCCAAGGTCAAGACCGACAGCGCAGTCGGCAATCTCTTGAAATCACCCTTCCCGTTTCGCAACTGTGGACAGAGCGGAATCGAGGTGTCAGAGATCTTCCCCCAGGTAGGCGACTCAATTGATGATTTCTGCGTCATCCGCTCGATGCACTCGGACAATGGGAACCACGTCCCTTCACTTTACCTCATGAGCTGTGGGCATCAGCTTCCGGGACACCCTTCCTTGGGCTCCTGGGTTACCTATGGACTGGGTTCGGAGAATGAGAATCTACCGGGATTTGTGGTGCTCTGTCCGGGATATCCGGTGGGGGGACCTCCACTCTGGTCTGCGGCCTTTCTGCCCAATTCTTACCAGGGCACCTACATTCCGAACAGCGAAACCGATCCGGAGAAACTGGTCCAGAACATCCTCAACAAGCAGCTCCGTATGGGGGAGCAGAGACGGCAGTTGGCCCTATTGGACCAGCTCAACGGTGCCTATCTGAGCCGCCTCGGATCTCAGCCGGCTCTGGAGTCCAGTATCGAGGCCATGGAGGTTGCCTTCCGGATGCAGATGGAGGTTCCTGAGGTTTTCGATATCAGGCGGGAGAAGGAATCTGTCCGATCGCGCTACGGCGACAGCGACTTCGGCCGGGGCACGCTCATGGCTCTACGCCTGGTCGAGCGCGGTGTCCGCATGGTTCAGGTCTTCTACGGTAAATCCCAGCCCTGGGACAGTCATGACGATATCCTAGACCACCGGACGCTGGCTCGTCATGCGGACCGCGCTATTGCCTCTCTAATCCAGGATTTGAAGTCTCGGGGTCTGTTCGAAGAAACCCTCGTCATCGTGGGCAGCGAGTTTGGGCGCACCCCCATGATCCAAAACAGTGGACTACAGAAGGTCGGCTATGGCCGTGATCATAACGTCCACGGATATACTACGCTGCTGGCCGGGGGAGGGGTCAAAGGGGGAGTCGCCTATGGGGCCACCGATGATTTCGGCTACAAGGCAGTAGAAAACCCGGTGCACCCCAACGACTTGCATGCAACCATCCTGCACCTTCTGGGTCTGGACCACACCCTGCTGACCTATCGCTACAGTGGTCGCGACTTTCGTCTCACTGATGTGGGTGGCAACGTCATTCACGATATTCTCGCCTGAAACGATCCGTCTGGACGTCCGAACGTTGCTGACGAGTGCATCTCTGACCGCGAAGCATACAGCACCTGTCGCGATCGATCTGGCTCCGGGAGGGTGAAAGCAGATGCTATCCGTGCCTGGGCTCGGTGCAATCAAGTTGTTCGGCTGATAGTATGTCGCCGGTTCCGCGAAGCGAAATTATGTCATTCATGGTCAAATTGGTTTCGATCCCCCTCTTGCTCGCGTTCCTGACCTTCGGTCTCTTCTCTGGTTGTGGCTCTTCCATGTCAGAATTGAAGAGCAATGAGACTTCGTCAAATGGTCGATCGCAAGATGTCATAGGCGCAGGCCACAGTTTCGTCTACCAAGGGGCCGTCCCCCGAACCTTTCAAGAGTCTCCATCGTTGGCAGAGCTAGTCGCCAAGGGCGAGCTTCCGCCGGTCTCGGAACGGCTACCTGAGGAGCCCCTGGTAATCCCGCCGGTGGAAAGGATCGGTAAATATGGAGGTACCTGGAACCGTGCTTTTACCGGTCCAGAGGATCGGCAGAACGTCGATCGACTAGTTCACGACCATGTCATCTACTACGACCTGGATGGTGTGACCCTGGTGCCTCACATCGCTCGCTCCTGGGAAACGAAGGAAGACGGCCGCGTTTTCATCTTCCACCTGCGCCGGGGCATGAAGTGGTCAGACGGCCATCCCTTCACGGCCGACGATTTTGTTTTCGCCTATAAGGATCTGATTCTAAATGAAGAGCTGAGCCCGGCGAAACCCTCCTGGTTCCAGATTGGGGAGCAGTTTGGCCGGGTTACCAAGCTGGATGAGTGGACCGTCCAATACGAGTATGCCAAACCCTACCACGTCTTCCTGGAGCTCTTTGCCGGACTTCAGGTGGGAGGGCAGGGCGCTCGCGCCAAGTACTTTGCGGCCCCTTTTGTCCCGGCTCACTACCTGAAGCAATTCCACCAGGACTACGTCGGAGCCGAGCAGATCCAACAAATGGTGAGTGAGTCTGGTTTGGGTAGTTGGTTTCAGTTCTTTCGCCAGAAGGTCAGTCCGCAAAGCAATCCGGACCTTCCAGTTGTGGCTCCTTGGAAGACGGTCCAACCGATCACTTCGCAACAGTTTGTGCTGGAGCGAAATCCCTACTACTGGGCGGTCGATCCCCAGGGCAATCAGCTGCCCTACATCGATCGGATATCGATGCGACTGGCAACCAATCCTGAGGTGCTGGGTCTCTGGGCGATCTCGGGCGAGCTCGATATGCAGCATCGCCACATCCAGTTGGCGAAGGTCCCCGTTCTCAAAGAAAACGCGAAGAGGCTTGGTTACCGGGTGTTGATGTGGCCGGACGCGGGAGGTTCAGAAGCGGCCACCTTCGTCAACCAGACCTATGAGGAAGACAAAGAGATTGCGAAGTGGCTTTGCAACCCCGACTTCCGTCAGGCGCTCTCGCTCGCGGTCGATCGCGACGCCATAAACGAGACCATTTTCCTGGGGACAGGCACCCCTCGCAAGTTCCTTCCTCCGCCCGGCTCCCTCTACTACCCTGGAGAGGAGTACGAGGCCGTTCGCCTCGACCGGGCCCAGGCCAACGACATCCTCGATCGCATCGGATTGAAGCAAAAGGGTGAGGACGGATTCCGGCTCCGAGCCGATGGTAAGGGCCGACTCGTGATCAGACTGGCTTCCTCCTTGGGAGCTCTATTAGACTTCCCAGGTGTGGCCGAGTTGCTGGCCGAGCAGTGGGCCGAGGTGGGACTGTGGATCGACTCTGCCGTCGAGGAACGGAGCCTTTTTCTGACACGTCTCTATGGCAACCAGCAGCAGCTGGCCCTCTGGGGTTCGGGTGGTGCGGAGAACCTGTGGGCCTACCCTTCCTTTACCATTCCGGCGATCCAGTCCGGGGTCAACTTTGCTCCCCTGGTGAGTGCGTGGTACCAGTCCGGAGGTAAACAGGGTAGGGCTCCCAGCGGTCGCATCAAGCGCCTGGTCGAGTTGTACGAGCAGGGCAAGTCCCTGCCTCGAGATCAGCGGATCGCGCTGGGCCAGGAGATCTGGCGAATTCACGCGCAGGAACTCTATGTCATCGGCACCGTGGGGCTTTCCCCGGCTCTCAACGGAGTAGTCGTGGTTAGGGACAATTTCCGTAATGTGCCCGATGTCGCTCCCAATAGTCCTACTCTTCAGAATCCTGGCATCGCCCGTACCGAACAATTCTTTTTCGACAACTAAAGCTAGGAGAAAGATGCTGCGTTACGTGCTGCAACGTGCCCTCTTTGCCGTTCTCACGATCGTCATTGTCTCGATTCTGTCCTTTGTCATCATTCAGCTACCTCCGGGCGACTACCTGACGTCCTACATAGCGCAGCTCCAGTCACAGGGAGACGCAGTCAGCTTCGACCAGATCGAGGGGCTGCGCCGGCAATACGGCCTGGACCGTCCTCTGCACGTTCAATACTTCTTCTGGGTGCGGAACATGATCGGCGGCGATTTTGGGGTATCCCTGATGTGGAACCGACCCGTCTCGGAGCTGATCGGCGAGCGGCTGTTCCTGACCGTCGTGGTAGCGCTCTCTGCGATCGTGTTCATGTGGATCCTGGCGCTGCCGATTGGCATCTACTCGGCGGTGAGACAGTATTCGATTGGCGACTATGGATTTACCTTGCTTGGTTTTATCGGCCTGGCAGTGCCCGATTTTCTTCTGGCGCTGGTCTTGATGTACGTGGGATTTGCCTGGTTTGGCACCCCGGTGGGAGGACTCTTCTCGCAGGCGTACCTCGAAGCACCCTGGACCCTGGCGAAAGCCCTTGACCTTGCCTCTCATCTCTGGATCCCTGCCCTGGTTCTGGGGACGTCGGGAACGGCCCAGTTGATTCGGGTTCTCCGGGCCAACCTGATCGATGAACTGCGCCAGCCCTACGTCCTAGCGGCTCGGGCCAAGGGCCTGGGATTCTGGCAAGTCGTGCTGAAGTATCCCTTTCGAGTCGCTCTCAATCCCCTGGTGAGCACGGTGGGCTACACCTTGCCCTACATGATCTCAGGCATAGTCATCGTCTCGGTCGTGCTGAGTCTGCCCACAGTTGGCCCGTTACTGCTGCAGGCCCTGATCTCTCAAGATATGTACCTGGCGGGGACCATAGTCCTCTTGTTGGGCACGACTACCGTGATTGGAACACTCTTGTCGGACGTGCTACTGGTTCTGCTCGATCCGAGGATCAAACTGAAGGGTGCCCGATGAGTCTGATGACAGATTCGCCCAAGGGATCCTGGTCAGGAGAGCAGACCCTGGAGTTGTCCTCTCCCTGGGGCCAGATCTGGCGACGGTTTCAAAAACACCGCCTGGCGATGCTCTCAGCCGGTTTGGTCGTATTACTACTGCTGGTTGCTCTGGGGGCAGATTTCCTTGCCACCGGAAGCCCTGTGAAAAGTGCAGCAACGCTTGCCTACCTCCCTCCCCAGTCCATTCGTTGGTTCGACCAAGGACGGTTTGCGCCTCACGTCCTGGGCATCAGGAGCCAGCGAGATCCGGACACTCTGCGGCGACTCTTTGCATTGGATCCGGACGACAAGATTCCAGTTGGTTTCCTGGTGAAGGGTTCCAGTTATCTCTTTCTCGGACTGGTACCGGGCAGCCGGCACCTGATCGGCTTGAAGGACCGTTCGACGCGTCAGGACATCTATCTGTTGGGCACGGACAAATTGGGTCGGGACATCTGGTCAAGACTGATGTACGGCACTCGAATCTCCATGTCGATCGGGTTGTTGGGGGTACTGATCAGTCTCCTGCTGGGAGTGACGTTGGGAGGGATCTCAGGTTTGTATGGAGGCTGGATCGACAGCCTGATTCAGCGTTCTATCGAGATCTTGAGATCCATCCCCACGATCCCTCTGTGGATGGGCCTTGCCGCTGCTTTACCCAAGGATTGGTCTATTCTGAAAGTGTACTTCGCGGTGACGGTGATCATCTCGCTGCTGAGCTGGACCCAGATGGCTCGGGAGGTCCGGGGTAAGTTTCTAGCCTTACGTGAGGAGGACTTCGTGGTTTCAGCGCGCCTGGTCGGCTGTGGTCAGATGAGGATCATTTTTCGCCACATGGTGCCATCCTTCACAAGTCATATCATCGCCGTAACGACGCTGGCCATTCCCCGGATGATCATCAGCGAGACCGCACTCAGCTTCCTGGGTCTGGGTCTGCGCCCGCCCGCAGTATCCTGGGGAGTCTTATTGCAGGAAGCCCAGACCATCCAGACGGTGGCCCTCTATCCCTGGTTGTTGACACCGGCCCTGGTAGTTATCGCAGCGGTTTTGACATTGAACTTCGTCGGAGACGGACTCCGGGATGCGGCGGACCCCTATGGTGTGTAGGGCAAAGACTCGATTGTGTCGAAGAGTATCGTAGCTGGAAAGCTCTATGATGGCTGCAAATCAACCCCTCCTCTCAGTCCGGAACCTTAGAACAGTCTTTCCGATCGACGGTGGCGAGGTGCGAGCGGTCGATGGTGTCAGCTTCGACGTGGAACCGGGGCAGACGGTGGCGATTGTGGGCGAGAGTGGTTGTGGAAAGACGGTTATGGCGCGCTCCATTCTCAGACTGGTGGACCACCCCGGGCGCGTCGCAGGCGGTCAGATTCTCTTTGCTCAGAGGGCCGAAAGCGCTATCGACCTGGCCCAGCTGGATCCGGATGGAGAGGCAATTCGTGCGATAAGAGGCAGGGAGATCGCCCTCATTTTCCAAGAACCGATGGCTTCGTTCAGTCCCGTCCACACGGTGGGCAGCCAGATCGCAGAGGCGATCCGGATCCATCATCGGGTGAAGAGTAAGGAAGCCCGCGACAGGACGGTCGAGATGATGCGCAAGGCCGGGGTACCCCAGCCGGAGAGCCGCGTGGACGACTATCCTCACCAGCTCAGCGGGGGTCTGTTGCAGCGTGCCATGATCGCCATGGCCCTGTCTGGGGATCCCCAGATCCTCATTGCCGACGAACCGACCACTGCTCTCGATGTCACCACTCAGACGCAGATCCTGGTGCTCCTGCGTGAACTACAGGAGCGCAATCAGATGTCGATGATCTTCATCACTCACGACCTCGGAGTAGTTGCCCATGTGGCCGATGAGGTGGTGGTCATGTATCTGGGAAAGGTCGTCGAAAAAGGCCCTGTCGCCGGGATTTTCAGCTCACCGCAGCACCCCTACACTCGAGCACTGCTGCGCTCGATCCCACCTCTGCGATCGAAACGCAGGGGGAAGCTGGATGTCATCGAGGGATCGATTCCCCATCCCTTGAATCGACCGATAGGGTGTCCGTTTCATGACCGCTGTCCCGACTCCATCGCCGGACGATGCGATCGGAGCCAGCCCCAGCCGTTGTCGATTGCCGCCGGTCACGAGGTCAGCTGCTTTCTCTACGCGCCATGACGATCCAGCCGAAGATTGGAGCCGATCCTCTCCTGGAGGTCAGAGAGCTTCGCAAGTTCTACCCGGTCCAGAGCGGTGCCTTCGGGAATCGGCAGGGGCAGATTCGAGCTGTCGACGGTGTGAGCTTCGAGATTCAGGGCGGGGAGACGCTCGGCCTCGTGGGGGAGAGTGGCTGCGGAAAAACGACGCTGGCCCGCTGCCTATTGCGCGCGATCGACCCGACCTCAGGAGAGATACTGTTCCGAACCGCC
>JAKZYH010000174.1:0-6133 GCA_047514575.1 Acidobacteriota bacterium | reverse complement strand
GGCCCGGTCCTCTCCTGGCATCATCCCCGAACCGGAGCCCCTGGAGCCCTGGTTCTGGCCCCCCACTCCTCCCGTGTGGGAGACATCGCGAGGTCTCCTGACGGAAGCGTGTGGTTTGCTTGGATCGAGTCGGGTCCCAATCATGACGTCTCCATTCATTTGGGCCATGTGGATGAGCGCGGCCTCGTCTCCCAGGAGATGGCGCGAGGTCATGGGCTATTCCCGCCGAGCCTGCTCTTGGACGATCAGGGACGCTTTCACCTGGCCTGGCACGATATCTACGAACAGGCCTTCCATGCTAGCGGGCTTCTGAATCAGGTTGGAAGCGGCGAAAAGCCCGAAGTGCGGAGGCTGCAGAGCCAGTCCTTTCGCCCAGTTCTAGCAGAGACCCAGGGCCAGCTCCTGGCCGTTTACGAGGATACCTACTCCCACCTGAGAACGATCCTGCCCGAAGACCCAACCCAACGGCCGATCTCATTGACTCGAGCCCGGCCCAGATTCGCCTGGCATACCTTTCACTCCCAGCAGATCAGTCTCGATCGGTACGGCATTCCCTGGCTTTTCTTCGTCGACAGCGCCCGTCAGCACGTCTTCCGGACCCGATGGCTGGGTGAGGAGTGGGGACCTATCCACCGCACCGCCAAGCTGACCTGGAATTCCCCGCGCATGGAAGACAACCACCTGCCGATCGATCGACTGGCGGTGGAGGTCGAAGACGGCAAGGTGGCTCCTGGAATAGCGATCCTGCTGACCCATGGAACCCACCAGGCCTTTCATTCCGTCCCAGTGCCCTCGCTGGACGCCTCTGCCGGAAAGAAGGTCCTCTTTCTGGACTTGGCAGAGATTCAGAACCTGGATGGTCTCGAGCTCGAGCTGAACCAGGCACAGAAACACCGGGACAATCCGGTGATCGAGGCAGGTGCAGCGGGAGATCCCGATGCCCACGGAGCCGGAAACTTTCTGCGAGTCTTGAAGGAAAAAGGCGTCTACCGGATGTGGTACTCGGCCTTGCGGCGAGATCGCGACCGTCCCTGGTGGGAGTGGTACCAGGTAGGCTATGCCGAGAGCCAACAGGGTTACGATTTCGAGAAAAAGGGGCTGATCCCGGACGCTCCCTACGTCCCCATGGTCCTGAAGGATCCTCAGGATCCGGATCCCAAACGGCGCTACAAGCTTCTCAAGTTTCCGACTCACGGCAGCCGGGCTCAGGCCGCCCGCGCTGGCCGTTACGAGCCTTGGCAGGAGACGAACACGGGTTCGCTCTCAGTTTCACCCGACGGAATCAAGTGGACTTCGGAACCCGCCAAGATGTTTTTTCCGGGAGGGAGACCCTTTTCCCTGATGCCCCAGTCCTTCCTCTTCGATCCGGACGAAAAGGATCCTGGCAAGCGCTACAAGACCTATGGCTTCTCTGCCCTGAACCTGGCTCGCCGAGGTGGCGGCTATGCCTACAGCCCCGACGGGGTGAATTGGACCTCTCATCCCCAGAACCCGATGCTGGATCCCTTTGCCAGGACCGTACCGGTGGTTCGGGGAGGAAAGATTGAGCAGATTCATGACTGGGTGGTCTGGAAGGATGGGGACTACTACCTCTCCTTCTACCAGTATCAGCACAATGGTCGGGAGCTGGACCTGGAGCTGGCCGTCAGTCGGGATGGCGAGAACTTCGTTTTCGTTCAGCCCGGCAAGAAGGTGGTGCCATCAGGCCCCGTCGGCGCCTGGGACTGCGACCACATCGCCCCCTCTTTGCCCCTGGTGGATGAAAAGGAGATCAAGGTCTACTACGGTGCTATCTGTGGAGAGAACGAACCTGGCGAGAGGCGCTCAGGCGGCGTGGCGATCCTCAGACTGGACGGATACACCCACCTGCGGCCAAAGGAAGGTCAGAGCAGAGGAAGTTTTACCACTATCCCGGTGAATCCAGGACGGGCTTCCGATCTTTTCATCAACGCGAACTGCGGCCAGGGAGGACGTCTCGAAGCGGAACTGTTGGACGCCGACAGTGGAGAGCCGCTTGCCGGCTTCACCAGGACAGCCAGCGTACGCTTCGAAGAAGATTCGACGTCCCATCGGATGATGTGGAAAGGGGACAAGGATCTATCCTCGATAGATCGTCCATTCCAGCTGCGCTTTCACTTCGCGGGCTCGAAAGGCTTTCCCAGACTCTACTCCTTCAGCTTCCGCTAGAACGGATTTCTCATCGCTCGTCGGAGCGAAATCCGGCAACGGCCTCAGCTCCAATACGAGATTCAGATCCTCCCCGAACTCGGCCCGGATGAGAGTGATCGTGTCCTGCCAAAGCTGGTCGAGATCGACCGGCTGGATCCCGGCCCGACCCAGGTTGGTCAGGCGTTTCATTCTCTCTACGGTCTCCGTCTGAAATCCGGATCCTCTTCGAGCCGGGAGACAAGAACATAGTCCCAGAAACGCCACTCTTTCCAACTCATGGCAGCAACTCGACCACTCTTACGGGATTCGATGATCCTGGGGCCTCACGCCAAGACGATGATCGCCAAAACCAATCGGAGATGGTGCGTAGGCCCCCACCAGATCCACCTGGCTCTGGGCCGGGATCTGACCTTCAATCCCCGCAGCCCAATAGCAGGCGTTGACCACCAGACGCCGAAATCCTTCGCTCTTCAAATCTTCGGCGTGGCCCATTGTAGTCGTAAAAATGCGCGAAACCTTGCCCCTTGCGCCTCGATGACTCTTGGTCCAGGCCACCGGAACCAGCTCTTTCTCTGGATTTGGTGCATCCTGGGGACTCATGCCCGTCAGGACCTGGCCCAGAATCAAGGGTCGACTGTCTCCGGAAAGCGTACTGATGGCATAGACATCCGACGGCCCCCAGATATCCTGACAGCCCTGGACGATGGGATGATCTTTCGCCTCTTCCGGAATCAGCCCCCGGGTGCTCTCCTCCTGGTGCTTTCCGTAGTGTGCGACCCAGGTCTCTCCCAGAATCTGCCGCCCGAATCCACCCTTGGGTTCCAAGCTGTCAAAGCTATAGCGGGCATAGGGACTATCGATCCGATCCTGGTAACGGAAGGCGTGGGTCGCCGTTCTCAGGGCCACGACTCCCCTGCCCGACTCGATGAAATCCATGATCCGCTTCATCTGGGTGTCGGGAAGCTCCCGAAAGCGGGCGAATAGAACTATCAGGTCCGCTCCCTCGAGGGCCTCTAGACCGGGAATGTCGTCAACGACCTCAGGGTCGATCACCCCCTTTTCCCGATCCATTGCAAACAGGACGGTGCACCGGAAACCATGGTGCACCGAGAGAATCTTGGCCAACTGTGGGATCAACTCCTCCGATCGATACTCGTCATCGGCAGCGATGAGCACGATATGCTTCCCGGCACCCTGACCCTGTCCACCGGGATAGCTGATCCACAGGTCGGGCTCCTGCGGAGTATCTGCGCACGCTGTCAAGAGTCCCATGAGTGTCACCAAAAGCATGCGGCCAAGGACCTCTTTGCGCTGACGGGGTTTCTTCACGATCTCGTCCCTGGACGGTTACCGTCTGAATACCAAGAAAAACTTATCCTCGAACAAATCGATCTGCTCGGACCGCTGAAATCCAGCCGTTTCCATCCAACCCACGACCGACTCTACATCGATCTGCATCTCGGGATCGTCCTTGTGACCATCGATCATGTCGATGACGACAACCCTGCCGTCCGCTTTCAGATTCGACGCCAGCAGCTTGAGGTAGCCCACCCGGTCCTTGATGTGGTGCAGTGTATTGTGGAAGAAGGCAACATCGACATCATTGGTCGGCAATTTGGGATCCTGGAACTCGCCGAGGACGGTCACGATGTTTGCGATCTCCTCCTGCGCCGATCTCTCGTCGATGTAGTCCAACAGTTCCTGGTCGACCTCAACCGCAAGTACCTTACCGGTAGGAGCAACCGCCCGGGCCATGGGCCGGCTGAGAACCCCTGTGCCGGCTCCGATGTCGGCAACGATGTCGCCGTCCTTCAGGCCCAACGCCTTCAGGATATCGTCCGCTCTCAAGCCAGCCAATCGCTCGGGTCCCTCCAGCCGCTTGATCCACTCCTTGGCCGAACGGCTCCCTAGCTGCCAGGCTCCGGACTTCATCTGATGAGTTAGAGCAAGGGCAAGACCTAGCAGGGCAACGATGTACAGATTTAATTGAAGCTTCATACGACCCTCTCTATGGAGTGGCAATCCATCTCCTGAAGTGCCCCAACATTCATTCAGAGCTCCTGCCGCGATAGGGAGTCGAATGGGAAATGTGTCAGGGCACTAGAGTTTCAAGACCCGATCCTTCCACTGCCGGTGAAGATCCAGCACTTCGTCCAGGGCCTCGAAAGGCTTATACACCACACGCACCTTGAAACTGTAACGACGACCGACCTTTGGGTTGGGTACAACCGCTTGATAGTCCCATGCGGGCGCGCCAACACCACCCCCCTGTCCGTTGAAGGCAAGCCGAACCTCTAGATCCTCCGAAGGCTGAAACAGAAAGGCCAGCAGCATGTTGTGGACTCTACCCGCCATCAAGGGCTCCACATAGCGGACTGGTGATAGATCGAAGAGAAGTCGCTTCGTTCCCCTGAGGCTCTCTCCGACGGGTCCCTTTTCGGCTCCGATCACGCCCACCGTCTCTAGTTGGAGGGCGTCAAAGATGTTGTGCCAGGAAGGCCTCGACCTCGGCGACACCCTGCCCCAGAGGTAGTATCCGGGATTGCGTGGCGCTTGGATGTAATTCGCCCAAAAGACCCCTAGAAAATCACCGACGAGCTTGTCCTCTCGAGTCGGGGTAAACGAGTGTTCCAGATCGAGGAAGTAGGGAGTCTCCAAACGAACCGTAGTTTCGACTTTTACCCCCCAATCCTCACCGGCGTCGCTTTCCAGCTGTGCCTCGTGGTCCGAGATGCGCTTCACCCGAGATGGCTGCGCCTGAAACCGCTCGATGTCCTTCCATCGAGGCTCGAACGACCACCGCTTCTCGTCGAAAAAAAACTCACAATTGAGGCCCGATGCCGAGGTCAGGAACGGATGGGCTGAGTCCTTGTACCTGAGCCGTGGGATCCCGTTGTAGCCATTGAACCGCTCCTCGAAAGGGACGGTGCAGAAGAGGCGTCCCAGCTTCCCAGGAAGCTGGGAGATGGCCGCTCGTCGCTTCTTCTGATCGTCACCATCCAGGCCATCGTGGTTGTCGACCACCATCGCCTCCAATTCTCCCGCCCTGAGCGTAACGCGGTGATCCGAAGTCGAAGCTGCAGCCCCAGTTCCCAGACCCTTCAAACTGGTGGCGCCGAGCGTCCCCGAAGCGGCCAAGCTCATCCACTGCCGACGTGAGAAGGATGTATCGAAACGCTTTTCTCTCATGGTTCTATCTCCTATCGCCAACCGGGTCGGATTCCATCAGAAGAGGGCTTTCGCCGAGCGTGGCTTAATGACCCGGAAGCCGTATAGCGTGGCTCTCTTCAGGTAGAAGCGCACCCGGAAAGCTCCCTGCTGCACTACAGTTTTCAGATTATCCTGCCCCTTCCATGAGACTTCCAGAAGGGTTCCCTTCCCAGTCACCGGTTTGCAGTCTCCGCGGGAGAATCCGGAAATGACACTCCCTCCAGCGTCCAGGAGCTCGGCGCCAACCTCGCCCCCTTCGGCATCGACGTTCAGCAGCAGCGACGGATCGGAGTGTTTCGCCAGAAGCGGGCGAGTCAACAACGTTCCTTCAGCAGCAGCCTTCCACCCGGCAAAGGCACCCTGTTGGAACAAAGCCAGCCCGACTCCCCGAGTTCCCTCCCAGTCGTGAAGAGAATGGTCGCTGCCGGTATAGAACACCGCCATCCGCCCGTCCACCACCGCTTCTGCCGGAACCGGTCGGACCGAGCCTGCGTCCCAGGTGCCGGGAGAGCCGTCAAGAAAGTAGCCGTCCTGAAAACGATGCCAGTCGATGCCGTCGCGACTCAGCCCCAGCTGTCCCCGGAAGACGTCCGATCGAGAGTCGAAGCCCTCTCCGTACATCACATAAACATCCCTGGCCCGACCGTACTTGAAGATACCCGGCCCATAGATCTGCCAGTCCGGAGGATCCTTGTCGTCGAGTCCGTGAACCGTCACCGGGGCGGACCAATGGTAGGCGTCGGGACTGGTAGCC
>JAKZYH010000173.1:0-7442 GCA_047514575.1 Acidobacteriota bacterium | reverse complement strand
GTTTGCTAAAGCGGCCTCTCGGGAAGCGAAACCCTAACTTCGAAATCCGCCTGGCCGATATTCTGAGGTTCAGCGTTCGTCAGTTGCCTTCTCCCCAAAAAGGCCGAATCAGAAACCGCAGCAGCCCGAGAAATGCGCACGCCGAACCGTCTTCCCCAGCAAGGGCCTTCCTTCAATGGAATCGTTCCCCAGTCCTCAGAGCCAACCCGTTGGCGAAGTCCCGAGCTGAAAGCCGTTTTCGATTCTCGAGCTGTAGCTCCTTCAAAACGAGCCGGCCACCATCCCCGCAGTGAACCAGAATCGTATTCGAGTCGATCTCACTAAGTTCGCCAGGAACTCCAGTCGCTTGGCCAGACTGCTCGGAGGTTTTCTGGCTGCGCCATATCTTCACTCTCTTATCTCGGAAGCGAGCGAAAGCAGTGGGTCTGGGATTGAGGGCGCGGATCAAGTTGTGAATCTCGGTACTGCTGCGATTCCACTCGATACGCCCGTCCTCCTTCTGGATGCGGGGAGCAAGGGTCACTTCACCAGGGTCTTGCGGTCGTGCACGAAGCTCACCACGCCCATAGGCAAGCACGTCCCGCAGCATCAGTTCAACACCCTTCTTGGCGAGTAAGTCCTCCACCTCACCGGTGGTGGCATCCTCCCCGATCCGGATAGGGAGCTGGGTCAGAATGTCGCCGCTGTCCATACCCTCGTCCATTTTCATCAGGGTGACCCCGGTTTCGGTTTCCCCGTTCATCAAGGCGTGGGCTACGGGTGCGGCTCCCCTGTACTTGGGCAATAGTGAGGTGTGAATGTTGAGTGCTCCCAGGGGAGGGTAGCTGAAGAACTCAGCGGGCAGTAGCTGGCCGAAGGCGACGACCATGAGCAGGGTAGGCCTGGTTTGCACCAGAAACTCATGAGCCAGCGGGTTGTTGCGAATCCGCTCCGGTTGCAGGATGGGAAGACCCAGATTTTCCGCCTCCACCTTGATGGCGCCCGGCTTCGGCTTCCGTCCTCTCCCGCCCGGCCTATCAGGCTGGGTGACGACACCGACTACCTGATAGGAGGCTTCCTCACCGGTCTGGACCAGAGCGCTGAGGAAGGGTACGGCAAACGGCGGTGTCCCCAGGAAGACGATCCGCATCTACCATTCTCCGGATCGGACAAGCTTTCGAATCTTTCTCTTGATCAGGTCGCGCTTGAGACGGGAGATGCGATCGATGTAGAGGATCCCTTCCAGATGGTCGACTTCATGGCAGATCGCGCGCGCCAGCAGATCACTCCCCTCGACCTCGATCGGATTCCCATCCAGGTTCTGGGCCGAGACGCGAACCTGCAGGGGCCGTTCTACCAGAGCCGTGAATCCGGGAATGCTGAGACAGCCTTCTTCGCCCTTCTCGCCCCCTTGCTGTTCCGTGATCTCTGGGTTCACCAGGACCATCTGGTGGCCCTTCTCCTCCCCAGCTGCAATATCGATCACGGTAAGCCGCAAATTGATCCCGATCTGAGGAGCAGCGAGGCCGATCCCGGGTGCCGCATACATTGTTTGCAGCATGTCTTGCGCCAGGGTCTTCAGCTCCTTATCGAAGCGCTCGACGGGCTGACTCTTGAGCTGCAACTCTGGTGCCCCGTATTTGAGGATCGGTCGAATCATCCGTGAGCTCACATCTGATGGACGGTTTGCAGGTAGCTCTCCAGGTTGGTCTGAACCTCCTGAAGAGTATCGCCTCCAAACTTTTCCTGCACGGCCCGAGCCAGGACAATTGCAACCATGGATTCGCCAATCACGCCTGCAGCCGGGACGACACAGGTGTCAGATCGCTCGTATTGGGCCTTGAAAGGTTCCTTCGTTGCCAGATTCACTGACCGGAGAGGTCGCTTCAGGGTGGCAATTGGTTTGACCACGGCCCTGACGATGATCTCCTCGCCGTTGGAGGTGCCTCCCTCGAGTCCACCGGCATGATTCGTCTCTCTGTAGAAACGGCGCTTCTCCTGGTCGTAGAAGATCTCGTCGTGGAACTCGCTGCCGGTAGGCGCGGGATCCAGGCCGAAGCCGGTCTCTACCGCCTTGACGGCATTGATTGACATGAGTGCCTGGGCCAGCAGGCCGTCGAGCTTGCGATCCCAGTGGACATGGGTACCCAGGCCCGGTGGCACTCCTACCGCCCGGACCTCGAAGGTCCCACCAATGGTATCGCCATTTTCGATGGCGTCATCCACCGCCTTCTTCATCGTCTCTTCCAATGAGGAGTCACAGCAGCGCATGGGCGAAGCATCGATCTGCGGCACCAGATCGATTGAAACCTTCTCCAGCTGAGCGGCGGATATCTGGACATCCTTTATGGCTACGACATGACTGTAGATTCGGATTCCCAGCGATTGTAGAAGGAGCTTACAGAAGGCGCCGACCGCAACCCTGGAGGTGGTCTCCCTGGCGCTTGAGCGCTCCAGCACATTTCGCATATCGGTGAACTGGTATTTCATGGCGCCCACCAGATCAGCATGACCCGGCCTGGGACGTTCCACCTTGCGTTTCTGCGCTCCTTCAGGGTTGGGCTCCACTGACATGATGTCCACCCAGTTCACCCAATCTCGGTTGCTGATGGTGAACGCTATCGGTGAGCCCAGAGAGTAGCCGTGGCGGATGCCGGAGAAGATGTCGATCTCGTCGCTCTCGATCTTCATGCGGGCCCCGCGCCCGTAGCCTCCCATCCGGCGCTTCAGGTCGGAATTGACGAAAGCGACGTCGACAGGGACGTGAGCGGGAAATCCCTCGATGACTGAAACCAAGCCCTTTCCGTGGGACTCACCAGAGGTCAAGAAGCGAAGCATTATCGTATTCTCCCGAGCAGCTGTGCACCCTTGGAGAGCAGCGCCGTCTCTGGTAGAATTTCCGCTGCCCAACGTCTACTTTGCGAGAGTTTCGAGTCAACGTTCTCGAAGCTGACGAGCGGTCTAGTGTAACACTAAACCGGGGACGCGGGGTGCTGAGCAGGGCCGCTCACAACGGAGCACCGATGGGAGTTTTTTACCGGGCTGTATTCGAGATTCAAGAGTTCACTCTCTTGTGCGCCAAGGCGGTGATCAATATCTTTCGGAAGCCCCGTTACGTCCAAGACACACTTCAGCAGATGGACATTATCGGAGTTGGCTCGATCTTGATCATCATGCTGACCGGTTTCTTCACCGGTGGAGTCCTGGCCCTCCAGTCTTCCAAATCACTGAAGGCCTTCGGCGCCGTCAATTTGACGGGGCAGCTGGTTTCCCTGTCCCTGATCAAAGAACTTGGACCGGTGCTGACAGCGCTCATGATGGCGGGGAGAGTAGGATCCGGAATCGCATCAGAGCTAGGTTCGATGGTTGTGACGGAGCAGATTGATGCCATGCGCGCTCTGGGTACCGATCCCACGAAGAAACTGGTGACTCCACGAGTGATTGCCTGTACGACCATGGTTCCCCTACTCACGGTCGTAGCCGACATCTTTGGGCTGGCCGGCGGTTGGATTACTTCCTTCTACACCTTGCGTCTGAACACGTCGCTCTACTGGAGTACGGCGATGCGGTCAATCGATTACAATAACGTGCTGGAGGGGCTGAGCAAGCCCGTGGTTTTCGGATTCATCATCGGAATGGTCGGATGCTACTTCGGTCTGGGGACCAAGGGAGGGACGCAGGGCGTGGGCCGCAACACGACTCAGGCCGTGGTCGCTGCCTCCATTCTGGTGATCGTTGCCGACTTCTTTCTGAGCAAGATCATCTTGGAGCTTCGCTATTAACGCAATACGATTCGAAAAGGTTTTCAAGTCCTACGATGGACAGGTGGTACTCGAAGACTTCACGATGACGGTCGGGAAGGCCGAGACGAAGGTGGTTCTGGGAGGTAGCGGTTCCGGAAAGTCGACGATCCTCAAAATGGTGTTGGGTCTGGTGAAACCGGATTCTGGCAAGATTTTCGTTGAGGACGAGGAAATCACCGGCTTGGGTGAAGACGCTTTGATGCCGATCCGAAAGCGTGTTGGCATTGTGTTTCAGGAAGGCGCCCTCTTCGATTCACTGAGTGTCCAGGACAACGTCACCTATCGAATGCGTGAAGAAGGCAGCTCGACGGAAGAAGACATGGAGGCTGCAGCCCGGCGACTCCTGGGGTTTGTAGGGCTGGAACATGCGATCGGCAAAGTGCCTGCGGAGCTGTCGGGGGGGATGAAGCGGAGGGTCGCTATTGCACGCGCCCTGGCAGGGGAGCCGAGGATCATGTTGTACGATGAACCGACGGCTGGCCTGGATCAGATTACCAGCCGGACCATTTGTGAGCTTGTCATTATGCTGCGGGATTTACGCGGGGTTTCCTCCATCATCGTTACACACGATTTGAAGACGGCTGAGATCCTTGCCACCGAGGCGGCGCTGGAAGGCCCCGATGGAGAAATCAGTTTCCAGTCGGAGAAGGGTGAGGGACACTCCGTAAATACTCGACTTTTAATGCTCAAGGATGGACGGATTGTCTGCGAAGGCACCAATGAAGAGTTGAAGTCGGTTCAAGATGACTACGTTCAGGAGTTCCTGACGTGATTGGCGTAGAGCACCATGGAAGGCCCCTGCATCAAGTCCCAGTGAGCCGGTAGCAATTCGCCCCAAGTATAGGGAACACGATGGATAAGAAGAGCCGCCACAGTTTCTCGGAGCTGAAGGTTGGACTTTTCGTCCTTATCACGGCTTCCATCCTGGGCCTGGCAATTTTTACCATCGGGACCCAGGTTGGTCTGTTGGAAGAGACGTTTGCCGCTAAGAGCTATCTGAACAACATTTCGGGTCTGAAACCTGGCGATATCGTTCTCATCGCTGGCGTTGAGGCGGGAAACGTCAGTCTCTTGCGCATCTCCGAGCCTGGAGAAATCCCCCCTACGGAATCTAACAGGCAGAATCTGGAGGTCATCGAGCAGCTGAGTCGAAGGTCCGAAGATCTGTCACGGAACCTCTTGGCAAATCGGGAAAAGCTGGTTGCCCTAGAGTCTGAGTACGAGAAGTTGGTTGCTCAGCAGGGTCCGCAGTCGACCCGGACTCGGCCTCAGCGTCGGGAGCTCAATAATCTGAGGCGCCTGGTTGAGGGTCAGGAACGTGGTCTCAAAGATGCTGCAGAAGACATTCGGGAAGCCAGAAGGCGATTACAGAACATCGAAGTCTTCATGGACATCAAGGTGGACTACCGGGACTGGATTCGGCGAGACAGCAATATCTCGTTGGGGTCAGTGGGGCTTCTGGGCGACAAGTACGTCGAAGTTTCACTAGGGAGGACAGAGGCTCCCCCTCTCGTCGACCAGGAGGTCTTCGAACCCTGGTTCGGCTCCGAGACCACGCGGGAGGTAGTCGTCATCACGGGGTCTTCCGAGCCTGGGTTCCAGGAACTTATTACCGGAGCCAACGATGTACTTGCCAACCTCGAGGTCTTGTCGAAGAAGCTGCAGGGCATCATGGAAGATCTGGGCGAAGGAGAAGGCAGTGTCGGAAAGTTTATTACCGACCCTTCTTTCTTCGAGAACTTGAACCAGACCGTCGTGGGGGCTCAGCGGACGGTCGATCGGGCCGCGAACCTGGTACAGCAGCTGAGCGAAGGCGAGGGGACGCTCCCCAGTTTGATCAGGGAGCAAGACGTCTATGAGAACATCAAGCAGGCGACCGCGAACCTCCAGGGCATCATGGAGAAGATCAACCAGGCGGATGGGACTCTCGGCAAGCTTATCCAGGACCCCGGCGTCTATGAGAAAATGGACCAGTTGATGGCCAACATAGAAAGCATTACTTCTCGAATGGACTCAGGAGAGGGCACACTGGGGAAGCTGTCAACCGACAAAAAGCTGTACAAGGACATCACTCAGGCGCTGGAACAGATGACGAGCCTGATGAAGGGTGTCGAGGAGGGCAAGGGTACCTTGGGACGTCTGGTACAGGACGAACAGCTGTATCAGAGTCTCAATCAGGTGTCTTCCGAGATCGTGAAGCTGATCTACGACTTCAGGCAAGACCCCAAGAAATTCCTGACCATCAAGTTTGAAATATTCTGAGTCCTTGGGGTTCGTGCAAGAATGTGAAGTTATTCTTGGACGAGCCCTTAGATCTTAAGGGCGAAAGCCGATCAAGAGGGTGAAGGGCTGTCAGGCTCGGCGCATCCTCGAGACGCTGAATCTGTATAGGGAGGTATGATTTCGGGGAAAATCGGACAGGGCGCGCGGGTTCTTTTGCGGGGCATCGTTAGCGCGCTCACCTTCTTTCACATCAAGCCCAATCACCTCACCTTTCTGGGTTTTGTGATGAGCATCGTGACCGCTTTTGTGCTTTCCCGTGGACGTTTCGGAGTCGCGGGAGTGCTTCTCATCGTTGCCGGTCTTTTCGACATGGTTGATGGGATGGTGGCCAGGACTGCGAACGCGGCTACGCCGTACGGAGCCTTCTTCGACTCGGTGATGGATCGCTACTCGGACCTGATCGTCTATCTAGGGTTGATCCTCTATTATGGCCACCAAGGACGCCTCACCTACATCGTGCTGGTCGCTATAGCGATGATGGGTTCGGTATTGACCAGCTACACTCGAGCCCGTGCCGAATCCTTGATCGAACATTGCAAAGTGGGCTTTCTGGAGCGCCCCGAGCGCATCGTCCTCCTGATCATCGGTTGTTTCTACAGCATGGAGCCGATTCTCTGGGTGATTGCGGTGCTCTCCAATTGGACGGTTTTCCACCGCATTCTCTACACGCGCTCCCAGATGATCGCCGCCGCGCGGAGCAGCGAAGAAGTCCCGACAGACGACCAAGCATCGGCTCAGCAGGTGCCGACCAGCCCAACTGGTTACGCGGTGAAGTCGGAGTGACTTCTCTTCGATCAGCCGCCGATAACGCGAACGTTCTTGGGAAGCTTCAGCTCGAAATGGGATTTCTTGACCCCATCGTTCAACTTGATCTTATCGAAATGGATGAGTAGATAATCCCTGGTTGGCTCCACCAGCTTCTGCTGGATCGGCACCCAGAGTTGCGAGTCCACCCAGAGAACGATCTGGGAGAAGTGGGCGGAAACAGCCTTGGATCTCGGAGTGAGCTCCAGAACATAGGTGTCGCGGTCTCCCACCCGATCTTGTCCTAGCTCCTTTATGGAGTAGGTCTTCTTCATGGCCTGCTTGTTTGAAGTGAAGCCAAGCAGCAAGAACTCTGCCTTGTCCTTCTTATTGCCCAGATCGTAGCGTTGAGCCAGTTTGATTTTTGGCTGATAGTAGACCAGCTTACCGTCTCGGATCACCAGGGTACTCTGCTGAGGCTCGGTGATCTCCTTCCGGAGAAAGACTTTCTGGTTTTCGAGTAGGAAGTAGAACTTGCCCCGCTCACCTCCGTCGAACTCTTCGAGGATATCCGTCCATTTCTTCTGGGCGATAGTAGAGCTCATGGAACTCAGGCTCTGCCCTCTCTTGTCC
>JAKZYH010000172.1:0-9180 GCA_047514575.1 Acidobacteriota bacterium | reverse complement strand
GTTCAGATTCGCGTGATCGAAGACGTCTCTGTCCCCAATGGATACTCTTTCGAAGAGTGCAATGGGCTGGAGCGTGGTGACGAGACGAACTTCGAGGTCACCTGGGGAAAGGATAGGAAGGATCTGTCGCCCTTTGTCGGTAAGAAGATCCGACTGCACATCCAGGCCGACAACGCGACCAGCCTTTTCTCCTACCGTTTCGGTGAAGCGTCGGAGCCTTCAGAGTGAGTCTTTCTGAGACATCAAACCTTGTGCAGCTTCTGTGGACGCATATGGACATTGTGTCCCTTTGTTCTTTCGTATGATAGTGTTCTGGTCTGTGATCGGCCGCGTATGCCGCCTCTGGGCGGTCGTCATCTTTTTCGTCTTGAACCCGCCTTATATGGTCGCGCTGGAGCGTCCCGCGGCTTTCTCTACTGACGCAATCCGTTTCTTTGAGAACGAAGTTCGCCCGGTTCTGAGTAACAAATGCAGCGGTTGTCACAATGCCAAGCTGCTCACCAGCGGATTTTCGGTCGAGAGCCGGGAAGCCATTTTGAAGGGGGGGAATCGCGGTGTGGCTGTTTTATCGGGCAGCCCCGAGCAGAGCCGCATCATCCAAGCCATTCGCCGCCAAGGGCAATTGAAAATGCCTCCCGACGACACGCTGACGCGCCAGGAAATTTCAGCGCTGGTCCGTTGGGTCCAGCTAGACCTCCCCTGGCCGTCCCCAGCAGCGCCAGACCCAGCCACTGCGAAGGCTGTGACACACTGGTCGTTTCAGCCGATCCAGCGACCTATGGAACCGACTGTGTCCGACCCCTCATGGGTCCGTAATCCGATCGACAGCTTCGTTCTCGCTCGACTCGATCAAGAAAGACTCAGGCCGTCTCCAGAAGCTCCCAAAGTCACCCTGATCCGCCGGACCCACCTCGACCTGATTGGCCTGCTGCCCTCACCCGAGGAGGTGACAGAGTTCGTGGGCGACGCCCGCCCGGACGCCTATGAGCGCCTGGTCGATCAGTTGCTGGCTTCACCGCACTACGGCGAGCGTTGGGGCCGTCATTGGCTAGACCTGGCCCGTTACGCCGATTCGAATGGATACAACAACGACTTTGAGCGCCAGATCTGGATGTATCGTGACTGGGTGATTGCCGCTCTCAACCGCGACATGCCCTTCGATCAGTTCGCCGTCGAGCAGATTGCGGGGGACTTGTTACCCGATGCAACCGAGGACCACATCGTCGCCACCGGGTTTCAACGCAATACGCTGTTGAACCTTGAAGGGGGTATCGACTTCGAGCAGTATCGGGTCGAAGCGGTTGTAGACCGGGTCAATACCACTGGCGTTACCTTTCTGGGCCTGACGCTTGGTTGTGCCCGCTGCCACGATCACAAGTATGATCCAGTCTCGCAGCGAGAGTTCTATCAGTTTTTCGCCTTCTTCAACAGCATCGATGAGTTGAGCGGCGAGTTCAAAAACGATGCCGGGCGTGCCCGTGCGCAGGAGCCGGTGCTCGAGTTTGGCACTCCCGAACAATATGAGAGGCGAAAGGCCCTTAGAGCACAGCTGGAGGTGATGGAACAAGAGTTGAAGAGCTATGAGGAACAGCTGCTGGCAAAGCAGCCCGAGTGGGAGTCCTCACTAAACGAGGAGGCCCTGGCGAAGCTGAGACCGGGCCAGCGCACTATCCTAAAGCTGCCGGTCGAAGAGCGCCATGAGGCTCAGCACGAGGCTATCCGGCGGGTGTATTTCAGCCAAGACCTTGGCCATCTGGAGCGCAAGAAGGCCGTAGACGCCGTTCGTGGGCTTGAGCCCGAGATCCCCAGCACATTGGTTATGAAGGAGCTGCCCAATCCCCGTCCGACCCACATTTTGCTGGGAGGAGACTTCCTCCGAAAGGGAGTCGCCGTTGGGCCTGGGACTCCGACAGCGCTGCCGCCGCTGCCCGCTCGGAATCGGTACTCCCGTCTCGACTTGGCTCGCTGGCTGGTGGACGACAAGAATCCCTTGACCCCCCGTGTGACGGTCAATCGAATCTGGCAGCGCTACTTCGGTTACGGAATTGTCGATACCACCAACGACTTCGGCACGCAGGGTTCTCCGCCCACTCATCCACGGCTTCTAGACTGGTTGGCGTCGGAGTTGGTGGCGCGGCGGTGGAGTCTGAAGGCGCTGCATCGCCTCGTCGTGACCTCGGCAACCTACCGGCAGTCTTCCCGATATCGGCTCGACGCGCAGAAGATTGATCCGCGTAACCGACTTCTTTCGCGGCAGAACCGACTGCGAGTCGAGTCAGAGATCGTTCGCGATCTCGCCCTGTCCGCGAGCTCCCTGATGACACCTGAGATCGGTGGCCCGAGCGTGTTTCCGCCTCAACCTCCCGGAGTCATGATTCTGGATAGTGAGAAGAGATGGCGTCTGAGTGAAGGGAAGGATCGCTATCGGCGGGGTATGTACACGCATTTCTGGCGCACGAGTCCGCATCCAGGACTGATGGTCTTTGACAGCCCCAACGGCATGACTTCTACCAGTCGTCGCAACCGTTCCACCACGCCGTTGCAGGCGCTGACGCTTCTCAACGACGAAGGCTTTCATGAGTTCGCTCAGGGACTTGCCCATCGGGTTCTAACCGCACCCAGGATCAGCTCAGACTCGGGCCGGGTCGATTATCTCTTCAGAGTTTGCTTGACCCGCACTCCCAAGCCCAGGGAGAAGGAGCGGCTGGAGCAGCTGCTGGCTGCGCAGCTAGACGATTTGCGGTCCCACCCTCAGGAGGCCAAAGACCTTCTAACCCTACCCCTTCCTGACGGGATTGAGGGTCAGGAGGCTGCAGCGTGGACTACGGTAGCCAGTGTTGTTCTCAACCTGGATGAGTTCATCACTCGGGAGTGACTCATTAGCGGGGAGCAAGAGAGATGATTCAGGAAGGGGACGATTCAGAAGGGGACGATTCAGAAGGGGACCGAGATGACTTCACAGAAGCTTGCACTTTCCGCGTCAGGTGACCGGGTAAGGTGGGAGAGATGATGCCAAAGGGAAGGGGACAGAGATGATTGCACAAAGGCTCGCACTCCTGGAACAAACACGGCGCCACTTCTTTAGTCGGTGTTTTGTCGGTCTGGGTGGGATCGCTTTTGGCAGCTTGTTGGGTGAGGGAAACCTCGTTGCTGCGACTGGAGACCGAAAAGAAAACCCTCTCGCGCCGAGGGCTCCACACTATGGTCCCAAGGCCAAGCGGGTCATCTATCTGTTCATGGCGGGCGGACCCAGCCAGTTCGAGACCTGGCTCTACCGGCCCGAGCTCGCACGTTTCAATGGACGGCCTACGCCGGACTCTTTTCTCGAGGGCAAGCGGTTCGCTTTCATGGAACGCTTTACCAAAACCAAGCCCAAGCTGCTGGGTCCCACCAGGAAGTTCAAGCAGCACGGCCAGGCGGGCACCTGGGTATCTGAGGTCTTCCCTCAAATGGCAACCGTAGTGGATCAGTTGTCGCTGGTGCACTCAGTAGTGGCCGAGAACTTCAACCACGCCCCCGCCAAACTCTTTTGCAATACCGGCTCGTCTCGTTTCGGGCGTCCTAGCATGGGTGCCTGGTTAGGCTACGGCCTGGGCAGCGAGTCGAAGGATCTACCCGCCTTTGTCGTTCTCCGCTCGGGCTCCAACGATCTGATGGGAGGTGCTTCTATCTGGGGGAGTGGATTCCTCCCCACGGCCTACCAGGGAGTCGAGTTTCTTCGATCCGCCGTACCGATCCCGAATCTGGCCAGTCCCAAGGGCGTATCTCCGGAGCGTCAGGCGGCACGGCTGAGTGCTATCCATGATTTGAATCGAGCCCACGAGGCAGATTATGGCGATCCCGAAATCAGGACCCGGATAGCCTCCTACGAGATGGCATATCGAATGCAGACTAGCGGCCCCGAACTGATGGACCTGGCCAGCGAAGGCCAGGACACGTTGGACTTATACGGAGCTACTCCGGGGGAGTCCTCGTTCGCGAACAACTGCCTCTTGGCCAGACGCATGATCGAGCGGGATGTGCGCTTTGTCCAGCTCTACCACACCGGTTGGGATCATCATGGAAACGGAAGCAACAATCTGAACGAGAAGCTCGATGAGGTTGCTCTAGCGACGGATCGTCCTTGTGCTGCGCTGCTCAAGGATCTCAAGCAGCGCGGCCTATTGGAGGACACGTTGGTGATCTGGGGTGGAGAGTTTGGTCGCACTCCGATGGGTGAAGTTCGGGAGACAGTCGGTCGCAATCACCACATCGAGAACTTTCCGATGTGGTTTGCGGGGGGCGGCATCAAACCCGGACAAAACATCGGAGAAGTCGACGAACTGGGCTTCTTTGTCACGAAAGACAAGGTCGAGGTTCATGATGTTCACGCCACCATTCTTCACCTCTTGGGTCTCGACCATACGAAGCTAACCTACCGTTTTCAAGGCCGTGACTTTCGCCTCACTGACGTCGGTGGTCGCGTGATCGATAAACTGTTGGCTTGAGGGACAGGAAGGCTGCCGCCGCTTTCCCGCCTGTCAGGAAGTGGTAGCCGATGATCGCGTCTGAAAGCCGAGCTGCTCGGGATTGCGGCAGATAATGACTGCAGCAAAGATCTTGGGCACGTAACCCCTGGTTTCCGCAGGGAGGGCGCGGGTCCGGTAGAGATACCAGAAGTTGCGCTGGCGAATCGGATCTTCGACTTTGCGAATAGTTCGCCGGATTCGGGTCGGCCCCAGATTGTAGGCGGCCAACGCCAGCATGACCGAACTTCCCGACCCAAACTGTATGATCAGCTCGCGCAGGTATTTCCCCGCTGCCTGGGTGGACTTCTCCACGTCGAATCTCTCATCGACCTCGTCTGTGACCGTGAGTCCGTAGGCGCGGGCGGTGCCGGGCAGCAGTTGCCACAGACCTGCGGCTCCGGCGCTGCTGGAGCTATTCGTGACGAAAGCGCTCTCCACAACCACGATGTAGGCTAGATCCGGAGGCAGCCTGTCACTCTCAAGACTCTTCCGAACCTGCTGCAGAGTGTCCCAGTGCTTGGTCAGAGTTCGCTCGATATTCTTCCGATCCCGTTCGCGGTAGCGGTCGACATAACGTCGCACTTGCGTCAAGAATTCAGGTGGAATGCTGTAGTTCTCGGCCCCGAACTCGGCCATCAATGCTCGGATCTCGGTTTCTATAAAGTCCTGTTCTTCGCTCCGAACCCCCAATTTGTACAGCAGGCTCCGTTTTAGCTTCTTAGCGGCCTTCTGATGCTTTTCCAACTCCTCGATCAAGAGCTCAACTTCCTCTGGGTCTCCCCCTTCCTCGAGCCGGGTTTCCAGGCTGGTTATATGCTGGTCCAGATTGAACTTCTCAGTTTTCAGGCCGTGTATGGTCCAATAGGCATAGGCGGACACAATCGCCAGCAAGAGCGCCATTCCCCCGATTACCAGGTAGAGAGGTTTGCGGGATCGCTTCACAGAGGTGCTGACAGCTTCTCGCATGAAGAAGCCTGTATGCCCTTCTCCACCTGCTTTCCGAGCCTGACGTGCCTTGTGGAGAGCTTCCTCCACGAGCTGGTTATGATCCTGACTGACCGGCGGAATGGGCGAGATCCTTGTCTTCGGTCCTGCTGCAGCTGCCGATTCAGGTTCGGGCTCTGCAGCTGCATTCGAATACCGAAACTGAAACTGTGGTCCGTCGGGGCCCAACATGAAAACTGAGCCATGCTCAAGAGCGTCTTCTTGGACTCGTTGCCCGTTGAGGTAGGTTCCGTTAGTGCTACCCAGATCTCGAAGACGGTAGGAGTCTCCTGATTTGCGGATTTCAAGGTGCTGTTTGGAGACGGCCGAAAGGTTTGTGTGTTCCGGAATCAGATCGCTTTCCTCTCCGCGGCCGATTCGAACCACGGGGCCGCGAACGGGAAAGCGCTTTTCGGGGCCGAGGCCAGACAGTTGAACTAGATAGGCTTCTGGCTCGGTGCGCTGTGCCTGGGTCTTTTCTTCCATCGGATCTGACGGGGCGATGCCTCTTGGGACGAGGAGAATTATAGATGGAGAGGAGATTCAAGACAAATGGAGGGGTGATGTAATCAGGCTGTGCCTTCCAGTGCAATACTCGAGATCAGGGCTCCCGGACCTCTGCCAGACGCGCTCGAAGGGTTTGGCCACTTCACGAGAAGGCCCAGCTCTTTTCCCCCGGCTCGTCTATGTCCTCGTAGATGGTGCGTGCCTGGATGGGAAACGTCCAGGGGTTGTGCACGAGTCCTACCGAGGTCGCAGCGTGTATGAACAGGCGGTTGGGCTCGGTGGGCCCCGGCACCTCGGAAAACCATTTATCGCAGACGGAGAATTCCTGGGCCAGCCCGTTGATCACGGGCAGTTGTTCTGGGGAGAACACCGCCATGGACACCTCGACATGATCCGCTGGCGGCTCGCTCGGCACCTGGAACGACGAATCTTGTTTGGCCCGGTCAGCATAGGTCCGCGCTACCCTTCGCTGTAACCCTTGGCGAAGCCGCTGTTGGTCGCCGGCGTCGTCCCCTTGGCGTCCCGGCCAGCGGCTCCCCACTGGTCGTTGTAGAGCTGCTGGTTGGCGGAAGGAAAGGAGTGGGAGGGGCCGCCGTAAAGGGATGTTGAGATCCCACGAATGTCCTTGGGAGGTGGAATGTCGCCTTCCGGAATACCAAAGTATCGGGCTTTCTCGACTCTGTAGGCCTGTTGTGGAGTCGGGTTCTGTGGATCGAGGTAGTTCACATGGGCAGGGTCTTTTCCATCGGCTCCCAAGGTAACGCCGTCTACGCCGGGGAGGAGACCCAACATCTGATCGAAGGAGCGGTTCTCCGGCATGAGGACGACAATATGCTGGATGCGTTCGCCCGCCCGGCTTTTGGGTCCACGAGTGCTCACCGCGGGTGCCAGGCTGACGCTGGGGTGAGCCGTCGAAGCGCTGGCTGTCCCGCCCGTTGCCACGTCCAGAAACTGCGCTAGACGTCCACCGCTGGCCCAGGAACCGGTCCAGGACGAGTCTGCCGCCAGGTGTTCGGGTGGCGGCTCTGCGTGCCGCTCGCGCTCAAGTAGCCAGCGGGGCCGCCAATGCGTGAACAAGCGGCAGAACTCGACGAAATACTCCTCGGCGAGGCGTTGGTCTCCGTGCACGATAACGGTGTTCTCGTCGTTGTGGGCGGTGGAGTTGGTCGAGTAGTTCGCTGATCCGGTGGCGACCACGCAGTCGGGGGTGTTCCAGTCGAGAACCAGTATCTTGTGGTGAACCAGCGGGTTGTAGCCTTCGCGTTTCAGCTCCACATAGAGGGCGTCCTCCTCGGGCTCATCATCGAGTGGCGAGTTGCAGGCCACCACGCGGGGATCGGCAGTGTGTGCCTCAGTGTAGATCAGCCGCTCGCCGCTCTGGTCGTTGCCCTGGTAGACTCGGTCAGCCACCCCGAAAACCGGAAGGGAGTCGTCCAACATCGACTCGATGAGTGTCGGATCGGTCATCCGGAAGGTCATGAAGAGTCGATTCGAAGTAGCGCTTTTTGCCAGCTCGGCCAGCCGGTCGAGGTCGGGTCGATCGCTAGAACAGTGTGGGGAGAAGTACACTTCCAACGCCTTTCCAACCTTGCTGCCTTCTCGATTGGCTTCTCTCAGACCAGAGTTGTCGTTTTTCAATACCCGCTCGAAGTCCGAAATATAGGCTTTGGCCAATTCCGGATTCCGGAAGATGACGCTCTGGTTCGACTGGGTAGAGATGCCGCCATTGGTGAAGTTCGTCGATCCAGTGAGCACGGCGAGCGGAGTGCCATCTGCGTCCCCTTCTCGGATACTGTCCCTTTTCTCGGGTATGATCCCCTCCAACAGTACTCTGTCCCCATCTCGATTGGGCACCTTCTGTCCCCATCTCTCTGTCCCCATCTCGATTGGGCAGTCTTCGAGGTTCGGCAGTTTTTTCGCCGAAGAACTCTGTCCCCTTTTCACTGTCCCCTTTTCACTGTCCCCTTTTCAGAGAAACCCTCCTCTCCTTTCCTGCTAACCTCTGTCCCCTTCTTGCCTTCTTACTGTCCGCGTCTCAGGCCGGGGAATGCTGTTGCTAGGGCAAGGTGCTTTGAGTACACTGACCGCAGCTTCGGAGAAGCTGGGTTGAGTGGAGGGGCATGTGAGCTGTCGTGTAGGAAGGAGTCAATGATGCCCAGAGTCTTTTCGTTCTTGATTCTCCTGGTTCTGGGGGGGGGAAGTCCGAACCGGATACCGGGATGACTGCCGGAACCTGCGCGGAGATCTTTCCTAGCTATTGGCAGGATCCCAACCCCAAGTTTGCAGCCATGTGGGAGGGACTGGATCTCGCTCGACTTCTCCCTGCAGTTGTCGATTTCGTTGACCCAGTGGGGCCAATGGCAGCAACACCTGGCAGCAGAACCGGACGAGAGCGAGCGGGTGCACGCCGCGGAGCCGCCGGCACGCTAATTCGGTCATGTTCCGGCTCGATTAGAATACCGCACCCCGAGATGTGTCGCCGTCAGAGTTTAGGATCAGACTGATCATTGGAAAAGGAAGGGCAGGTGAGGTCGTGAAGCGTTATCTCGTAGCAGTAGGAATTCTTCTTATTTCAGGACCGAGCGCTCTTGCGGGAGATGGTGTGGTGAGGCATGAGGGCTTCGCGGGCTTCAGCGAGGGAACCCTCGGCGATACGGGCGCGAACCTCTACGTCTCCAAGAAAGGTCGACTACAGGTCATCAATCAGTGGGATCTGAACCGGGACGGCCACGTGGACCTGGTCATGAGCAATTCTCATGACAACATGAGCGTGGTGGACGCTCTGGTCTACTGGGGGACCCCCAAGGGACCTAAGTCTCTGCTGCCAGACCTATGGGAAAAGCGTCCCTTGGCCCAGGTCGTCTACGGACTCATGGACGGCAGCGACCAGGTGACCCGTCTCCCCTCTTTTGGTGGTGGACGATCCGCGGTAGCCGACCTGAACCAGGACGGGTATCCGGAACTGGTTTTCTGCAACTACATCCACAACTATCCCGGCGTGCGAACCGCCTATGTCTACTGGGGAAGTCAGAAGGGTTACCATCCGGAGAGCCGCACCGAACTGCCTACGAAGTGGGCAGCGGGGGTGGTTGCGCTGGATCTGAATTCGGATGACTACCTGGAGTTGGTCTTCGCCAACCAGGGTGTCGAGGCGGGCGCGGAGAAGATCTCTCCCAAGGTT
>JAKZYH010000171.1:0-4653 GCA_047514575.1 Acidobacteriota bacterium | reverse complement strand
TGCTAACACTGGCTTATTGGAGTGGCTGGAACGTTCGCTGGGAGATGGGCGTCAGCTATCTCATTGCCTGCGCCACGTTTGTGGTACTTCTTTTCCAGGCTCAGCAGCTCTATCAGGCGCTCGGTTCTCGCCTCCCCGTTGGGCTGGTCTTTGGGATCTCACTTCTCATCTTCTCGATCAAGCAGCACGCCAACTGGCTCTGGGGATGGCAGATCGCGATCTTCCTCAACATCCTCGCCGTTGTCACTGGGATCTTCTTATTGAGCTACCGGCCAATTACATGGGGAAGATTGCTTGGAGCGATCGCCTGCGCCGTTGTGGCCACATTCTCATTCGGCAACGGACTGCTCCTCTGGTGGATCGGATTGCTCATGTTGACCGTGCCCTGGCTCAAGAACCGCCAGACCTCGATCACGTTTCCGCTTTCCTGGCTCCTGGCTGGCAGCCTCTTGACAGGCGTCTACCTGAACGACTTCAGGGTGCCGTCCCATCACCCATCGCCGTGGACACTTCTGGAGCAGCCGATCGAGTACGTTCAATATATGCTCTCCTTCCTGGGGAATCCGATCAGCACTCAGTACTCACTGCTGATGGGCTTTCTGGGGCTCATTGGCGTGGGCGCATGCTTGACCCTTCTGGTCAGGCGTTACGCTGTTCAGATTGAGCCTCTTCTACCCCTCATCGCCCTATTTCTATACTCGGTTGGGAGCGCGGCTCTGATCGGTGTTGGACGCTTGGGTTTTGGCGTGGATCAGGCTGGGCGCTCTCGTTACGTCACAATTGCGAATCTATGCTGGATCGCACTCATCGTCTTGATTGCGCTGCTCTTCAAGGTATATCGGTCGAGGAGACCGGAGGGACAAACGGAGCTTGCACACAGCACCTACAGGCGAAGACGTCCCTACTATCTGGCCGGCGTCGTGTTGCTCATAGTCGTCGCGTCGATTTTTTCGGTAAAGACACAACTGTCTTCATCTCGGACGAATCCTCTATCGCTTCCTGATGTCCATCAGTTCGCTAGAAGGCACATGGCTTTGACGGCTGCTCGTAAGGAGCTGCTGATATTGGAAAACGACGAGCTCCTCAAGCAGCTTCACAAGAACCCAAGATACCTGAGGCACCGGATCGGCATCTTGAGAACGCACGGTCTATCGGTTTTCAGAGAGGAGCCTGGAACTGGACGGTAGTGCCCTTGTCAAACGCCAGGGCGACGCGAGTTCGCCTCCAACAATCACTATGGTCCGGCTGAACTGTTCAGGCTTCCATCGTTGCCCAACTCGTGTGGGTTCAGTTCGACCTTGTTGTCGGAAAGGACAGGAAATGCGTCCCGTCAGACCAAGCGAGGTCAATCCCAACGGGATTGCGTATTCCAGCCCAGCGAACCCTGGGTAAGAGAGTTAACCCCTTAATAATCAACCCTGAATGGGTTGCGTACTGACTCAGTTGTCGCCACGCTGTCCGCAACCCATTCAGGGTTGAAATCCAGGGGCGGCGCCGGTCACCCAGGGTTCGGAAACCCTGGGCTGAAATACGGAATCCCTTCAGGATTCACCTCCCTCCTGTGCACTCAGGGCTATGCCTCAGGGCCACCAGTCACGCCACAAGATGACCCCAATCTTCGGAACTACTCTGTTCGATCAAACCCTTATTTTTCAACCACTTAGACCTTGGTCTTTGCAAGGTTAAGCAGGCCACATCTCTAGCCACTTGATGTCATTTGACTATTAACCGGACAGTAGCGTTCGAACAATATCGCCTTCATCGATTCGTCTTCCTGGCCCCTCCTGTCGGACTCGTGCGAGAATGGGTCTGAATCAAGACATGCAACGGCCCCTCATCAGCTGTATCGTCCCGGTCCACAATGGCGAGTCTTACCTGGCGGAGGCCTTGGACAGCATTCGACAGCAAACATATCAGCGGCTGGAGATCATCGTGGTGGACGACGGCTCGACCGACGCTACCGCCGAGCTGATCGGAAGCTATGATCAGCAGATTCGGTGCCTGCGTCAGCCCCACTCGGGACCGGGGGTGGCACGTAATCTCGGGCTCCGCGCTGCTCGGGGCTCCCTGGTGGCTTTTCTGGATGCGGATGATCTCTGGCATCCCCAGAAACTGGCTCGACAGCTGGCATGTTTCACTGCTCGGCCAAGTCTGAACCTCTGCCTGACCCATCTTCAGAATTTCTGGATTCCCGAGCTGACTAAAGCTGCCCAGCGATTTCGCACCCATCGCTTCGCAAAGCCGCTCCCCGGCTACGCTCCTCAGACCGTGATGGCACGACGTTCTCTTTTCGAGACGGTAGGTCTCTTCGATCCCGCCCTGCAGCCGGCGGATGACCTGGACTGGTTCATAAGGGCGGCGGAGCAGAATACGGAGATGAAGCTGATTCCGGACGTCCTGGTGTATCGCCGGGTGCATCGGGAAAATGTTTCCATGGAGCCGGGCAAAGGCACGATCAGCGCCGCTATGAAGGAGCAGGTGCTCCACGTCCTCAAGGCCTCCCTGGACCGCAGGCGGCAGTCTGCGAGAGCAAAGAAGCACAGGAATCAGTCAGCATCCGTAAAGCAGAGAGCAGCCCAACAAGCATCTGGGAAGGCTCGGAGAGAGACTTGATTGACCGCCGACACGGCCTGTGCAAGACTTCGGTCCAGGAGGATGCGACCCAGCCAATGCCCGCGACGGTTTCGGTAGTCGTTCCGGTTCACGAAGACACCCCGCCATTACGTGGATGCTTGACTGGGCTGCGTGACACCAAACCGTCCGCCGACGAGATAATCCTGGTTGCAGATGGCAGAGTCGAGGGACTCCAGGAGCTGGCCATCGGATACGACGCCCGCCTGGTTGAACTTCAACAAAGGAGAGGCCCGTCCCGGGCTAGAAACGCTGGAGCCCGAGCCGCGCGTGGCGATATCCTGCTCTTCATCGACGCGGATGTGGCCCTGCCATCCGACGCGATTCAGCAAGTCTCGACTGCTTTCGAAACGGACCCCAAATTGGCGGCGGTCTTCGGATCCTATGACGATTCGCCGCCGGAGCCCAACCTGCTATCTCAGTACAAGAACCTGCTGCACCACCATGTACATCAGAGCTCGCCCGACACCGTGTCCAGTTTCTGGGCGGGCTGCGGCGCCATCCGCCGGGACGTCTTTCTGGAAGCCGGAGGATTCGACGAACGATACGAACGTCCCGCGATCGAGGACATCGAGCTCGGACATCGGATCTCCAAGGCGGGCCACCGGTCTCGACTGCTCAAGTCATTGCAGTGCAAGCATCTCAAACGCTGGAGTGCGGTTTCACTTCTGCGTTCCGATTTCCGGGACCGAGCCCTTCCCTGGACTCGGCTCTTGCTGCGAGAGGGAACTCTGCCCAACCACCTCAACCTGCGCTGGGCTAATCGCTTCTGCGTCGCGTTGGTTCTGACGCTCATTGTGTGTGTGCTTGCAGCCCCCTGGCGACCGGCAGCCGCCGGACTCCTGGCAGCTGTCTGCGTTTCGGGGCTGCTGATTCTTGACCGGCCTCTGTGGCTCTTCTTTCTGCGTAAGAGAGGACTGTGGTTCTCCCTGCGTATTCTGCCCTGGCACTGGTTCCATTACGCCTACAGTGGCCTGGCATTTGCATTGGGCGCAGCCCTCCACCTGCTTTCAGCTACGACTGAAGGAACGTCTGAAAGTCTTCCCTATCCCGTCCTTCCACAAGGAAGGGAGCGATGAAGGCGCCCAATTCGGATCGATCCGTTGTCATCGGTGGAGGACCGGCGGGTCTAACCGCTGCGCTGCAACTGGTAGAGCAACACCGACCTCCACTCGTCATCGAGCAACTCGACAGGCCAGGTGGCCTGGCGCGAACAGAGACCTACCGCGGCTACCGTTTCGACATCGGCGGACATCGTTTCTACACCAAGGTCCAAGCAGTCTGAGAGCTGTGGGAGTCGACTCTCGGAGACGACTTGCGGACTGTTGCGCGGCAGTCACGGATCTACTACCAGGGACGCTTCTACAACTATCCCCTCGAGCCTCTAAATGCCCTATCCAATCTAGGAGTCTGGGAAAGCGCCCGGACAATGCTGAGTTACTTCAAGTCCAGGCTCTGGCCGCATCCAGACGAAGACACGCTCGAACAGTGGGTCACGAATCGCTTTGGAGGCAGGCTCTACGAGACCTTCTTCAAAACCTACACCGAGAAGGTCTGGGGTATCCCCTGCGATCGGATCCGGGCCGACTGGGCAGCCCAGCGCATCAAGGGACTATCGCTAAGATCTGCCATCTCCCACGCCCTTTTCGGCCGGGGAAAGGAAACGTCGCTGATTTCGGAATTCCAGTATCCCCGCCTAGGCCCGGGAATGATGTGGGAGGAGGTCCAACGAAAGATCATCGAGGGCGGCGGTCAAGTGGAGCTGAATACCGAGACTATCGAGCTGACCTGTAGTAACGACCGGATCACCAGGATCTTGGCGCATGCCAACTCCCACACGACCGAGTTTCAGGGGCAGAACTACATTTCAACCATGCCCTTGAACCTACTGGTGACGCGCATCAATCCCCCGCCGCCTACGGAGATTCTGGAAGCCGTTGGACGGCTAAGCTACCGAGACTTCATCCTGGTGGGTCTGATCGTGAAACGTGAGCACGTGTTTCCAGACAACTGGATCTACGT
>JAKZYH010000170.1:0-22613 GCA_047514575.1 Acidobacteriota bacterium | reverse complement strand
CCCGTAGAAGCCACGGCCAGTGGCCGGGTGGCTCCCAACGGGCACAACTTGGCTGGAGTCCCCTTCTTGAGGGAGAATCAGAATTTCAAATATCTTTGTTATCAGTAGTCTGAGATTGCCTTCTGCAGCTTCTCTCCGTTCTCCTTGATCCACGAGTATAGGATCATGATGTCGGTTCCCAGGCAAAAGTGTTTGACGCCCAAATCCAGATAGTGTTTGGCTCGGTCCACACTTTCGATCTCAGCGCGAGGTGGGATCCCTCTGGAGAGACAGGTCTCAATCACCTGGCGTTCTACGGCCTCCACGCGGGGTTCGTTGTAGGCGCCAGGCTGGCCGGTACTCAAACAGTAATCTGCGGGTCCCCACTGGACCATATCGATGCCCCCTATATCCAGAATCTCCTCAAGCTGTTCGACGGCCGTTCCCTTTTCGATCATCAGTACGACCACGATGTCTTTGAGGGCCTGGACGTAGTCCTGGGTTCCACCCTCTAGCATGTAGCTATTGCGTCGCACTCCAACCCCGTGGAAGCCTCCGTCTTCGGGCGTCTCGGGACGAACGCTCCGCACACACTCCTGGGCGTCTTCTACATTTCGACAGTCGGCGAACAGGACGCTCTGGAATCCCATTCCGATCGAACGTTGAGCCAGGAAGCGCCTGGGCTCCTGATCCAGCTTGATCATCGCCGTCAGGTCCATCAACTCCACAGCCCGGCAAAAGTTCTCGAGGGCGTAGAGATCAAATGGAGCGTACTCTGCAACGAACTCGATATAGTCGCAGACTCCGGTATGTCCAATTACCTCTACAATCGAGGGCCAGGAACTCTGGACGTGGGTTCCAATGGTGGGCCGCCCTGCCTTCAAGGCCTCTCTCAGCTTGTTCCTTCTCATATTCGGGTTCCTCCAAGGTCGTGTTTGGTTTCGCCCGCCTTCCTCATCGCTGGTCTACTGCGCCTCGCTACGACAAGCGATGAGAAATGCGGCCTAGTTGGCGATAGAGATTTCATCGAACGTTTCGACGAACGGATGCCCCGGGTTTTCGGGGAGTGTTAAGCCGGGACGAACACATAGAACAGTTGACATCCCGCTGAGTGCTGCCGCATTCAGTTCGGCCACCACGTCGGAAACGAACACTATGGCAGACGGCGATGCGTCGAGTTGCGCCGCGATTTTCCGATAGCTTTCCGCCTCCCTTTTGGGTCCGGTAGTGGTGTCAAAGTATCCTCTGATGAGGTGCTTCAGGTCTCCGTGCTCGGAGTGAGAAAAAAGAAGCTTTTGGGCCAAGATGCTTCCTGAGGAGAAGATACAGATGTCTCTTCCCCCGCTTGCCCAGCGCTCGAAAGCGGAAAGCACCTCCGGATAGACTTGTCCCCGGAGCTGCCCCAATCGGTAACCTCGCTCCCAGATCTTTCCTTGTAGAGCCTTCAAACCAGTAGACTTCCGATCCTGATCCATCAACCAGGTAGCGTAGTTCTTGACCGAGTCCCAGTGCCGATCGGGGTGATCTTCCTGCCAAACGGGGGGGACCTCCTGTCGCCCCAGATCTTCCCGGTAGTCTGTCTTGAGCAAGGCTACGACCTCCTGGGTTTCTTCTGCCCGCCAAGAATCTTTCAGGAACTCCCCAAGATGATTCCGGGCAAAGGGAAAAAGAACCTGGTAGACAAAGTCCACCGGAGTCGTCGTGCCCTCGATGTCCAGCAGAAAGATCCGCACATCCCGGGGGAGCGAAGCAAGTGTCAATTACTCGGCCGTCTCTTGAGAGGGAATGTATTGGGGGCCCAGACAGACGGGTTCATAGCCTGCTTCGGCTCCGCTCCCAGTGTAGTGGGGCGTCCATCCTCCTGGATCCTGAAAAAGACGGATCGCCCGGATCTGGCGCTCTCGGCAGAGATCGAACCAGTGCCAGGTGCCCGTGGGTACGCTGACCAGATCGCCGGCTTCAACTTCCAGTGCCACCACCGGACCGTCCTTCGGTCGGATATGAAACAAGCCGCGGCCGGAAATGATGAAGCGCACCTCGTCCTCATCGTGCCAGTGTTCTACCTGGAACTTGGCCAACATCGCGTCCAGTTGGGGCGTCTCGGGGTTGACATCGATAACGTCAGCGGTGGTGTAACCGCCCTTGGCTTTGAGAGCATCGATCTCCGGCGCGTAGGCTTCGAGTACCTCCTGCGCGGAGGCACTCGCCCCGAGGTTGCGGTCCGGATTCCATCTTTCGCAATCGATCCCGAAGTCTGAAAGATAGGCTGCGATGTCCTCCCGTTCATGGATGGACCGGTTCTCGTCCGGAAGTCTGAGAATCGCCATAAGTCCTCCTCGGTATCCTTTCTAAGCTACCTCCGAAAATTCTAAGCTATCTCCGAAAGTTGAGGGTCAGTGAGGGGCTGATTGCCCGATCCAGAAAAATGCGTCCGGCATAGGACTTCAATCAGAAACTCTAGAGCCTCGATATGGCGCTGAGCCTCGGCTACATTTGCACCCCAGCTATAGAGGCCGTGTCCCTCGAGTAAGAACCCGTGTGAACTCGGATGCTGTGTAAGGGTCTGGGTTACCCTCTCGCTCAAGCAGGGGACATCCTGCGAATTCCCGAGGATGGGTAGCCACTCAGAATGCTCGTGAGTCCTGACTCCCTCTAGGCCCTTCAGCATTTCATAACCTTCGATCAAGAGACCACCCCGACGAGCATAGGCCTTGGAAAGCAGTGTGCTCCAGACTGAGTGCGTATGCAGCACTGATCCCGCTTCACACCGCCGTATCACCACAAGATGCAGCTGGGTTTCGGCAGAGGGGCTCCCGGAGCCCTTGAGAACCAGTCCCTCTTCGTCGATCTGCAGCAGGTCCCGAGGCGAGAGAGAACCCTTGTCAGCACCCGACGAGGTAATGGTTACCCGCAGAGGCCGGTGGGAGGTGACGGCGCTGAAGTTACCGCTGGTACCCAGAACCCATCCACGCTCGTAGAAGGCGCAGCCCACTTGCCTCAATAGATCAACTGTGTCATCAAAGCCGAGTTGGTGCTCTGATTCACACATCAAAACCGCCCCCGAGAAAAAAGATCGCGCACCGGCCCAAACCACCGTTCAGAAAAGTCTATTCAAGCAGATCCGATTCGAAAAGGCACGGACTTATCCTGGCAAATTGGGTGTTTTCGCTCTGAGACAGGCAGCCCCATGTCAGCTTGGGTCTCTATACTTTTGCGAACCATGTACAGACAGCTTCGAGGTAGTTTGAGGTTGCTCTCGGCAGGTGCGATTCTCGTTGCCGGGTTCCTGGGTCTTGTCGGTGACGGTGGAGCTCAAGGAGCCGATCCGGGAGCAGCAGCTGACTACGGGATTCTGTCCCTTCTGCCCGCTGCCACCGCCATTGTTCTGGCCTTTCTGACGCGCGAAGTATTGGTCTCGCTCTTCCTGGGAATCTGTGTCGGGGGACTGATTAGCGGTAATCTCAATATCCTGCAGGCGTTTCTCATCCCGGCCATCGGATCGTCCCAGTACGGCCTGATTCTCCTGGTGTACCTCTGGTCGTTGGGGGGATTGATCGGGGTCTGGACGCGGACCGGAGGGGCTCAAGCCTTCGCCGAGTGGTCGGCCGAGCACCTCGTGCGTGGGAGACGTAGCGCCAAGGTTTTCGCCTGGTTCATGGGGGTGGTATTTCACCAGGGAGGCACCATTTCCACTGTCCTGACCGGCACCACAGTACGGGTCGTGACTGATGGCGAGAAGGTAAGCCACGAGGAACTCAGCTACATCGTCGACTCAACGGCTTCTCCTATAGCAGGCCTGATACCCCTCAACATATGGCCAATTTATGTGGGAGGCCTGGTTGCGGGTACGATTCCCTTGATCCCTGATCAGGAAGCTGGGGTCTCCTTCTTCTACCGTTCGATTCCGATGAATTTCTACAGCATCTTCGCGGTTTCGATGACCCTGCTACTGTCGCTCGAGTGGCTCCCCTGGACAGGACGGAAGATGGCAGCGGCCATGGAGAGGGCCCAGGCCAGCGGGGAGCTCAATGCTCCAGAGGCGCGGCCCCTCATTGCTCGGGAGCTGACTGAGACCAAAGTGCCGGAGGGCTACCGGCCCTCTATCCTGGATTTCGCAGTCCCAATTATCGTGCTCATTGGGTTTGCCCTTGGTTCCTACCTCGTGGTGGGATCGGTAAAGATCGCAGAAGCTTTCGGCCTGGCTCTGCTGTCGGGTTTCATTCTGGCCATGGCGCGCGGACTCGCTATAAGTGAGCTGGTGTCCGGATTCGTTGACGGCTGCAAAGGCGTGACCAGCGGAGCGATTCTTCTGGGCCTGGCCATTACCCTGGGACGGGTCTCGGAAGAGCTGGGAACGGCTTCCTACATCGTCGATCTCAGCGGTCGTTGGATCGTACCGGTCCTGCTGCCCGCTCTTTTGCTTTTCATCTGCATGGCGGTCTCTTTTTCGATCGGAACCTCCTTTGGCACCTTCGCCGTCATGTTTCCCCTCGCAATGCCGCTGGCCTGGTCGATATCGACGGAACCGATGTACGTCATGGTTTGTTTCGGAGCCGTGGTGGGAGGTTCCATGTTTGGCGACCAGTGCTCTCCCATATCTGATACCACCATTCTCTCGTCGCTGGCGTGCGGCGCCGATTTGATGGACCACGTAACGACCCAACTCCCGCTCGCCCTGGTAGCGGCCACCCTGGCAGGGATCTGTGCGGTTGTGACAGCCTTCCTGGTTCTCTGACCTGAAGAAGACGTCGCACGTCGAAACGTCTGAGGGTCGCACGTCGGAACGTCCGAGGGTCGCAAGTCTCCTGTCCTCCGAAGGTGCCGACAACGGGTGAACTGCCAGCGTTACGGAGCCAGGTCCGACAGAGCCGCGAACGACTTGAGCCGTTAGCAGAATGAGCCCAGGTTCCGAGGAGAGAGCTGGACAACTCTTCCCCACGGAGTGACGCACGATATCGCCTATCCTCGACCGAAGTTTCTTTCTCGAATGGGGCAGCACCGCTGGGGGGACACTGACCTGAAACTTCGTTTGCTTACAGGTTGAGGACGTAGCTTGGGGCTCCAGGCCGAAGTCTTACTCTTTCGGGTCGTCGGCTAGATCGGGCGGCAGCCTGGAGCCCAGAGCTACGATCCGGATCACACCTAGAACACCATACTGGCGTAGGTGACGAAGGACCCGCTTGGGTCCATGATGCTGTGGTCATGGGCGAGGAGACGGCCAGGTTGGCCGTCAATCAGATTCAGCAGCGTGTAGAGTGGCGAGAAGCCACAGATTCTTCGCTTGTCCTGCTCATCCTGGACCAGTCGAAAAAAGTTCTCGGCATCCCCGGCCGCTACCTGGTCCAGCATCTCGAGGTCCTTGGCCGAGGCCTGTTCGATGTCTTCCTCAGTCGGTCGAAGGGCATCCCCGTAGCGGGGACCGATGTGTGCCAGGTCTACACTGGCGATCCAACAGACTCGCTTTCCACTTCGCTCTTCGGCCTTGCGGACGCCCTCTACAAACTTCCAGAACAAAGGACGGGCCCTCTCGGAGTAGGGCGAAGTACAGAGTTCCAGGTATGAGAAGCTGCAGAGGACAGGAAGAATTCGTATGGGTTGGGTGGGAAAGAGGTGTTGCAAAAAGACGATCTGGAACTCGATTGTGTGCTCGTTTCGATGAGTTAGATCTTCTTCGAAGAGGGGTTCTTTGCACTGCTCGCGGAGAAGCCGAAGAAAGTCCCGGTCCAGCACTGCCGTTCCCAGGGGCGTCTGGAAGTCCTTCGAGGAAACAGAGAACAGCTCGGGCAATCCCATATGACCCGTTCCCAGGATCACGAACAGATCAGGAGGCTCGCTTTCGGCAAGCTCCCGGTAGGCATGAGTATAGGTAGCTCCTCCCAGACGGAGATCGATGTGGGGCGCTACCAACGCCCTTAGATTCTGCTTCTTGCGAGGGCCCGGGAGCCCTGAGGCCTTCGTATTTGTGTAGAAAGAGCTGAGAGTCTCGGAAAGCTGAAGCGCCTCACCTGGATAGCTGAGCCCGGCGTGGTGGGCCTGTCGCACAGTCTCGCTGCGATAGGATGCGACTAGATCACTTCGATGACTCTGGAAGTTTTCGTTCTCGAGAAAAAGGGAAGAGTCCAGCTCAGCCAGAAGACGAGCTACTTCCTCCTGAAGAACGATCTGGCCTTGGCGACGCGTCATTTCTGCTTGGATCTCCAAAAGGGAGTGTTCTCCATCGAACAGCAGAAGAAGGGAGTACAGCTCCGGGGTAACGGCCAAGGCCTGCTCGGAAATCTTTGTCGGATCGCGCAGCAGGATGAGCTGTTTTCCCTGATCTTCGAAAGGAAGCGATTCGAGATAGCGCAGCTTGGGTCTATCGGGCAGCACTCTGATCAGCCTCGAGATCGTGCGGGAAAAGGGTACGGTCTTACGGAAAGACGGATGCTAGGGTTGAGGCCACAGCTCGGTGTTGAATCGCCAGCTCGAGAACCTCAATTGTTGGCGAGTCAAGTCTTCCTTGGTTTCCAGACGTACGTCGACGATCTCATCCCCTTCCAGCACAGGAACAAGTTGGGGGAAGACGACCGCGACCTCTTTGGGGATCTTGAGTCGGTCGGCCCTCGCCTTGATATTGTCTCGCCAGGTTGTATTCACCCGGGTGCCAAAGCGGTCGAAGATCTGAGCTGCACCCTCTGCGTCGCCCCTGGATTTCATCGTCTGAAGTTTACCCAGGAGCCGAGCAATTCCCTGATGTGCCTTTGAGATGTCGACGATTTCGACGTAGTAGTCGCCGTCAACTTGTACGACACGGACGCCATAGTCTTGATCCTGGTCTTCGCCCCCTTCAACCAGATAGCGGAGGACCAGTTCACGGCCCTTTCGGTGGGCTTCACGTACGTTGTCGTCCTGCAGGGAGCGGTAGCGGTTCATGTGGCCTTGAAGATGACCGATATACTGGGCTTCTGCCACCCTGAGTTGTTGCTGGGCGCTGAAGGCTCCGATTTCCACCAGTTTAGGATCGAAGATGTGGTAGAGCGCCACCAAATCGGCGCGGCATTCCTCCAGGGACGAGTAGGCGCGTCCGAGCAGCGTTCTGGGGTCTGACTGGAGACCGTCTTCGGGCTTGCCCGAGCCATGTCCGATGACTTCGTGCATATAAACTTCCCAACGGCGTCCAATCTTCCCATACTGGCGATAGGTCTCTCGGTGCTTGGGCAGGTAGAACTCGTCGACGATCTGCTCCCGTATTCCTCCCGACTTCGCTTCCTGGATGTTATAGAGGATGATGTTCTTGCTTCCGAAATCGCGACGAATGTCGGAATAGTTGGGGAGGTTGTATGCCACCGGCGAGTTGGGGCCCGCATCGCCCACGCCCAGGATGATCTGAACGACGTTGGCGACGGGCGGGGTGACTTTGGCGCGTCTGTACTTGGCAGGCCAGGGCATCTTCTCCTCGAAGTAGTCCGCGGCGGCCGCTAACTGCTCGATCAGCTTCGAATCCGAGATGAAGGTGACGTTGGCTTCGAACTGGCCGATGACACCCCGAGGATCGATGTACTGCTCGATGAATCCGTTGAGGTAGTCGATGGTGGTCCGGGACTTGAGCCACTGTATGGAGTGTTGCCTGTATTTCTCTTCGTCTCCGGTCTCGTAGTACTCGATGAGGAGTTCCAGGCCGCGCCGCTGTTCCTCGGACTCGGCCAGGGGAAGGGCCTTCTGGAGCCAGTAGCGGATCGTCTGGAGGTCTTTGCTGTAGAGCCCTCCGATTCGATAGGGGTGTGGGACGATCTGGCCGTTCTCAAAAGCGAACCTGACGTTGAGCCTCCCTTGCCAGTCTGGCGAAAGACGGTCGAAGGCGTCTTGAGTCACTTCGGGGGCGTACAGGTTCACGTGGCTGGTCGCCAGGATATCGTCTCCTTTTTGCTGGTTATTCTGCAGCGGCTCGAGCTCGAGATCGAAAATATGCGGACGCAGACGCCCCAACTTCTGATCCAGGGACTCGCCCGGTTGGAGGTCGAGCGTGCCTCCCCTGTCCATGACGTGGTGGGCGGCAGCCTGGAGCATTTCGAAGGTCAAGTCAGTGGGTGAGTACTTGGCGTGCGACTGTGCCCCATATTGGCCGTGGTTGATCCAGACGTACTTGAGATAGTCGTGGACGGCATCTCGGACGCCGGGATCGAGCTCAGAAGAGTTCAGGAAGATGGTCTCGAGAAGAGCCTTGATCTCGAGCGCATACCTGTGGGCCTGATCGGTGAAGATATCGTTGCCCGCAATGGCGGCGCGATAGAGGAAGTAGGCCAGCCTTTTCTGGTCCAGGCTCAACTCGTCGAAGCCTTCGGCATCGACCCCTACGACCAGAATGTCCTGTCCGTCCTTACCAAGACGCTCCAACTCGCCGATCTGGCGCGCATCCGACCTGTTTGCCTCAGTGCCAGTGGGGGCGTCTGGGCTAGGGTTTTCGTTCGGCGTGCACTGCAGCATAAGCATCAGAATTAGGACCCGGAGCCGCATCAGATTCTCCTGGTAATCTCAAGGCCGTGTCCAGAAGTCATGGGTTTCCCAGCACGGTCGTAGTGGCTATGACGCAGCCACTTGAGGGCAGAACAACCCATCAGGAATTCTCTGGGAGCTCAGCCGGGCATAGGCTGACGGCCCGCCTGATTCGGACGGAGAAACTGGCACCCGAGAGATAGAAGGGAGGATTCGCCTCCACCGGTCGGCAACTACGGATCAGTGGGCTGCGCTTGACGGGTCTGCGACGACCGCCCCAAACTTTTCCTCTTCTGCCTGTTTGATGTCTTCAATCGGTTTGGCACCGTCCAGGGATCCGAGCGTCTCGGTGATTCTGTTGTCGTCGGTACAGAGTTCCGCGTCGTTCTTATCGGTCCATTCCTCGAACTCTTCCGGAAGCTCGCCATCCGGATAAATCGCATTCACCGGGCAAAGGGAGACGCAGGCATCACAATCGATGCATTCGTCCGGATTGACGATGAGCATATGAGGATCTTGAATCTCGTAAAAACAGTCGACGGGACAGTCTGCAACACAATCGGTATAGCGGTTGGCAACACATCGTTCTGTAACTATGTAGGTCATGCTCCTCCTTCTCCGTAAGTTGACCGGGGGCCATTCTACCAAGGACCACCGACCTCGGGCAATACAGACACTCGCGGAAGGTTGCATTCTTTTGATGGTTGCCCCAAACTCGTCCATTCGAGAGAACTCAACGATGTTTAACCTAGTTTATTTGATCGTTCTCAACCTGCTATTGTGCGCGGTCTCTTTCGGGAGCGATCGCTCCGAGAAGTCTCAAGCGGTTGGGGTTCTCGTAATGGCTCACGGGGGAGACCCTGCCTGGAACCGAGCGGTTTCCGAGGCAGTCGAACCGGCGCGACAATTTTGCCCGGTCGAGATTGCCTTCGGCATGGCCCAGCGTCGCAGTCTCGAGTTGGCGGTAAAGCGCTTGGAGCGAAAGAGTGTCAAGCGAATTGCCGTGGTGAGAATCTTTGTTTCACCGGAATCGTTTCTGCATCAGACCCAGTATCTCTTGGGTCTGCGGCCGGATCCGCCCCCTTTCTTTTTGCACCACGATCCCCAGGCAGGTCACTCTGCCAGTACTTCCTCGAAGCATCACGCTCACGCCGGATCCGAGAGGCGGGCGCAAGTCCGGGCAGAAAGGCCGAGCGCTGCGCCTCCACCGGTCCAGGTGAAGGCCGAGATGATACTCAATCGGGATGGGCTCTACGATTCACCGCTGATCGGAGAAATCCTGAAGGAGAGGATCCACGACTTGAGCCGGCGACCGGAGAAAGAATCAGTCCTTGTCCTGGCCCATGGTGAAGGGGACGATGGACGGAATCAGCGCTGGATTTCGAAGTTGGAAGCGTTGGTTGGTGGGGTGGCCGGACTGGAACGCTATCGAGCGGTAAGGGTGGAGACCCTCCGCGAGGATTGGGAAGATAAGCGGGTGCCCGCCGAGGCCCGCATTCGGACCTTTGTAGAGGCTCAGGGCCGGCACGGTCGCGTCCTCGTCATTCCCTTTCGGGTATTCGGCTTTGGACCCTACGGCGATGTATTGGAAGGCCTCGACCATGTTGCAACTCGGCAGGGTCTACTGCCCCATCCGAACGTCACCGAATGGATCAAGCAGCAGGCCTCTGATTGTTTCTCCAGGGCAGGTTGGTGGAACCCATTCACGGCCACGGAGAGTTCGAAAGGGTCTGCGTTGCCACCAACCGGTTCTTTCACCAGCCTTCTGAGGCCCTGAGACAGGTGAGAGATGCGGTTCTTGACGGTCTCGTGATCGTAGCGATTCTGGGGGGCAGCGCCCTCGCCACCCACCTATTCGCACGGGCCATGTACAATCGTTGTCCCGAGTGTGAATCCCTCAACGCGAAGCGCAGGACCCACTGTCGAATCTGTGGAGCACCGATAGCCTGAAAGCCCGGCAGAGAAGGGTGCCTGAGAGTCACCAGCGAAGGGCTTGTGGGGCTCTCACAGCCGCTAGACATCCAGCTGGACCTGATGCTAGAATGCCCCCTTCACTTCGGCGTCCCCATCGTCTAGCCTGGCCTAGGACACCGCCCTTTCACGGCGGCAACACGGGTTCAAATCCCGTTGGGGACGCCCTTCTTATCCCTCAAAATCTGAGGGTCTGCGCGAAAATAACTTGGCATTTTGGCATCTCGTCTTCACATCATCTTCGGCCGCTCCTCAATCGCGAAATCCTCAACCTAGACCCGGCTACGCCTCCGGTTCTACTCAATCGTTCGCAACCAAATCTGGTGCGAATCTGAGCGCCACTTCTACCCAGTTGTTCTTGCGCAGACCCTAAGTGGTAGGCGATTTCCGCGGCACCGATTCTTGCGCAGGCGGTCTTGCCCGTGCTACAACGCTGCACACCACCTAGGGGAGCTAGACACGTCTGTGGAAGAAAGAACCGGTGATCTACCACGACCTACCTCAGATCTGGGCAGAGCCCAGGCCGATCTGGACGCGTTCGGTTTTTGCCTTCTCGCCAACGCGCTTGATTCTGGACAGGTTTCGGCCCTGAGGTCTCGGCTCGAGGAGCAGGCAGCTGCGGAAAAGCAGCAGGGACTTGCCTTCGAGGACGGTGGCGCCAACCAGAATTGGGGCGGATTTCGAAATCCGGACGGCAGCCCCAGGCCTGAAGCCTTTACCGAAACCAGTGGGGGTATCAACCAGCGTGTCTTCATGCTGATCAACAAGGGAAAGGTTTTCCGTGACCTCCTTTTCCACAGCGACGTGCGCAGGCTCATCGCCTACGTTCTCGGCACTGACTACCTGCTGTCGAGCCACGGAGCCAACATCGCCAAACCCGGTGGTGTTGCCATGCAGCTCCACACGGATCAGTGGTGGATGCCGGCGCCGACCCGGAGGGACCGCAAGCCACTGCCGGTGGGTTCGATGGACCGAGACCACTTCGACGCCGATGAGGCAGGGCCGCCGACCATGATCGCGCCGGCAACTGCCGTCAATGTGATCTGGATGTTGTGCGACTTCAGCGCCGGCATCGGTGGGACGCGGCTGGTCCCAGGGAGTCATCTGACGGGACGGCAGCCGGACCCAGAACGTGACCACGCGGTGGAAACGGTCGCGGCCGAGGGGCCTGCAGGGACGGCGCTATTGCTGGACGGTCGTACCTGGCATGGGACGGGAGCAAACGTAAGCGATGAGGTCCGCTGGGCCGTGCTCACCACCTTTTGCGGTCCCCAATTCCGCACTCAGGAGAACTTTACAGTAGGCACTGCCGGGGAGGTTCTGGAAGGGGCATCTCCGGACCTGTTGAGGCTGCTCGGCTTCAAGGTCTGGAATGCCTATGGCCGCATTGAAAGCCCGGCAGTCGAGTTCATCCAGCCCGGAGAGACCTCACTGCCCGAGATGTGCCCCGAGGGTTCATAGAAGTGTGCTCGGACAGACTCGTCGCCCACATGACAACGGCCTTCACTCATCAGATTACGTGATCCCTCTGCAAGATGGCATTCGAGGACGAGACCCGATCAGACATCGGGATTCTTCTTTGCAAGGGAAGGGTCGTGCGTGGGCTTCCTGGATTGGGTATCCTTGGGTGCCAATGGAGAAGAATAGGAAAATGTTGGTCAGTGTCGTCATTCTGTTTCTGGCGTCCCTCTCCTGCAGCTCTCCCGCAGGAAGCGGGGGGGAATCGGATTCGCAGCAGGGCACGACTTTGACGGTTGGGATCGAGGCTGCTCCGGTGGATGTGCCCTTCCGGAAGTTCATGCCCTTGATCAAGGAACGGCTGGGGGTCGATCTCGAGATCGTCACACTGGAGTACGGAAGTCTCTTCGAGAAGATTCTGACCGACTTGATCACGGGAACCGGGGCCTTCGACATCATCGTCTACTTCACCCGATTCAACGGTGACTATATGGGCCCGGGGTTCCTTCATCCTCTGGATGAGTTCATAGAGAAGTATCCTCCCGATTACGACGATTTGATCCCCGCCTTCCGGGAGCTGTACTGTGAATGGGAGGGGCATACTTACGCTCTCCCCTTCGACGGCGACTACTTCCTGCTTTACTACCGAAAGGATCTCTTCCAGCATCCCCTGGAGCGGGAGGCTTTCCAGCAGGCCTACGGCTATCCTCTTGCAGCGCCTGAGACCTGGGATCAGTGGAACGACATCGCCAAGTTCTTTACCCGCAAGGCTGGAGAGCAACTAGCTGGTGAGGTCCTAAAGAAGGACTTCTATGGGATCTCCGAGTACTGGGGGAAGGCCCGTGCCTACGCCTGGTATTTGAACCGCTTCGGAGCCTACAGCGGACTCTTCTTCGACGCAGAAATGGAGCCGAAGATCAATTCAGCGGATGCCGTTCGGGCTCTGGAGCACTGTCTGGAATCGGTCCGATACAACACGCCGGGCCCCCTGGCTCACACCTGGTGGAACGTGCGGGAGGATTTTCTTTTCGGCAAGGTGGCCATGATCTTCGGCTGGCCCGACGTCGGAAAGGCCACTGGAGATCCGGTCCAGTCGAAGGTCATCGGCAAGGTAGGGTTCGCTCCCAGCCCGGGAGTCCTGGACCCAGCGACCGGAAAAATTCGCCGGGCCACGGCCCTGGTTTCGGGTCGGGTCATGGCGGTTTCCCGACACTCATCACAGCCCGAAGCTGCCTATCAGGTGATCCGTCTCATCAGCAGTCCTGAGATCAGTCTCCAGTACATTGGTGACCCGGCCAGCGGCTCGGATCCCTTCCGCTACTCTCACTTCGAGCATCCGCAGAGCTGGCAGCTGCAGTTCGACGGACTCGATCAGTTCCTGAAGGCTTCCCGTGACGCTCTGGACGTAGGGTTTCCCGAACTCTATATACCCGGAGCGGAGGAATACCAGGAGGCCCTGAGCCGCCATGTGCAGGAAGCTCTTCAAGAGAGGGTTCCACCCCAGCAAGCGCTCGACGCCGTCGCCAAGGAGTGGGCCGAGATCACCAAGCGCCGCGGCCGGGAGGATCAAAAACGCTTCTGGAGAACCCAGTTGACGGCCATGCAGCGTCTGGACCTGATCCCCGGCCAGGAACGAGCCGTCCGTTGAAGGACGCCAACCTGGGCCGAGTCCTAGTCCTTCCTTCCGTCCTGACCATTCTGCTCCTCACCCTTTTCCCACTGCTCTACTCCTTGACCCTCAGCTTCTACAGTTGGCAGTTGCCGAATCCCTCTCCTCGGTTCGTAGGACTGGAGAACTACGCTCATCTGGGGCAGGACCTGCGTTTCCATCTGGCCCTCCTCCGCTCCGTCGCCTTCGTCGCTGCGACGGTCTCCCTCCAGTTTTTCCTGGGCATGAGTGGGGCCGTTCTGCTGGACAGAAACCTGCGGAGTCTGGGAGTTATAACCTCGGTGCTGATCGTCCCCATCATGATCGCTCCGGTTGCGGTTGGGGCGATCTGGATGCCGCTTTACGACATCAATTTTGGCTTGCTGAACTACTGCCTGAGTCTGCTGGGGATCGACAAGATGGAGTGGCTGGCGACGCCGGCCAACGCTCTTCCCTCCCTGATGGTCATCGATCTCTGGCAGTGGACGCCTTTCATGCTGCTCATTTTCCTGGCGGGACTCCAATCCATCCCCCGAGAACCGATCGAGGCAGCTCGTATCGGCGGTGCCTCGGAATGGAGAATATTCCGTTCTATTTGCCTACCCATGATGCGACGCGTCATAGCGATCGCCATCCTGCTCAGAGGAGTCGATTCCTTCGGGAAGTTTTTTGATACTGCCTACCTGCTCACAGGCGGGGGACCCGGGACGGCATCCGAGACCCTCAACCTCTACATCTATCAGGTGGGCTTCAAATTTTTCCGGATGGGATACGCCTCCGCCTTGTCGTTCATCATGCTGCTGATTGCGATGGTGGGAATCCTGCTCTTCTATAGGGTTTTCCGTGTGGAGTAGCTTCAGGAACAGAGCACCCCGGTGGTTCTCGTTCGCCGCTCTTGGAGGTCTGTTGGCGTTCTCCCTCCTGCCGGTCGTCTGGATGCTGCTCTCCACCCTCAAGCTGAATATCGAGATCTTCAGTGATCCCCCAGTCTGGATCCCGAGGAATGTGGGGCGGGCCCTTGAGCAGAACTGGTGGCACGCCCTCGCCTCCCGCACCGAGGGGGGACTGGGTGGCCTCAACTCCATCGCGGACAGCGTGATCGTCGCGGTTGCCAACACGGTCTTGGTCATTCTGATCGCCACCCCGGCAGCCTATGCCCTGGCCCGCTTCAAGACCGGGGGCAAGCACCTGCCCATCTGGATTCTCTCCCAGCGCATCCTTCCCCCCATCACGGTGGTCATTCCCTATTTTCTGCTCTTCCGTCAGCTCGGGCTGCTGGACACCCATTTGGGCCTGGTCCTGGTCTACGTGACCTTCAACCTTCCCCTGGCCATCTGGCTTCTGAGAGGGTTTTTCGCCGACATCCCCGGCGAAGTAGAGGAGGCAGCCTTGGTGGGCGGATGCTCCCGCCTTCAGGCGCTGCGTCGGGTGACGCTGCCCCTGGTCTTGCCCGGGGTGGCTGTGACGATGCTCTTCTGCTTTATTTTTGCCTGGAACGAGTTCCTCTTCGCCATCATGCTGACCCAGCGTCGCGTGGTCACGCTGCCGGTGATCATACCGGGGCTGCTGTATGCGGGAGCCATGGAGCCTCGCTTCGGGCCCCTCTTCACGCTCACGACAGTCAGCATCCTTCCCATTCTGGTTACCTCGTTTTTCCTCCAGAAGTACATCATCAGGGGACTCACGTTCGGAACGGTCAAGGGTTGACTCGATCATGGAAGTTGTTTGCAGAGACCTGGTGAAGCGATTCGGTAGCGTGACGGCCGTAGATCGGCTCAGCCTTCGAGTCCGGGAAGGTGAGTTTCTGGTCCTTCTGGGGCCCTCAGGTTGCGGGAAGACCTCGACTCTGAGGATGATCGCAGGGCTGGAGATCCCAGACGCCGGCAAAATCGAGATCGGAGATCGTGAGGTCACGGATCTTCCCCCACGGGACCGGAACGTGGCCATGGTCTTCCAGAACTACGCCCTCTATCCTCACATGAACGTGCGTCGCAATCTGGCCTTCGACCTGGGGGTACGAGGGGTCTCTGCTGCGGAAATAGTGACTCGCGTCCAAAGCGTTGGGGAAATGCTGGGGATCGTCCATCTGATGGAGCGCAATCCTGCCCAGCTCAGCGGAGGAGAACAGCAGCGGGTCGCTTTGGGAAGAGCGATCGTGCGAGAGCCCGACGTCTTCCTGATGGATGAGCCTCTGAGCAATCTGGACGCCAAACTGAGAGTGCACATGCGGGCTGAGCTCAAGAAGTTGCACCGACGTCTGCGGCGTACGACCATCTACGTGACCCACGACCAGGAAGAAGCCATGACCGTGGCCGACACCGTTGCTGTTCTGAAGGATGGGGAGCTCCAGCAGCGAGGAGCTCCTCGGGAGATCTACGATTCTCCCCAGAACCGCTTCGTGGCCTATTTCGTCGCCATCCCCTCCATGAACTTCTTCGAGGGAGATCTCGTGACGCAGGGAGGTGAGATCGAGTTTGCTTCGGCAAGCTTCTCCCACCCGCTCCCCTCCCCTATCGCCATCCGGCTGAAGAAGAGAAGGGCGCAGAGAAAAGTGGTGATGGGGATCCGCCCCGAGCATGTCTGTCTCCATCAGGAGGCCGGCCGGGAAGTGTTGTCCGCCGTCGTCGATGTCTTGGAACCTCTGGGTCGAGAGCTCCACGTTCAGCTGATGCTAGGAGATGACCCGGTGACAATCATCACAGATCCCTCGAGGGAGCTGAAAGTCGGTCAGAAGGTCGGACTGAATCTCCCCATCGAGCGCTGCTACTTCTTCGACCGCGACTCAGGGCGGAATCTCGAGCGAGACTGGGATCAGTAATCGGGGTCAGGCTTTCCCCAAAAAAGTGGCCCCCCCCCAAACTTAAGAACAAGCAATTACCGAGAACTGAAGATTCCCCCTTCATCGGCCGATCGCCCTCCCAACCCCTTGGGGGATCCACGGCGTCTGATTCAGAACGCGCCAGGCTTGGTTTGCCAGGGCGTTTTCAGTGGGAGTCTTCCAGTCATTCGAGTTCCATAAAATGCCCCTGGAGATCGTTCAAATCGATAAAAGTATAAGTTTGTGAAATGGTCGCTCTGGGAGCGCAATTTTTTTTGAGGGCCGAATGTTGGAAAAGCTGTGGAAAAGCTGTGATACGCACCACGCAACCTTTTGTGAAGACGATCGATGCGCCAAAGCGCACCTGAATGCACAAGTGATGGGCGTTCGGAATTCGTGCTTTTTCCCCCTTGTCAGGATTCGAAAGGAGAGTAAGGTTGCTCTTGTCCCAAGGGGTAGACGCAGCCGACGCCCCGAGGCGGCACCGGGTGTTTGTCTGGTCCCGGCGAAGAGGCTTCGGCTTCGGAAGCGAGATGAGGCAGACACTGGGAGGCGGGTCTTGATGGCCGTTTCGGCGGGCAAAGGGACTCCCTCAACGGGAAGTGGTCTTGGCGGCCTAGTCTTCGGACCGGACAGCCGGGATACACCAACCGGTCGCTTCGGGTATAGCGGCTCCCGTTTGGGCGGATTTCTAGACGGGGCGAAGCGTTCATTCGCGGAGCTTTGGAAGGGACGAGCCCAGGCGTGGAGGGGATCTTCTCCAAGAGGAAGGGTGGCGCTTTTCGGAGAGTCGCTCGGCCTCGAAGGGGAGGTCGCTCGGGGAGCTCAGAAACCAGCCCTAGGGTTGGAAGCGCGGGTACGCAGGAAGCTGCGAATATCACTTGGGACACTTTTTTTTGTTCGCTATCTCCTTCAGCCTGAAAATCGCTTAAGCCCTTCCCGCCGCATCCGACTGGTGCTCGGCCCAAAGATCAAACACACGCGAGGAATTGAAGATCAGGATTTTCAAGATCCTCCCGGATCTCCAGCTTTACGACACTGTGCGCCCTGATGGCAGAAGACGGGTCAACTGACGGTATGGATAGCAGGAAAGCAGACTTCCCCTACCCGTTTATCGCAGTCATCCTTTCGAGTTTTTTTATTCCTCTTCTTCTAATTGTCACGTACCAGTCCTCTTTCCAATTGCGCCCCAGGGTCGTCGTCTACCATATGGTAGACGTTTCTGCTCTGATCGCTGCCGAAATTGCGTTAGGGATTCTTCTCCTAGCGATTCCTCCTATTCGGCAATCGAAGGCCACGTCGTACGTTCTTGCTGGGTGCTGGGGGCTCCTTTTCGTGTTTTTCTACTTTTCTTATCTCTTGGCCTTTGCCGGGCAGTTGTTCGTGGGAAGGGTCATCACATTTCCGATGTTTCTTGCGTACCTCGCCGATCTGAACGACACCGTTGCTGCGTTGTCTGTCGCACCCGTGATCGCCTATCTGCTCCTCTTCTTCATCCCCATCGCTCTTGTCTTCGCTCTGATACTGATACGCCACCCAATTCTGAAGGCCACTCTCTACCTGCGGGACGAAGTCGCGTCTTACAATTTCAACAATCCACCCCTCGGCATCAAAGTGAAGCTGGTTGCCAGCATATTTTCAATCGGCTTCGTCGCGGGAACCCTTGCCTTCAATTCTCCCTCTCTGATCCTCGCCACCTATCTTCATCAAGAAGAGCCCCTTGCGCGAGTCTTTCTGTACCGGCCCATCATGGGCCGAGGGCACGACCATGGTTCTTGGTTTGAATCAAGCGAAATCAGAGATTCCTATCCCGATAATATCGCTTTCAATAGAAAGAATGTCATCCTCATAATCATTGACTCGCTGCGAGCAGACTATCTCGACCTTGATAGACCTGGGGCTCCCGATTTTCCGGTAGTGTCTCAGTTTGATTACTCGGGACTCACTGGAGCCACTACCGGGACTTTGATCCGATGATTTGGGTTGGAGCAGGGCCGCCCCTGGCACGGCAGCGGCGGGAGCATCACTTTCTTGGGGCTCATGGCTTATCTCCTTCTTTACCCCAGGTCGAATCCAATATCCAAATCTTTCGGATCGATTTTCAACCTGGAACAAATGTTGCGAACCATGATCGGCAGAAGTATTTCATTGTCGCTAAGCACGACTACACATTCGATTGTCTCGCCGTTGATTACTCTCTCTAAGTACTTGATCTCGTGTCTATCCCCCTGTTTGTCCGTGAGGTTTACATCAGAGAGAGTTTGGTATCGGCATCCAAATTTACCTTCCAGAATTTGGAAAAATTCGTAGAATGTTGGAAGGTGGACAAAAGGGTATGCCATTCTTCAGTTACTCAAGCGCATGTCGTTAGCAAACGCTTGAATGAAGAAAGGAAGGGGAGGACTGCTCGATCTAATCCTCGATGACTGCGTGAGAAGCGGGATTTCAGGCAAATGAAAAGGCATCCTGTTGTCGGCCAGTTGTTCCCCTCTGTTGAACTTATCCCAGTATTCCTTGGGCGCTGGTGCGATTGCTGCCAGTGCTTCTCTTCCGTGCACTACATCTACCACAATTTGACCTACAAAGGTTGTCTCAAATTTGAATTTAACCTCCTGGATGGTTTTCCCTTGGGCAGCAATGTCGTATTCCAAACCCTGAGCAACCCACCCGGAAACCCAACCGGATTCGGTAGGAACAAACTCCTTGATGAGAAGCACGCTTACGCTGAAGCATCTTGTCCTTTCCACCTTATTTCACCTCCTCCTTTAAAAGTATCAAGTCCCAAGTTGACCAGTAAACTTGCCGGAATCAATAGGCGTCGTCACTTTCGTGGTCCTTTTGGTCCGGGCTTTGCAGGCGTTGGTACTCGTGCGTCCACCAATCCAACGATCCATTCCGCATCGTGCAGTTGGGTCGTGAGGCCAGAGGCCATAGCCGGGGTCATGCGAAGCGTCTTGTGAATCCGGCACCAGTTATAGTACACGAAGTAGAGCGCAAGCGCGAGAGCATGGTTCCGCAGTTTCTTAGAAAACGCATTTGTCAGGCGTGTGAACCGACGCATCGACATCCGCATCGTCAGGTTGTGGCGTTCGACATAGGAAGTGGAGATATGGTCGGGGTCGGGGTTGCCCTGCCTGGGAGTACAGACCGTGCCTTGGCAGATGGCTGGGCCGTAGCGTTTCTCGCCCTCGACCGGGGAGCCGAAAATCTTGATCAGCTGGGCGTAGTCAACGTCTGCTCCGAACACCCCCTTGACCGCCCAGTTGTAGAGCTTTAATCCATCGGATGTGAGTTGTATGCGGTCAGTGAGCCGCTCGGCTAGGTCTGCAATGAAGTGGTAGGCGGAGATCCTATCCCGCTCACCCAACAGCCAGGACACGATCAGCTTGGAGTCCGCATCAATGGCTGTCCATGTCCAGGTATCTCCTGCTCCTTCTGGCGCGGCTTTTGCATCGGAAACATTCTTTTCCTTCGCGTAGCAGAACTGCCAAATCTCATCGACTTGAACGCGCTTGGCTTTCACATTGCGGACGTGGTTGTTGTGGAAGTCAACACATGCATCACCAGCATCGACTAATAGCTTGGACACGGTATTGATCGACACATCCTCGATGCGGCTGATGGACCGTAGCGAAGCACCCTCTACCAGTAGCCTGATGATCTTGGCCCGCTTTTCTATTGTTAACCTGTGCATATCTATATGATACACCAAGCAAGCATAGGTGTCAAGTTTTTGCGCTAGGAATTTGCAATATGGTTTCAACTGGTGGTACACTACCGGGTAGACAGAAGGGCCGCGCACCCTAGATTTTGACCGATCACGGTACGCGGCCCAGGAAAGGAAGGTGATGCTTATGAGATGAACATCGCCCTTCGCGGGCGAAGGGCCGGGGAAACCCGGCCCCCAACGCTTATTTACCTTTCCATTGTACTACAGAAAGAAAGCGAGAGCCTAACAATGACAGACTACCGAATCTTTGCGAAGTCGAAGCTGGACGAGATTGAGCGCAAACGCGCCGAACTTGACAAGGAGCGCGAGAGGTTCTTGACGACCATCAGCGTGCTCGACGAGGCCGACTCTAATGCTCTTCGCACACAAATCTCCGATGGAGACGCACCCCCAAAGAAAAAGAGGGGTACGATGATTGATGCCGTTGTAAGTATTTTGAGTGAGCGAGAGATGACAACAAACGATATCTACGAGCGTTTAACGCTAGAGCGCGAAACATCCAGGGCTGCTGTGGGTACGGCCTTATTTAGGTTGCGAAAGCGAGGAAAGATTTCCAAGGAAGGAAAATTGTGGGCACTGTCCGAACCCAATGGCGAAAACTTACGCAGTCTTCTTACCGCTCCCACCGAGCAGCAGCAGCAGCCTTAGCAATCTCTCTTCGGCGTTCTGGTGTGAGAGATTCAGTGCGGGCTTTTCCGCCACGTCTGGCCCGTTCGCGCTTGAAATCCGGATTGTCTTGTCTCAACGACTGGCCGTTGTCCGCGATCTCTCCGGTCGCTATGCGTCCGACGTGAACAGCACAGGCTATGTCGCCAGTGGGTCTCCATTCGCCTTTCGGCCCTCTAGCCATAAAGAGAGTCTACCACTCCTACAGATCCGACACAATGACCCGAATAATTAAACTGAGACACTACCGATTTTCCCTTTCTAGGCAAGTGGTTCAGCAGGGGTACCCTCACCAAAGTCGATCTGGCCTTCTCGACTTCGAGCATGTCATTTCCGAGTATTCTCAGCATCCTGAGATCCAAGAGTTGGTCCAACATCGGATATTCCAATTTTGCCCTCAACGAACTACTCAAGGACCAGGGCTACAAGGTGAATTTCATTCTGAGTGGAGATCACACCAACTACTATGATCTCAAGCGTTACTATGGGGAGAGCGTTGACGTCTACTTTGATGGAGAAAATTCGGAACGATACTCGGGAAATGATGATCGCGTCTTGTTCGAGGGGCTCGACCAGATTTCCCACTTCCAGAACAATCCCTCTTTCTTTTATTTTTTCTTGATGTCAGTTCATGCCTTGGGGCTACGGCAGGATGAATTCAAAGAGTTCGGACCGGCCACCAGCGAGTTCAAGATCAATCCACGACACGGTCCGTTCCAGCGTCATCCAGCAAAGTACGAAAACCACTATAAGAACGGAGTGATCCAAGCAAAAAGTTATCTGGAGAAGTTATTGGGACAGTTGCAGGAAAAAGGCTATCTGGAGAATAGCATCGTTGTGATCACTGCTGATCATGGTGAATCCATGTCAACCGGCCACGGTAGGGATCTCTACACAGACCAGATTCTGATACCACTCTTGATATACGACGATGAAAAGATTGACTACAAGAATACCTTCTTGGCGACACACGTTGATATTGCGCCGACGATCGTGGATCGACTTGGATTACCTATTCCCGGATCGTGGGAAGGAAGATCGCTGTTGAGTGAGAATCCCAAAGAGTTCAGTTTTCATCAAGTGAATGAGGTTTTTGCGGTCATCCACAAGAAGGGTGATGAAGTCTATAAATACATTTCGTCTGCAGAGAAAGGGGAAGAGCTGTATGAATTGACTCGGGACCTTTGGGAGGAAGCGAACTTGGTCGAAACAATCGATCCGGAGTATCTCGACCTATTGAGAGCTCAGATGACAATGTTCAACGGTGGGTCTGCGCAAGACTGACGGGTATTCTGGAGTTGCCGAGGACTCATTTCTGGGGTTAGAAGTGTATTCGCTGTGGCCCGTTCCCAGGTCAAACGGCAGAGTTTATGTTCTTCAGGGGCTGATCCGAAGAGAGAATGGCGCCTTCTTGAGTACGTCCATCCATGACGATCGTAAGGGGATCGTCCAGTCGCAGGTGTCGTACGTATTTCGTCTCGCTCAACGCTGGTTGCTGGCTGAGCCAGTCCCAGTTTATTTCTCCCTGGTTGGCCTTGGAGCCGATTGTGAAGTAGCCCACGCCGGCGGTAGTGATGTTTTGAAAGAAATGGGTCCCTTGGGATGGAGCGACATCCAGATCCGCAAGGCCGCTCTCCACGATGACGCGCGCACCCCAGATGTCCTCCCACTTTACTGGGATCCCGAGCCAAGGGTCGGACGAGCCCCACCGACCCATCCCAATCAACAGGTAAGGGGCATTGATGGAAGTCAGCTCCCGATTGTAACGAGCCACGTCTCTTGCGGCCTCGGCACTGTGCTCGCGGTTGAAGCGGGCAGGATCCAGGACGACCAGATCTCTGATATCTCTGATCAAACCATGTCCTAGGACC
>JAKZYH010000169.1:0-11350 GCA_047514575.1 Acidobacteriota bacterium | reverse complement strand
GTATGGGCGCGGCCATCGAGAAAGCCGAGGAACTGGTAAGCGAGTTGGCCGATGGCTACATGCCACATCAGTTCGAGAACCCCGCTAACCCGGCCATTCACCGCACCACTACCGCAGTCGAGATCTTAGAAGCGACCGAAGGTCGACTTGATTGCTTCGTCGCGGGTGTTGGGACCGGAGGTACGATCACCGGCGTGGGGGAGGTCCTCAAAGAAGAGTTGGACGAGGTATTGATCGTGGCTGTCGAGCCCTCTGACTCCCCTGTCCTGTCGGGAGGCATAGCCGGGCCCCACGAACTTCAGGGTATTGGCGCCGGATTCGTCCCTCCGGTGCTCAACCGGGACGTCATTGACGAGATCATCTGCGTCGACTTCGAAGATGCTCAGCGTATTACCCGCCAACTGGCTCGCCAGGAAAGCATCTTCACTGGAATCTCTTCTGGCAGCATTTGCTGGGCGGCGCTGCAACTGGCCCAAAGACTGGGGAAGGGCCGCCGGGTGGTTGCAATGGTTTGCGACTTGGGCGAGAGATACCTCAGCCATCCGGTCTTCGCCGATCTGTGATCCGTTCACTCCTTCTTGGATCCGTAGGCGGACCCCATTAGAACCTCACGAACATCGGCTGCCGATCTAGCTTGGCGAAACCTCTCTTGCATGCCCTCCTCCTTCTTGCTCAGGTCACGCGCTCGAGTAAGTACGGCTTCCAGCTTGTCTGCTGGAAACTTACAGGCACCATTCTCGTCCATGTGAATGATCTCGCCAGGGCTGACATCCATTCCCGCCACGCTAACGGGCACGTTGATGGCATGGATGGCCATGTTCCCGTGTCCTGGTGTGGCACCGCTCAGCAGATACTGAAAGTCCATTGAGCGTATCTCATCGAAGTCCCTCGAGGGACCGTTGGAGATCGCCCCAACACAACCTACTGCCTTCATCGCCGCTGTCATGTTTCCACCTGCGAGACCTACCTTGCCGGCGATCTCGGGAGGAAACTTCTGCTGAAAAACGTAGATTGTGGGTTGCTGGGACAGCTCCATTGCATCGACGACATCCGGAAAGCTTAAGCGGTCAAAGTTCGGATCAGGCAGGCCATAGACCGTTGTTACGGCATACCCGACCCTTCTTCCGAGTTCCGGATAGATACAGCGGACGCTGTGGTCGGTATACCAGTTCTCACTCCAGGGGTTGTACAGGCCAAGGCATTCCGGGAGTTGGGAGTAGGTTGCAACTACGTTCGTTATGGAGGGGGTATCGAAGTTCTTGAGTTCTTCGAGCATCTCCCGAGCGTCTGTCATTTACAGTCTCCTTTTCTCTCTTGTATTGACCGGCGTGTGATTAAAACGGCACCAAGTATACCTTAGGGTTCGGTCAAGAATAAGTTCGCAGAGTTCGTGCTCAGATTTGCACCAGATTTGGTCGTTCATCTGAGGGGAATTTCTGCTGTTGTCCAGCTCTCTCCTCGGAACTTGGGATCGTGTTGCTGGCAGGTCAGGTCGTTCGCGGCTCTGCCGGACTGGGCTTGGTAACACTGGCAGCAGTCGTGCGCGGGCACGGCTTCCCTTTTCTCAATAAGGGATTTCCTAGTCGACGGGGATTTTCAGACGTTCAGACGTTCGGACGGATTGTTCAATTTTCAAATCAGAAAGTCGAAGTCGCAGCCACGGTCTGCCTGAAGCACGTGTTCCGTGTAGAGTCGCCGATAGCCTCGTGTAAAGGAGGCCCGGGGTGGAGCTGATTCGCTGAGGCGGCGTTCAACCTCTCTAGGGTCGACCATCAGATCCAGTCTTCGCTGGTCGACATCCAGCTCGATGATATCCCCGGTTCGTACCGCCCCAAGCGGGCCCTTCGCCGCGGATTCAGGAGAGACGTGGACAATCACCGTACCCTGGGCGGTCCCACTCATGCGAGCATCGCTGATGCGGACCATGTCCCGCACCCCTTTCCGCAGCAGCTTCTTTGGAATCGGGAGTAGACCCCATTCAGGCATGCCCGGTCCGCCCAGAGGACCTCCGCCCTGCATGACCAGGACATCGTCGGGCTCCACCTCTAGCTGGGGATCATCAATCCGGCGAAGTAGATCTTCATGGTCGCGAAAGACCACCGCCCTACCACGGTGACGCAGTAGCTCCCGGCTGGCGGCACTGCGCTTGACAATGGCTCCTCCCGGGGCCAATGAACCGGTCAAAACGGCCAACCCACCATTCTCTTCGAGCGGGTGATCGAGCGGGCGAACTACCTCGGGGTTGTCGTTTCGCGCCGCCGCAATGTTTTGACCCAGGGTTCGCCCTGTTACCGTGATTTCATCGAGGTGAAGCAGTGGCGAGAGTTCCTTGAACAATGCCGATCCGCCCCCCGCATAGGCGAAGTCCTCCATCAGGAACTGGCCCGATGGCTTCAGATTCAACAGGACCGGAGTGCTCTCCGACAGTCGATCGAACGATTCGAGTGGAAGATCCAAGCCCTTTCTCTGTGCGATCGCGATCAGGTGGATGATTGCGTTGGTGGATCCACCAATCGAGTGAAGGGTCCGGATGGCATTCTCAAAAGAGCGCGCGGTCAGTAGGTGTGACGGCTTCAGGTCGTCCTCTACAAGCTCCACAATTCTTGATCCCGATTGGTGAGCCAGCTGGGTTCGCCTGGAGTCCACCGCCGGCACTGCCCCGTTCCCGGGAAGGGAGAGCCCCAGGACCTCGGAAAGAGTCGCCATGGTCGAGGCAGTCCCCATGGTCATACAGTGTCCTGGACTGCGAACCATCTCACCCTGCAATTCTTTCCAGTCCTCCTCCTGGATCCGTCCAGCGCGCAGTTCCACCTCGAAGCGCCTACAGTCGGTACAGGAGCCCAACACCTCACCCCGCCAGTGGGCGCTCAGCTGGGGACCACCAGTGACCAGAATAGTCGGTAGGTCCGCGCTCACGGCTCCCATCAGTAGACCTGGGGTCGTCTTATCACATCCCCCCAGCAACACGACGCCATCCAGGGGGTTGGCCCTGATCGACTCTTCTACGTCCATGCTCAACAGGTTTCGAAAGAGCATCGAGGTGGGACGCATGTTGAACTCCCCAAGCGAGATCACGGGGAACTCCAAAGGCACTCCGCCAGCCTGCCATACCCCCCTCTTGACCGCTTCGGCGAGCGTCCTCAAGTGGGCGTTGCAATGGGTCAATTCGCTCCAGGTATTACAGATTCCAATGACAGGCCGGCCTTGGTAGGCTTCGGGCGGCAGTCCCGAGCCCTGGAGCGCTGCCTGCCGGGTCCAACCATAGAGCTCCGGGACCTCGAACCACTCGTCGCTGCGCAACTTCTTCTTGACAACCATAGCAATCGAAATGCAGGGAGCGGTCTGCCCCACGCCACCTCCGATCACACAGGATACAACAGGGCCAACCAGGACGAAATCTTCGGAGGCGAACTCCGGAGTGAGAACCAGCCTCGAGAGCGGCTCCTTCTCCGACCCGGAATCGATCGACCTTGTGCTGTCGCCTTGTGCTACCCTCTATTCGACTGTGTTGGGTGACCAACCGCCAGACTTGTGGGTCCAAGCCGAAAAGGAGTCTGTCCATGCAATCAGTCCGCACGCTATTGCCGCTAATCACCCTCTTCCCGATCGTCCTAATCGGATGCAGTGGGGATGTGAATGAGGAACTAATCACAGCAGCCAAAAAGGGTGACGCTCTCGCGGTCCAGACGCTGCTCTCCAAGGGCGCAGATGCCAACGCCACCAACCCAGAGGGGGATATCGCCCTGATCGCTGCCGCCAGCGGGGGCCATACCGATGTAGTAGAAGCCCTTCTCGAAGGAGGCGCCAATGCGAATGGCAAGGACGGTGAAGGTAAGACCCCCTTGATGTTCGCTGCGGACAACGGTCACAGCGAAACCGCAGAAGTGCTTCTAGACAAGAAGGCGGACTTGAACACTGAGGACAATCGAGGTCGGACAGCCTTCCTCTGGGCAGCGGCAAAAGGCCATACGGCGCTGGTCAGGACCTTGCAGTCGAAAGGAGCAGACGTGGATTCCGCTGATCGGAGTGGCGGCACCGCCCTCATCATGGCCTTGAGTGCGGGACACACGGAAACTGCAACGGCCCTCCTGGAGCTGGGCGCGGAAGCCAACTCGATGACTGTTGATGGTTCGCCCGCCCTCCTGGTAGCTGCCCGTCTGGGACAGACCGAGACACTCAAGGCACTGCTGGCAAATTTCGCGGATCTGGAGGGGACAGACGGTGTCGGGAAGACGGCCCTGGTCTGTGCCGCCGAGGAAGGACACTCCGAAACGCTCGAGGCGCTGGTGGGTGAGGGAGCCGAAGTCAACGTACAGGACCAACAAGGCTGGACGGCCCTGATGTACGCAACCGCCAGAGGTCATAAGGGGACGGTGCAAGCACTGCTGGCGGCGGGTGCCGACCTCAAGGTCAAGAACCAGGAAGGAGAGACAGCTCACGATCTCGCTTCCAAACAGAAAAAGACCGAGATCGCCGAACTGCTCAAGTAGGCCGGCGACGCTCCAGCCAAGAAAAGTGATCTGCGGACGCTCCTAGATCCGGGCGAGCTTCACCAAGATGGGTATCACCGCCGCCACGAAAGCAATGAGTGAGATCGGCGGCAGCAAACCGGGCCACCCTTCGGGCCCCAGCCAACTCGACAATCCCATGGTGGCTACGTGTCCCGCCACCAGAGTCAGGGAGAAGTAGCCGATGCGCTGACCTCGGCGCCAGCGCTGCTCACCCAGAGCATCGTACATGAAGCTTAGAGACGTGATTGCCGCAACCGACAAGCTCCAGAGGCTCAACACCCCGAAAGCCAAACTCAGCTCTCCGACCAGGTTCAGGCTGCCTTCAGGCAGAAAGAACTTGGGGAAATAGTTGGGCGTGAGCAGTAGCATCGAGGCAAGTGCGTGGACGGCGGCAAGGGAAAAGCCTCCGAGCCCACAGAACTTGATGAAAATCAGCTTCTCCCGAGGTTTGTCCACCCAGACTCGCGGCATCTTACCGAGCAGGTAGGAGACTCCGATGAAAAAGACTGCCGAGAGTGCGACGCCCTTGTTCGCGATGTAGAGAGGGAAATGGGACCACTCGACGCCTTTGACCACATGGTAGCGGAACACTGCGTAGCTCAAAGGCACGCCCAGAAGCACGAACAGCCAGCGGACAGCAAATGGCTGCAACAAACGCGACTCGAAACGAGCTCCCCTCACGCTCCTCCCAACTACGATTAGAGCTCACTCTTAGAACTGTTTGATACCGTTCCTCGTGAAGACCACCTGGATCACGCGGGTTTGAGACCGTCCGAGTGACCGAACCCCTGGTAGAGTAGAGCCCGACTCGTAGGCGGTCAAGACCCTACGACTTAGTGCAGTTTGCCAAACCCGACGAGCTGCTGCATAGTACCTTGTGTGGTGCCCTTGTCTTGCTCTTAGAAGCAGGTTTCTGAACTCATGAAGCGACTCGTCTACGTCGCCGGTCTGCTGGTCGTCCTCTGCATAATCCTCATATACACACTGGCGAGGGCCAGCCTCCCCTGGCTCGAGGGAAGACGTGTACTGAGAGGCCTGGGTGCCATGGTCAGCGTTGATCGAGATGATCTCGGCGTACCGACGATAGAAGGAAGCAGCCGGGTGGATGTGGCCCGCGCAACCGGCTTCGTACACGCCCAGGATCGATTCTTTCAGATGGATCTCATGCGTCGGAGGTCTGCTGGCGAGCTTTCCGCCCTGTTTGGCGAGGCCACCTTGTCAATCGACCGCCGGTATCGGCTGCACCGACTTCGCACGGTCGCGGTCCAGGTGGTGGAAGGCCTCGACCCAAAGAACCGAGAGTTGCTCTCCGCTTACGCGGAAGGTGTCAACGAGGGCCTGAAACAACTTCCATCGCGGCCGCCCGAGTATTGGATCATTTCTGCTTCGCCTGAGCCCTGGAGGATCGAGGACAGTATTCTGGTCGTCCACTCGATGTATCTGGAGCTCAACGACGAAGAGGCCGCATTGGAATCACGACAGGCCTTCTTGAGAGACTGTCTTCCCACCCCGGCTGCCGACTTTCTGACCTCTGCCGATGCGTCCTGGGCAGCGCCCGTGGACGGCGGGCAGCTAGCCTCGACCCCTGTCCCAGAGCCTGCGACTTACGACCTCCGCGAACTGGCGGGCGTCGACTTCGGCCCCACCCACACGACTGAAGAGTCACTTGGCAATCTTGACGGGAACAGCAATGGCTGGGCAGTGTCGGGAAGGCATACCGAGAGCGGTTCTGCGATCGTCGCCAACGACATGCACCTCGCACTAAGGCTGCCTAACACCTGGTATCGCATGCGCCTCAGAGTCCAAGGAGCCAGCCCTTCGATCGACGTCACCGGCGTGACACTTCCAGGAGTTCCGACAGTCGTGGCAGGCAGCAACGGTCGGGTAGCCTGGGGTTTCACCAACAGCTACGGAGACTGGACAGACCGCGTACAGCTTGAACTCGACCCCCAGGACAGGAACCGATACCTTACCGACAGCGGCTATAGGGCCTTCGCAACCTACGAAGAGCACATCAAGATCAAGGGCATGGACAAGGTACTCCATCCGTTGCGCTACAGCCTCTGGGGACCCGTAGTCAACAATCACCGTGGGGAGCCGGTCTCCATAAAATGGCTCGCTCACGAGCCTGCGGCAACCAACCTTCGACTGATTCAGCTGGAGCAGGTAGAGGATCTCGATGCCGCCCTCAAGATTGCCAGTGAAAGTGGTCTCCCGCCCCAGAACTTCATTGCCGGGGATAGGGACGGGCACATCGGGTGGACAATCGCCGGACGGATCCCGAGGCGCCGCGGATTGGACCCCGGGGGCTCGGCCAACTGGGCAGGCACTGGGGTAGGCTGGTTCGGCTGGGTCGAAGCAAGCGAATACCCAAGAATCGTAGACCCGCCTTCTGGGTACATCTGGACGGCAAACCAACAGGTCGTCACCGGCAAGGCACTGAAGACCCTGGGTGACGGCGGGTACCTACATGGCGCCAGAGCTCGGCAAATACGCGATAGCCTGTTCGCCCTTCGGCGGGCGTCGCTTCACGATATGCTGCGGATTCAGCTCGATGACCGGGCGTTGCTCATGAAGCGCTGGCACCAACTACTGCTGGATCTTGTGGAGCCTGGGCCACTAGGATCGATCCATCCTCGCGCCCGCGAGTTTCACTCGGTGCTTCAAGACTGGAGTGGGCGTGCCAGCGTCAACTCGGCAGCCTACCGGCTGGTTCGAGCTTTCAGGACTCGCGTTCGCGATGTCGTTTTCTTTGCCCTGACAGCGCCCTGCAGATCAATGGATCCGGATTTCCAACTGGCGAGTTTCCCCCAGGAAGAGGGTCCACTCTGGCAATTGCTTCAAGCACAGCCCATCCATCTCCTGAATCCAGACTTCCAAAGCTGGACGGAACAGTTGCGACATGCGGCGGCGGAAACCATCACCTACTTCGACACCCACTTCGAGGGAACCTTCCAGAAGCGGACCTGGGGTGAGCACAACACGGTCAGTATTCGGCATCCCCTCTCGCCTGCCCTACCTGCGTTCTTGAGGAGCTGGTTTGATCTTCCTGCCATGCCTCTTCCCGGGGACGTTTATGTTCCCAGGAGACAGACCGTCCGCAGTGGGCCATCCGAGCGCTTTGCCGTTACACCTGGCAGGGAAGCCCAAGGTTACTTCCACATGCCAGGAGGCCAGAGCGGACATCCCCTGGCCCCTTTCTACCGGAAAGGACACCAAGCCTGGGTCCGCGGAGATCCCCTTCCCTTCCTTCCAGGGGCTGCAAAGTACAGCCTCAAACTGCTCCCATCGGAAGGGTTAGATTAGGCATGACCCCAGCCATTTGCTCCCTGGCAGCCCTTGGACTCGCAGTGGCCACCCTCGCATCTGGTCAGTCCGAAGTCCCCTATCGGCTGATCCATCGTTGGGGCGAACCAGGAACCGGCCCTGGTCAGATGATGCGGCCCCACGGAATCACGGTCGACAACCAAGGCAATTTGCTGGTGACGGACCGCCTCAGTTCCCGCGTCCAACGATTCACTCCAGAAGGAAGTTTCCTGGGCGAGATTGGAAAAGGACCAGGAAGCGCCCCCGGTCACTTCCTTGCCCCCTCTGACGTAAAGCTGGACGCAGAAGGAAATATCTTTGTGGCCGACGGCGGCAACCATCGGGTACAGGTTTTCACAGCCGACGGCAGCTTTGCCCGGACCTTTGGACGCAAGGGAACCGGACCCGGAGAGCTGCAGGGCCCCCATGCGCTGGTCATCGGCAAGGACCAGCTTCTCTACCTGGCCGAGGATGACAATCACCGAGTGAGTATCTTTGATCATGACGGCCACTTTCGGGCCTGGTGGAATGACGGTCATGAGGGGATCCGTGCCTGGTACAAACCTCACGGAATGGACCGCGATCCCAACGGAGATATCTTCGTCTGCAACTTCTACTTGCCCTGTTTCAAACTGACCGCCGGGGGACAACTGTTGCTGGTGTTTGCCCCTCCCAATCCGGTTGATGGGTTCTTCATCATCCACGGTCTGGCCACAGATGATTCAGGGAACGTCTACCTGACAACTCGAGACAGATCGCAAAGAGACCGGATCATGAAATTCAACAATAACGGGACACCTGTCACCAACTGGTCACCGCCGGAGGGATCCCAAAGACTGGAGTGCATCACCGTAGACCGATCCGGCAGACTCTTCGTGACCGTAGGCAAAGGCAATCCCGGCGTCGAAGTGTACGGTCAGCAGCAGTAACTCCCTTTCTTCCCTTGCTTTGCCCGTACCCCTCCCTTTGCCCTTCCCAGAAACCCGAGACGATTAGTGGGACTGGAACGGGCCCGGGCAAAGGCAAGGGGCTGTACGCCACACGAGAGCTGGCGACGTAGTAGACTAACTAAATGTAAAAGGGGAGCCCTCGAGAGAGTCATCAATGAATCACCATGTCCTGAAAAAACCTTCGACCCGCTCCGCACCCCTGGTCCTACTGCTAACAATCCTCGGTACCGTTGGGTTTTCTGCCTTCATCCAGGCTGAGGACGCGGCCATCCTAACCGCGCCTCGGACGCTATACGCGGGCAGCCAGGCCTCCTTCACGGTGACCACACTGGACTCGACCTCTCGTGAGCCCGTCGAGCGCGGACTGTCGGCTCTGCTGCTTTCAGCCGACGGGAGTCTGTCACTCGTCTTGTTCGAAGGAAGTACTGACGCCAATGGCCGCCGACATGTCCAATTTCAAGTACCTGCAACCTGGACAGGCAGTCACCTGCTCAAAGCTCAGGTACAGGGTTTGGAGCAGAGCCTGGAGATCTCGACAACCATCGAGAAGACGCCAGCTATTCTCATCGAAACCGACAAACCGATCTACAAGCCTTCCCAAACCATTCTGGGTCGAATCGTGCTTTTGAACAGTGCCCTTCAGCCTAGCGAAGGGGAGGTCGAGGTGACCTTTCACGATGCCAAGGGGCTCCGAATCGGCAGGCAGAACCTGATCGCCGATGGCTATGGAGTGGCGCCATTCTCACTGGTGTTAGCCAGCGAGGTAAATTTCGGTACCTGGAAGATCCGCGCACGAAGCGAAAGTGCGGAGAGTATTCGGGACATCCGGGTCGAAGAGTATACCCTGCCCCGGTTCGACCTCTCAGTCGACTTCCCCAAGGACTGGGCTTTAGTCGACGAAATCATCCAGGGAACGGTCAGGGCGAAGTACTTCTTCGGCAGGGACGTCAAGGGAGAGGTTTCCATCTCGGCCAAGCGTTGGGTCGGGGTGTGGCAGGAGTACGCCGCCGCCCAGGGTAGTCTCTCCCAGGGAATGTTCGACTTCACTCTAGCAGCCGTGGAGTTTGTAAGTGGAACGCCGGACGCGAGTGGTCAAGGGACCATAACCCTCGATATCACCGTAACCGACTCCACCGGCCACACTCAGACCAGCAATCAGGTCCTGAGGATCGTCGAGGCCCCGGTCGTTCTGTCACTGATCCCGACTTCAGATGTCTTCAAACCTGGGATTCCTACGACAGTATTGGTGCAGTCCAAGGATCCCGAGGGCGTGCCGGTCGATCTCACAGTACAGCTGATCGCGAGATTCTACGACATCGACCGCACCCAACTCGAAGAGCTGCAGGAGCAGGTTGACACTTCAAACGGCATCGGGCTTGTGACTCTTTCAGCACCGGAGGGGACACGCTACGCCGAGCTCCAGGCAACAGCTGCGCTGGGCGGTCGGCAAACTACCTTTGAGATTTCGATGGGCAGTGCCTTTTCACCTTCAGGCTCCTTCCTGGCACTCTCGATGCTTAGCTCCAACCCGGCGAACATAGGTGAGACGGCTCTGTTTTCGGTCGCTTCTACCAACGAAGGAACGGTGTTTTACGAGGTGTACGCGGGCGGAAGAACCATCCTATCCGATGCCACGGGAGACGACTCCTTCAGCATCGCCATTACGCCAGAAATGCTCCCCAGCGCGAAAGTCGTCGCTTATCAGATCAGCGACAGCAATGAGATCGTGGCAGATACAGCTCGTTTTGCGGTCAATCTTGCGCTCTCGCTTTCAATCGACGCAGGCTTCAATCCCGATCTGGTAAAACCCGGCGATCCGGTTGAAGTCACACTGGATGCGGGCACCGGAAGTAAAACCTTGCTAGGAGTATCCATCGTAGACCAATCGGTCCTGGCCCTGGGAAGAAGCCGTCTGCATCTGGCTGAGGTCTTCTCCGAGCTGGAAAGGCGCTTTCTAGAGCCTCAGGTGGAGATACACGAAGGAGAAGGTCCCATCGAGCCGCTGCCGCCATTCGGCCCCGTCGGCAGACCAATTTCCTCTCCGGGAGCCCTGGATCTGATCCGAGAAGCTGGTCTGGAGATCGCAACCAGTCCAGGACTCCTGATCCCAGAGGGTGGAGTGATCGATCCAGGGTTCGACGTCTTCAACCCTCTGAGTCCTTCACCCGCCGAAGGTGCGCGCGTCGCTGCATCCGAAGCACCCCGCCTCAGGCAATTCTTCCCCGAGACCTGGACCTGGGAGCCGACTCTCCTGACGGACGATGAGGGCATCGCCAAACTGACGCTGATTGCCCCTGACAACATCACAGGGTGGAAGCTTTCGGTAGTGGGCACCTGGCCAGAGGCCCCAGCGGGAACGCCCGGCATCCTGTTCGGAGAGGCCGAGCTGACCGCATTCCAGGACTTCTTCGTGGAGCCCGACCTTCCGGTCTCTGTTGTGCGGGGGGAGAACTTCACCGCCCGAGTCAGTGTTTTCAACTACCTGGACCGGGAACAATCGGTCAACTTGACCCTGGAAGACGCCGAGGGATTCGAGTTGCGCGGCGAGAACGAGCTGGAAGTTCAGGTCCCCGCCAACTCTGC
>JAKZYH010000168.1:0-2908 GCA_047514575.1 Acidobacteriota bacterium | reverse complement strand
CCCCAGGATGCCGAACGGGCAGTCGAGATTCTGGACAGGGCGACTGCACTCGGTTTCTCGGTGGAGTCCAACTGATGGTTGGTCAACCCAAGATGGACGAGGCATTGGGAGTTCCTCTCAACTCTGCCGGGGGACAGTCGCGTTACGGCGTAAAGGTTCGTCGTGGGACCCGGATAGCGCTGGAGCCGCACCCAAGTTCTCCAGACCCCACTGACCGTGACTCGGTTCGAGCGTGGTTGGAAGGCCGTCCTCGCCCCTGGGCCGTTGACCTGTTCTGCGGAGCGGGTGGCCTGAGCCTTGGTCTAGAGGACTCGGGTTTCTCGGTGGTCGCCGCATCATTAAAAAAAAAAGTGACGACCGAGACGTATGCCGCCAATATCCAGGGCCTCACATGGACGGGGGACCTCTCCAAACCCGACGGATTCATCAGCCAGCTAAACGAGTGGGGTATCGGCAAGGTCGATCTGGTAGCAGGCGGACCTCCCTGTCAGCCCTTCTCAATAGCCGGAGCCTCAAAGATCGGCGACCTGGTGAGGAAGGGGCACCGCCAAGCTCGTGACGAGAGGGCCGACCTTTGGCAGAGCTTTTTCGCTATTGCTGACCGACTGGAGCCCAGTGTAATTCTCTTTGAGAATGTACCGAATTTCGCCCAAGCCCAGGGTGGAGCGCTGCTAATCGCGTTGCTCGATGAGTTGAAGCATCGAGGATACCTGGTGCACGTGGATGTACTGGAGGCGTGGAAGTACCGCGTTCCGCAGCACCGCTCTCGGCTCTTTGTGGTCGGAGTCAAAGGCAAAGGGCGGTTTGAGTGGCCTCAGCCCATTGGGAAGCGGCCAACGGTTGGCCAGGCCATAGAAGACCTTCCCGTCGTTCAGGCGGATTCACGCGAGGAGGTCCTGCCGTATGATGGCCCCCCGACAACCACGCTCGCGAGGATGCTGCGAAGGGGTCTGAGGGGCAAGGAATCCTATTTGATCCGAGACCACGTGACGAGAGCTGTTCGGCCGGACGACGCTGAGATCTACAGTCACATGAGACCTGGCGACACGTACCTGGACACCCCCGAACATCTCAGGAGGTACAGGTCAGATATTTTCGACGACAAGTATCTCAGGCTTTCCTTCAATGACCTGTCGAGGACGATTACGGCGCATATCGCAAAGGATGGGTACTGGTACATTCATCCCCGCGAGAACCGCACTCTCTCCATTCGGGAAGCCGCCAGGATTCAGACATTTCCCGACAGGTTCCGCTTCGCTGGGCCTCCGTCCATCAGGTTCCAGCAGATCGGAAATGCGGTTCCTCCCATGCTGGCGTCGGCCATTGCGTCATCCCTCCTGCGGACGCTCAACGCTCACTCGGCCAGCGAGTGTCTGGCGACTCCTGGCTCTAGCGATGAGACAACTGACGGCCACTTTCGGGATGCCTTGGCAAGGTGGTTCAAGCGCAGTGGGCGGCAATTCCCCTGGAGAAGTTCATCCCTGACTCCCTGGCAACATCTGTTGGTTGAGATGTGCCTCCACCGAACAAGGGCACCGCAGGTGGCCAAGATCGGGGAAGAATTGCTCGCCTTGGGGCGGACCCCTAAAGAATTCCTGGATAACTTGAAAACGCTGCAACCCTTACTGGCCACGTTAGGCCTTCGCTGGCGCTCTGACAACCTCAACTCTGCTGCGACATTTGTGCAGGAGAGACTGGATGGCGACGTGCCCGACAACTGGCAGGAGTTGGTGGCCATCCCGGGTGTGGGGGATTACATTGCATCCGCCCTGCTTTGTTTTGCCTTTGGACGTCGCAGTGTCCTGATGGACACAAACACTACGAGGATTGCACGAAGGTTGATGGGGGGGCGCTCTAAACCTTGGCGCCAACGGCTCTACTTGCACCAGTTGGCTGGACCCAAGGGCGCGACCGCCGAATGGAATCAAGCGCTGCTGGATCTCGGTGCGTTGGTTTGTACGGCCCATAAGCCCAAGTGTGGCACCTGCCCAGTCCGCTCCTATTGCGCCACGGGAGGCGAGTTTCCCAACTCGCCTGCTATCGTATAGAGGAGTCTGATGACCGACGAAGTTACACAAGAGATCACGCAACCATTCCGGCCTAGGGCCAGAATGTTACAGCTGCTTGGCAACGAACTCATTGCTAGTGACCGATTGGCCGTGTTCGAGTTGGTCAAGAACGCCTATGATGCCGATGCCAGCCACGTCACCGTGCGGATGGATCTCGATCGTCCAATCGGGCCGATGATCTCTGTTCGAGATAATGGTACGGGTATGACCTTGGATGAAATTCGTTCGGTTTGGCTTGTGCCAGGCGACGACCATCGCAAACAGCAGAGGACGTCCCACAAACGCACGCCGAAGCACCATAGGCTCCCGCTCGGCGAAAAGGGCCTGGGACGCTTCGCGGTTCATAAACTCGGAAACCACATCACCCTGGTAACGCGCTCCGAACAGTCTGATGAATGCGCGGTAGAGATAGACTGGGACCAGCTCGTTCAGTATCCATATCTGGATGAAACGCCAGTAACTATCAAGGTCCGTCAGCATTCCCGTCCTGGGAGTAAGGGACATGGGCGTTGCCGCCATCCATGCCGTCCCGTCACACTCGTGAGGTAGCAGAGGTGGGTGAGCTTCCCAGGCCTTGCCACATCTCGAAGGCGGTACCATCTACTATCCACTTAGGCCACCCGAAGAGGCTCGAACTCTCTATAAGGATCGCGGTGTCAAGGACTACAGAGCCCCCAGCCACATCTCGAAGATGGTTCTGTCTACCGTCCACTTTGGCCCACCAGTCGTAACTTTCCCACACCAACATGTAGAGTCCTTCTTCGAGATCTCTCTCGACGGTGACTAGCGCCTAGCCGTCGATTATCAAGATCCAGACCCTAACTTGCCAGATCTGGCCT
>JAKZYH010000167.1:0-6908 GCA_047514575.1 Acidobacteriota bacterium | reverse complement strand
CCCTTCGCCCCTACCCACGGAAGTATCCTATCCTGGCTTTCCCACACTTCTTCCAGACCCCTTCGGAAGGCAGGCTCTAAATCGAAAAACTTGGCGGAATTTATCCTGCGAACTCAAAGGGCACGAATGTGACGCGTTACATGGTCTACGGCAAAGGTGGTCCCTATGGCTCTCGGACAAAGCGGCGGGTCATTCCCCTATCGCCTCGAATTCAGCCCTTGATCGAGGGGCATTTCGCTTTGCATGAATCCCTTGGCATGAGCCCAAGAACCATCCAGCGGTTGCTGAAACGCCTGGCCAACCGGGCGACCATAAGCCGACCTGTTACCCCACACGTGCTTCGTCACTATGTCGAGTTCCTGACTATGTCGAGTACGTCTGGTGAGAGACCCACCGACGCCCGAAAAACAGCGCCATCTGTGAATTTACGGTTGTTTTTGCCCGACATAGTCCGGACCTCATTCTCGAAGGATCAGCAAGGTGATAACATGTCATCATCGCTTGTGTCCAGAGGCGTTGAGACGTTGTACAAGTGGCGGAGAAGCTATCAGTATGGCCTTCAGCAGCGCCCCGTTTCCGCTTGAGCCGAATTCGGCAGTGTCCGCCGTTACGCCTGCCTTGCCAATTCCGTAGAATGGAGACCCTTGAAGACTATGTCGGGTCCGAAGGGCGTCGACAGCCTGATTAATGCTGTTCCCGCTACATTACTCGACATAGTCAGGAACTCGACATAGTGACGACTATGTCTCCAAAGACATAGGAGGCACACGTTTGCCGTCACCGCTGTCCAAAAGGGAATCTCCCTGCCGACGCTGCAGCGGCTCCTGGGGCATGACCATCTCACTACCACGCAGATCTATCTCAACCTCTCACCCGAGGAAGTGGTGAGGGAATTCCAGAGTAAGTGGTGAGGTAATGCCGAAAAAGAGGGTGTCGCCTTCTCTAGCTGAAAATGACACCACTCCCCCCTACACTCTTCCCTACGCGGATTCGACCGAGAGCTCCCACTTGGCGGATCTCAAAGAGCCGCGTCAATTGACAGGCCGAATTACTAAAGATAAACTGGCCCGCCGTTGGGTCGTTTCCTAAGCCAAGAAGACGTTGGGTGCTTCAGACGCTCGAATTGAGAGTGCAATATGACGCCTAAAATAGGAATAGTGTGTGCAATCACTGGATTGTTTGTTCTAGCCCTGGTGATCAGCGGAGGTGGGGTGCCTCCCCCAGGCCCCCCCCGACCACTTCCTTTCCTACCAGATCAAGAAATCTAAAGGGGTGCCGAGGTTTGAGAAGCGGGAAGTCTTTCTATCAGATAGGTTCGGGGAGGGAGACTTCGAAGTCAAAAAACCCGTGGTCCTGCTCAATCCCGCGGACAAAAACGATGAAGGGATCACGGACCCGAACACTCACCTGATCAGTTACCGGGTCAAGGGCCCCAAGTTTGAGAAGCTCGAAAACGTCCCCGTCGAGGACCAATTTGGGCAACTCGTTTTGGATGTCAAAAGGCCAGACCGTCTGCTCGTCCCTGCTTCCAAGGACCTGATCTCCCCACCGAATCCACCAATCATTGGTGCCATCAACTTGGACCATTTCTTGTGTTACCCAGTGAAGGTAAGTAACCCGCCGCAGGGTGATGACGATGACGATGATGATGACTTCGATGACGATATTGGAATCCAGGCCTCGGTCGAGGACCAGTTCACCCAGCCCAAGCTCTTCGATGTTATAAGGCCGACTCGACTCTGCAATTCTGTGGACAAGGAAGGCGAGGGGATTAAGAATCCAGCCAGCCAGCTCTTGTGCTACCAGGTCAAGCCTGCCCGAGGGGAACCCAGGCACCGGCGGATCAGGAACATCTTCGTCCACGACCAATTCGGTCCGAACCAAGTGGACGCAATAAAGGAAAGGGAGCTTTGTGTTCCTGTTCAAGGAGATTCTCCGACACCTACTCCAACCCACATCCCAACTCCTCCGATAGCGACTAACACGCCCACGCCAACCAGTACCGCTACAGCGACTCCGACGGCTATGGCAACAATCACACCAACACCAACACCAACACCGACAGCAACCGCCACGATGACACCGCCGCCCGGTGTGGTCTTTGTGACCAGCACGACGCACGATGGGAATTTGTCCGACGAGGCCATTGGTGGATGTACGACCGGTCTGGAATGTGCCGACGCGATCTGCAATGCGCGGGCCTTGGCGGGGACTAAACCCGGCACTTACACGGCCTGGCTGTCGGTTGGCGCGTTTGGCACGCCGCCCGCGACGCAGCCAAAGAATCGCGTCGGAAACGGCCCATGGTTCAATACCTGCGTCGCAATGGCACCCGTCGCTTCCGACATCGGCGACCTAATTGACCAATCCATCGCGAACCCCATCCAATGCGACGAGTTCGGGGCCCTCACCATCGCGGACAGTCCAAATAACGTTTGGACCGGCACATTTTTCTTCGGTGAGGGAACCACCAGAACATGTGGGGCATGGGCCGATATCACCAGTAGAGGTGGGCTTGGGTCTTCTGGTGTTAGCGGTGGGTCGTGGTCGTTCGGTGGATTTAGTACTGATTGTTCAAATTCCCGCCGGTTGTATTGTTTTCAGAAGTGACGCGTGGAAAAGGTTTGCCGTTGGGCCAGGATGCGTTTTAATCTCGGCCCGTCAGCCAGCCGACCCCATCACACAAAAAGTGTTGCCGCCAGCCGTCAAAAGAGGTGTGCCGTGCAAAGGCACGTTGTCCCCACCGGTGTCCCTTCGGGTTTTCCCTTCCACCCCGGCCTGCGCCCACCTCAGCCACCGCTCGACGTACTCTCCAAGCCGGGTAGGCTCCTGCCCGTAAAGCCGGATTGCACGTGCTGCGAAGTTCTCCAGCGTCGCCCTTGCCACGGTCAGCTCGGTCCGGCTGAAGTGATAGCCAAGGAAATGAGAACCCTTTTCGATCCGACCGATGAAGGTTTTCTCGAGATGTTTCTCCAGACTCAAGCTACACAGGACCTGATTCAAGATCCGCACGGCGCGGCGTAGCTTCTAGCGGGTTGGCGCCAGCACCAGGATATCGTCAGAAATCACCCGATCAATGCGAATTTGAACGTCCGCTTTTAGGCGAAAGCGGCCGTTCGATTGAGATCAAATCGGACAGTGTCTGTAAGATCGGGTGTCGACTAACACAGCCCAAGAAAAGAAGCAGGTCCTCTTGCCTACATTGTCCATCAAGGGCCTGGCAGGAATTAGATCCGGCGCGTTGCAACAGATGGAATTCACGCGGTTACGAGGTTTTGTCGAGGGACAGGTCGAAGAGTGATGTCCCGGCGGATCCACTCTTGACCTGAGCAGCGGCTCGTTGCATCCTATACACATGAAACGTACGAATCTTGTGTTGAATGGGCAGCTCCTCGAAGAGGCTCAGCGCTTGAGCGGAGAGCGAACCTACTCGCGCACAGTCGAGCGGGCCTTGGCAGACTTCGTCCGCCGTATCAAAGCCCGGCAGATCCTGGAGCTGCGTCATTCCGGCCTGTGGCGAGGCAGCCTCTCCGAGATGAGGGAAGATCGTTCTGGAACCAGAGACTGAGGACGCGTAGATGTTTCTCGTCGACACCTCGGCCTGGGTCGAGTTCTTCCGCCCTTCCAGCAGCGTCGATCTCTTCGAGACGGAAGTGGAGCTGGATGAAGTCGTCACCTGCCTCCCAGTCGTACAGGAGGTCCTCCAGGGCTTCGATCAACAGCGGGCGTTCAACATCGCCAGAGAGGCGATGCTGCCCCTGCCGATCGTGGAATCCCCGTTGACCTGGGAGGTCTATGAGCAAGCGGTCGACCTGTATCGATCTGCTCGACGTGCCGGAGTGATCGTGCGTTCGGGAGTCGACTGTCTGATCGCCGCCTGCGCGATCCGTAACGACCTGACAGTGCTTCATCACGATCGCGATTTCGACAATCTAGCCAGGGTGGCGCCGCTCGAGGCCCGACACATTCCGACTACTTCATAGCCGAGATAGAGCCGACCCGCGGCAGATCGACCATTCGCTGTCAAGATCCTGAAGGCGATGACGTGCTGTTTGCGATCATGACTCTGGAACAGCGTCGGCGTGGAATCTTGGCGGTAAGAGATCGAAAGATCCTCGTTTCCCTGTCGCTGCCTTGACATCGGAAGCACTCGACTGTAGATAACAATCAGCGGGCGCCAACGCGCCAAGAATCGGCTGGAGCAAGTTTCACCATACCTGTGGAGGGACATCTGATGGTTGATCGGAAGGCTGTGCCCCCTGATATGACTATGTCGAACACAAAGAAGGAAATGCTGGCGGCGTACAGCGAAATCCTAGAGCAGCTTCAGGAGAAGCAGCAGCGTGAGCTGAGGCCTGAGAAGAAGATTCAGGAGAAGGAGAAGGAGAAATCCCTAGCCCTCGCCGCATCACTCTCGACCGAAGGAGTCGTCCAGCAAACGGCCACGCTGAAATCCGAGATCTCTCGGACACTGACCGAGATCTCCGAAAAGCTCGAAGGGGAAGTGGCGAAACACGATCACATCCAGAAGGCCATCGCTTCCAGAGAGAAGGATCTAAAGGAAATCTATGAGATCGAACGTTCTGGCGCGACCCTTGCCGCACTGATCGAGGCGCATCGGGAGAAGAAGCTCGAACTCGAAAACGAGATGGCGGAGCGGCGAGAAGAGTTGGAGCAGCAGATCAAGGCTCTTCTTGAACAGTCCGGTTCAGAGAAACGGCGCTTGGAAGAAGAAATCGGTGCGAGAAAAGAGGAAGAGAGCAGTAAACGGAATCGAGAGAAAGAGGAGTACGAATACAACTTCGAGCGGGAGCAGAGGTTGGCCCGAAACCACTTCGAGGACGAGATGGCTCAACTGGAAAGGGATCTCCGTCAGAAGAAGCAAGAGGCCGAAAGGGATCTCACTGAGCGAGAGGCAGCAGTTGCCGGACGGGAAGGCGAGTTGGAGGAACTGCGAAAGAGAGTGGAGGCTTTTCCAAAGGAGAAAGAAGCGGAGGTCCAGAAGTCAATTCAGGAGACCGCTGAGCGCGTTGGGCTGGAGGCGAAGAATCGAGAAGAGCTCCAAACCAAGCAGTTCGAAGGCGAACGCAACGTCCTCACAACCCGTATCCAGTCTCTGGAACAGAACATCAAGGAACAGGCGACACAGATCGGCAAGCTATCGCAGCAAACGGACAAAGCCTATCAGCAAGTGGAAGGGATCGCCACCAAGGCGGTGGAAAGCTCGGGCGACAACAAGTCTATATCTACCCTCCAGAACCTGATCAAGGATAAGGAAAAGAAGACCTCAACCGGACAGTAGGCACATTCTCGGTATCATTGGAGCAGGCGGCCGCTTGTGTACGACACGTCATACAAGGATGATTGCGATATGCTATCGATCAGGCTCGATCCCAACACAGAAAAACGTCTAGAGGAGTTGGCCGCCAGAACCGGGCGGACGAAGTCCTACTACGCTCGCGAAGCCCTGCTGGAGCACCTGGACGAGATGGAAGATCGGTACCTCGCGATCGAGCGCCTGGAGAATTCCGCCAAAAGATGGAGCTTGGAAGACCTGGAGCAGGACGCTGATATGGAGGGTTGAGATCGACGACCGGGCCCGGCGCGAGCTGCGTCGACTCGACCGGTCCGTCCAGAAGCGAATCCTCGCCTTCCTCAGAGACCGAATCGCCACTCCTGAGAATCCGCGCCGCTTGGGGAGTGCCCTGACGGGGCCCGGCACAGGGCTCTGGCGTTATCGCGTCGGCAACTATCGGTTGGTCTGTCGGATCGCGGACCCGGGGGTCGTCGTCCTGGTCCTGGTGATAGCTCATCGGAGCGACGCCTACCGATAGCTCTATTGCTGAGATCCCGTCAGTGTCGAGCCCGATACTCACTTCGTCCCGGCAACACCTGTGGTTCGCCGAAACCTTCTCACGGGCGGTTGTCGAGGGACAAACGAAGAACTTCAGACAAACGCAGCTCAGGCCAGCAGTTCCGGGATGACGCGGGCCGGATGGACATCGGTCAGGCGCTGGATGCGCCCATCGTAGGGGAAGGTGAGTCGGCGATGGTCCAGGCCCAGAAGGTGCAACATCGTGGCATGCAAATCCGGAACTCCGACGCGATTCTCGACAGACTTATAACCGAAATCATCGGTGGCGCCGTAGACCTGACCCCCCTTGATGCCCCCGCCCGCCAGAACGACGCTGAAGGCTTCGGGGTTATGGTCTCGACCATCGCCGTCCTGGGAGGCAGGTTGTCGCCCAAACTCTCCACCCCAGGTGACCAGAGTCGTGTCCAGCAGGCCTCGCTCTTTGAGGTCTCTCAGTAAACCGGCAGCGGGCAAATCCGTCTCGGCACAACACTTGCGCATCTGCTTTCTCGTCTTGCTGTGTGTGTCCCAGGGCTGGCTGCGCAAGAAGATCTGCACGAACCGCACCCCACGTTCCACCAGCCTCCGAGCGATCAGGCAGCGCGTCCCATAGGAGGCTGTGACCTCGTTGTCCAGGCCATACAGCTTGCGAGTCGCTGCCGATTCCTGCGAGAGGTCTAGAGCATCCGTTGCCCCGAGCTGCATGCGAGCCGCCAATTCGAACGACTCGATACGGGCATCCAGCTCGAGCTCTCCGGGGTGAAGGCGCCGGTGCTCCTGGTTGAGCTTTCTCAACACCTCCTGTCGGCTCTGGCGCACAGCATCGTCACGCGGCTGTTCGGGGTACAGGTTCAGCACCGGCATGCCCTCGCTGCGAAGAGGGGTTCCCTGGTAGATCGGGGGCATCCAGCCATTCGACCAGCTCTTGGCGCCATTGATCGGCAGTCCCCCGGGATCGCAGAGAGCGACAAAGGCGGGGAGGTTCTGGTTCTCCGAACCCAGGGCGAATGTCACCCAGGAACCCAGGGACGGGCGACCATCCTGTCGGGTTCCG
>JAKZYH010000166.1:0-11189 GCA_047514575.1 Acidobacteriota bacterium | reverse complement strand
AACCCACCCCAGGGGGCCACGCCGCACGAGCCGAAAGCGGAACTGTCTTTTGGCCAACTGGACCCGTTCGTGAACTTTCGGAATTGTGATCCCCATCCAATCCACGCTTCCAGACAAATGTGAGAGCAAAATTCTCAGAATCCACGAGCTAGCAGCTAACGAAGCAGCCGAAGTCCAATAGCGGCGCATGCTGCACCAGTTCAGTAATCGCGTCTTTGGATCAGGACCGCGGCCATGGAGCCCCTGTTAAGGAATTCTAGGATCTTCTTCTTGTCTTCGGAGGAGCATTCCCAGCAAGAGCTTGACTTCAGCATCCCTCTTCTCGATATCGTTCTGTTGAAGCCGGGAACTACCTGGTTTGAATCGAGGGCGGAACGGATAAAAGGAAGCTCTGCCCATCGCCCCACTTGTCTACCTGAGGTGTTTCTCGAGCGCCTCAAGAATCTCCTGGGCCGACACTTCCAGTTGAGTGGGATTGATAAAGAAGGGTGCCCGCCCCAGCCGGGAGTTGATCCAGGCATCGAGCCTTGCTGACAGGGGGAGTCGCGCACGGAATTGATCCGGGTTCCTCGCCCGAACTTCGACGACGATGATGCTGCCGTGCCTGGAGATCTTGAACCCTTCGAACTGGCTCCAGTAAATCGGCTGCTTTCCCCATCGTACGTGGAAAAGCCCCTCTGGCCCGATTCTCAGCTTGACCCGACGGTCCAGGGCACGCATTCCGATCCCAACCGCCAAAGTACCGGCTAGCCACAGCATGAGATGATGGGACGACGAGTGGAGGTACAGGAAGATATTGAGTCCAATTGCGACCAGACCGGTGGTCAGGATGAGAGACGATATCCCGGGTGCATAGCGTGCCTCGAGCATTACATTCCGTTCTCCCTGGTCCAGTGTCATCCTAGCAGTCTGCGCGGTAGAAATGATTGTAGCGAGAAACCGGGGAATCGAGGCCAGATTTTCTCAATTTTGAGGTGCATAGTTGTTCTATTCGTCGTGAAATCGGGGAAATATGGTCCGATTTTACCGTTTTCGCAGTAGATCAGTTTCTACCGCGCAGGCTCCTAACCCGGATCATCTACAGAATCTCTACTGCGGGGGGCAATCGTCCTTCCGGGCTGTGTTTCGGTCGGTGGGACTGCAGCCCACCAGCGCGTAAACTATACTGCGCCTGGCGAGTCGAGCCCAGCGCTGGCTTAGGCGGCTTACTGCGCTGATCTCGACCCTGCTCGACAATTGAGGTTTGCCATGTCCAGTCTCCGATCGAGTGGCCTCGTTCGACTCTTCGGACTCCTCTGCTTCGTCGGTGCCCTATTCTCTCAGTCAAGCCCCGAGGGGAAGGAAGAACGTCGCCCTTATCTCAGACTCTACTCGGAGGTGCTCTACCTCGTGAACCTGGCCTACTACAGGCCCACTGCAACCTCAGATCTCGCGGAGACTGCCCTCAATGGCGTGGGCGACGTACTGGATTCCTTTTCCTTCTTCATCCCTGCGGCGCATCTCGAGGCGACGCTCAGGTCCCGCGAAGTCGACACCGCCACAAGTGGTCTGCGGGCCCTGGTTGACCGTGGCAATCTGTATGTTGCCGGGGTCCTGTCGAATAGCCCCGCCGAACGAGCCGGCATACGCTTTGGTGACATCATCTCTCGAGTCGATGGTAGGCCGACTCACGGCACGCCGAGTTGGATGGCTCTCCAACTCTTTTCCAGAGAACCTGGCGAGAAGCTGGGACTCGAGCTTCTCAGAGGCGGTGAAAGTCTCGAGGTGTCGCTCGAATTCGGCCCTTTCTCCCTGCCTGATGTCGAATCTCTTCAAGTCGAAGGCCAGCGTTTGATTCGAATCACTCGATTCACCCGGCAGGCTGTCCGCCACCTGGCAGCGTTTCTGACCGGGCTGAGAGACCGTGGGGTCAACCGCATGATCCTGGACTTGCGAGGGAGCTTCCAGGGAGAACCCGAGATCTCGTTTTCGGTCGCAGACCTTTTCGCAGACGGGTCGTTCGGCACCCTCATCTCCAAGGATCGAATCGTGAAGAGCTACTCGGGAGAAGACGAAGACCTGTGGAAGGGTAGGCTTGTCATTCTGGTCGATCGGGCCACCCAGGGTGGTGCCGAGGTGCTGGCAGCGGTTCTGCGAGACCATCTCGGTGCCCGACTGGTTGGACAAAGGACCTTCGGACATGCCGGCCGTCAGCAAGTCGTCCGTCTTCCCTCAGGAGATGCGCTGCTGCTGACAACTTCGTTCTTCACGGACACCAAGGGCGCCCCTTTCAGGAAGCCAGTCGAGCCCGACGTCTCGATCAGTCCTACCTCCTCTCCCCGCTCGGCCCAGGATCTGATCCTTCAGGCGGGACTACGTGAACTGAGAGAAGAAGGTCAATGAGAGGCTACTCGATGTGGAGGTACCTTGGGCTGTTTCAACTGCTTACCCTCTCCGCTGTGCACCTTTGGGGAGGTCCGCAGATCAAGCCCGACACGGAGCGCGAGCGCCGCGATAGTATCGAGAGTCTGCGCCAGGCTGACAAGGTCTTACGAACCATCCAGAAGCACTACGCTGTCGAAGTGCCCTATCGTGATCTCATCTACGGTTCCATTCACGGCATGACCCGACGTCTGGACCCCCACACCAGCTTCCTTTCGCCCCAAGCCTTCAAGGCCATGGCGTCTCGACAGGCCGGCTCCTTCTTCGGTGTGGGGATACTAGTGAGCATGCGCGCTGGACGGCTGGTCGTAATCGCTCCCATCGAGGGTACGCCAGCCTCGCGAGCTGGGCTCCTGACAGGTGATGTGATTTCTCATGTTGATGGCGAGCCGACGGAGAGGCTGAACCTCGGTGCCGCGGTCTCTCTCATCAAGGGGCCAAAGGATTCGGAGGTCGTGCTGACCGTCAGGCGACATGGCCTGAAGGAGCCGCTTGAGCTTCGACTGGCCCGGGACGAGATTCCACAGGAGACGGTTCGCTACGCCTATATGATGACGCCCAACACCGGCTACCTGAGATTGACCGACTTCATCCGTTCAACTTCCCAGGAGTTTACCGATGCCATGGAATCATTGCGTCAACAGGGGATGCGCCGGCTGATCCTCGATCTGCGCAGCAATGGCGGAGGACTCCTGAATGCCGTTGTCGACGTCGCATCTCATTTTGTACCGAGGGGCGAGACCATCGTCAGCACGAAGGGGCGGATTCCCAAATCCAACCAGAAGTATGTTGCGAAATCTTCCTATCCTGAGTGGGACCTGCCTCTGGTGGTGTTGACGAACCATGGCACAGCGTCGGCTGCCGAGATCCTGTCCGGAAGCATTCAGGACCACGATCTCGGACTTCTGGTGGGCACTACGACATGGGGTAAGAGCCTGGTCCAGACAGTCTATAATCTGGGAACGGGAGCGGGCATGGCACTCACCACAGCCCTCTACTTCACACCGGCCGGCCGACAGATCCAGCGCGACTTCAGCTCCTTCTACGACTACTATTCCAACTCTTCAGAAGGCAGCACACCGGATTCTAGCAGTCCCCCTGAAGGCGACGCCTACCGTACCGCTCTGGGAAGGCCGGTGTTCGCTGCAGGAGGCATTTCTCCGGACGTCGAAGTGAACTTGCCAGCCGCACCGGATGGCTTGGCAGTCCTCTACAGTCACAACGTGTTCATGAGATTCGCCGTTGAATACGTGGGGATCAAAGGAAGGCTCTCCAGCGATTGGCGCCCGGATCCCAAGACTCTGACCGAATTCGAGGTCTGGCTTGGTCGCCAGGCAATCGATGGCGAGCTGACTTTGGATCTGGGCAAAGCCGAGCTCGCTAAGTGGGTCCTTCGACAGATCCACGCCGACGTGATGAACGCCCTCTATGGGACCGAGGCCGCCCATCGGGTTACGGCCGAGGGGGACCTTCAGATCCAGAGGGCCCTTGAGCTATTCGACGAGGCTTCAAAGCTTCTCCAGAAACGTCGCCAACTGATGAAGTGAACCGACCGCTGCTGATGACGAACCCTCCTCTGTTGATTCTGTCTGTAGTGGCCATCTTGCTCCGACTCTCCGCTCCGGAACCGCTACCGGTCTCGGCCTGGGCCAATCCTTCCAAGCAGATCCCTGCTCCCATCAGAGACTACCTGTCATCGGAGTGTCCCGAGGGGGCCGGTCCACTGATGATTCTAGGTTGGATCCACTCGGATCTGGATGACGACGAAGAGGCTGAAACTGTGGTGCTCTACGAGTATCAGATCGGGGCAAGCCGAGACCGGACTCACACCCGGTATCTCATCGTCCTCTGGCACAGGGATGGGCAGCTGACGGCCAATGAGCCAGAGGCGATAGGCTTCGTCGGCTCGCGGCTCCCCGAGGAGCTTCGCCTCAATGGCGAGGAAATACTCATCAAAGGACTGCTCTGGGCAGGAGAAGATCCGCTGTGTTGTCCTTCCGAGCGCTACTCCCAGCACTATCTCCTGCGAGGTCGTCGGCTCTTGCGCAGAGAGTGATCTGGCCCAGACCTGGAGCCATCGAGAGGAACTGAACCTCAAGCCAGAACGCCGCGACGTATCTGGTGTGGGGCCGATCTCGGCTTGGCCCGATCTGATACTCGTAGAGCACTACCGTTTCGGCTCCACCTCGACATCCAGATCGGAGTGGTCAAAATCTGAGGATAGTAAATGGTGGTAGTCCTATGCAGTCACGGCTCTGTCATTGGCGGTAGCGACAGTTGCGGCAGACCTAACCAAAGTTTCCTTCTCGAATGGGGCCGGGAAGGCAGGTAAACTGTCTCGCCTCGCTGAGAGAGCTGCTGTAGGAGAAAGCCTGCCATCTGGAGGCCGGCCACCCGGTTTCCGCGGCTATTCCAGTGGGTGTCGCGCAAGTGGTAGGTGCGGCCACTCTGCTCGGCTTCTCGCAGGGCCGGCAGCAGATCTAGAACAGGGATGTCTTGCTGACTGCAGTACGCCCGGATTCTCTCCTGGGGATATTGGCGATTGAATGCTTTCGACCCCGGCTTCATAGCTAGCAACTGTCGGTACAAGTCATCGTTAACTTGGAACTCGTCGGGGATCAGGAGCAGCAAAAGCTTCGTCCCTGCCAGATGGTGTATTCGATTCAACTCTTGGAAAAACGAACGGTAGCTTTCCTCCACTTGGTGACTGCCCTCTCTCAGAGTCTCCATATTTTCGCTTTCGATCCTGAGAAACGTCTCCTCAGACAGGGGCGGAGATTCTTTCGATGAATCGAAGATGTAGTCCGGCACCTCACCATCGGCAACCGTCGGCTGTGCGATCGGCATCGACCTGGTGGCCATTCGCTCCTTCGAGATCGACAGGAGGCGCCTGGCCACCATCCACAGCCACGAGGACTGAAACTTGTAGTAGTTCCATGCTTTGGGGCGACTCTCGAGGATATCGTTGCCGACATAGATACAGACCACGACAAACGAGGGATTTGTCGAGAGAGCTTCCCTCTCCAGTAAATAGGCGTACTCGGCCATTCCAAGGCCGGGAAGACCAAAATTGTGGACCGCCACGCGCGCGTACTCTTCCGACAAAACTGCTTCCAGCTGGGTCTCGGCGACCGTCACGAAATTGTAGGCATAGGGAACGATCCCGAATCCGAACGAATCTCCCAGAACGGCCGTCACGTGGTCCTCTACCTCGGCGGCAAAGAACTCCTGGTCGTGATAGCCCCCACTATTCAGCGTGAAGTTGAAGTTGGTCTGGCCGACCCCTGTCTTTGCCCTGGCCAGATTGGCTTCGATGGAAGCAAGATTTAGAAAGAGAGGAGAATTGGAATAATGGGCACAGATGCCCAATGTCGCCTCAGAGAGAATAGCTGCGAGCAGTAGGTTGCCAAAGCACAAGTCCACAAAGCCTGCCCTCCTCTTCACCCGGGCGGGCCAGGACGAGAGGGGGATCTGGACGCCTGCACTCCATAGGCTCAGGGCCGCGAGCTGGCAGGTGATGAAGGCCTGCTCGAGGAGGAATCCACTGTTCCCCAGCAGGTCCTGTCCTGCTAGCAGCGAGACCACGCCCATTGCCGCGAAGAAGCAATAGAAAAAGGATCGGACAGCGATCCAGGACTCGAAATTCGGGACCGCCGAAACGCCACGTCTGAGCAACGCCACGAGCCAGGCGCCCAGGGTAGTGAGTCCCAGAAATACCACGAGAAACCGCGCATACAACAAAACATCTGCGGGAGGCGAAGGTCTCCTTAGATACTTTTCCTGGAAGACAATCGCCTGCACAAAGCCCACAATCTGTGCAAGGAATACGAAGGCTAGTCCGGCGAGGACGATATTTCGGGGGCCTAAGGGTCCGCGCAAAAATAACTTGGCATTTTGGCATCTCATCTTCACACCATCTTCGGCCGCTCCTCAATCGCGAAATCCTCAACGTAGACCTGGCTACGCCTGCGGTTTCGCTCAATCGTTCTCGGCCAAATCTGCTGCAAATCTGAGCGCCAATTCTACCAAGTTATTCTTGCGCAGACCCTAAGACCGACCTGGCGGGACCGGGACTCACCGACGAAGCGGTACTCGCTTTTGTAAACAAGCTCTCTTCGGATCAGTCGAACTTTGTTCCCTGTTGGTGCCGGCGCTGGCAGTTCTCGGACTAAGGGCCTGTCAGGAAATAACAGATGCACTTTGCTGGGGTCCCCAGCCCGTAGGGGCGCGGCGGCGCGGGGGCATCTGCTTTGTTGCCGCGCCTGGAAGATACGCAGCGGCATCGCCTGCGTCGCGACGCCTCGCATCTGCCCCCACGGCGCTCGCGCCAAAGTGCATCTGTTATTTCCTGACAGACCCTAAGCTGAACCAAATCCTTCAACCTCTCAGGTTAAGCGTTTTGAAGCTGTTCCAGCTCTTGCTTCTCCCAGACAGGCAGCGCGGCAGCGTATTCGTGGGCCTGAGACACGAAGTCCACACCGGCCATGCGCTTCCATCCGTCAATGAGCTTTCGGAAGATGGGCCCTGGCTGCCCATCGCCCATCAGCTGTCCTTCAAAACTTCGGGCGTGAACCGCGCAATAGGTGGTGGAGGTACACAGCATCTCATCGGCTTGGAGAGCCTCGTAGCGGCCCAGGTTTACCTCGCGCGTGGGGATTCCCAGTTCCTGTGCCACATCCAGCGTGGCCCCGCGAGAGACACCTCGAAGAATGTTGCGTCCTTCGGGTGTGAGGAGTTCTCCGTCCTTGACCAGGAACAGGTTCCAGCCGGGACCTTCGGCCAGGAAGCCGTCCGGATCCAATAGAATCGGCCATTTATTTTCGCCCATGCGGGCTCCCTGCAACTGAGCCAGCTGATAGTGAAGACGACTGCGTGTCTTTGCCTTCGGATCTACCAGGTGGGCCGGGACCGCCTGCTGGGGTACGATCACCAGATCGACTCCGCGGTCGTAGTTGGCCGCGAAGTGCCCCATGTGGGTGATGAGCGGCCAGCAGTTGATGGAAACCGTAGGTCTCACGCCTTCAGGGAATGCGCTTTGGTAGACGGGCAGCGGACCCCTGGAAACATCGTGCATGATTTGCCAGTCGACATGTGAGGATTCTGTGGATTGGTTCCGTTCCAGAGTCTGAGCCGTCAGCTTTTCCATCTCCTTCAGAGTGAGACCCGAGTCGATCTCCAGCAGCCGCAGAGAGCTGTAGAGTCGTTCCATATGTTGTCGAAGGCGAAACGGTTTCCCCCGAAAGGTGCGGGTCACCTCAAAGGCCATATCTCCGAACATCAATGCCGAGTCGAAGATAGAGACGCACGCCTCGGATTCAGGCACGAATTCCCCGTTGAAGTAAACCGTTCTTCCAGACATAGGTCGACACCTCCAGTAATCTGAATTGTAGACGGCTGGGCTCAGAGGGGAAAGACTCTAGTACAGCGTTACAATCCACTAGAGGTTGATTAGGTAGGAGAATTTGACAAAGAACTGTCTAGAGTCATTGAGAAAACCTCGGGAGCGGCGTCCCATAAGACCCATTTCTTGTTCGAGCAGATCCAGATTCCGGCGGTTGTCGTTGTAGCCCACGTAGAGAGCCGTCCAGGGATTGACCAGGTAGGTCAGAAGAAAGTCGCCGTTGAGATTCTTGGAGCTTTCGAGTGAGGTCAGATCCGGATTCGACAGTACCGTTTCGTACTGTAGGATGAAGCGCAGCGAAAGCCTTCGATTGAATTGCCAGTCCCAGCGGGAGCGAAGGATGTGGTTATTGAAAACACTGGCGACAGAGGATCGATCCAGGAGCCGCTCCAGAAGATACGCATTCTCGTTCCGTATGGAGATGGAAGGACGAAAAGTGAGGGCTAGGTTTGCCCGTGTTAGGTCCACCAGATTGGGCTCCTGTCCGGCCGGCGGAAGTAGATTGATCTCGGTTCCCTGTGAGTATTCAGCTTCCAGCGATATCCAGGAGAGGTAGTTGGTTGACACAAACATCCCCGATCTATGATGGGAAAAGGCCCGAGTCTCGACCTGAGTTGGGATATCGCCTGGCCGCAGTAGCTCCCGATCCCCGATTTGAAACAGCTCCAGGTGAGTTTCCCCACTCAGTTCCCAGCCAACCCCGAGGTCATAGAATCGGTGCAGGCGGTTGTGCTGGTGGTCCCAGATGCCATTGGTCAGCAAGGTTGGACCCCAGGAGATCAGGTGTTTGCCTTCTCGCCGAAAGCGGTAGTCGGCATGCTGCCTGATACTCCGCACATCCGGCCGCAGGGAGGGGGGCTGGATGCGGCGGCCCGAGAAGAGCAGACGTCTCACCCGTCGGCCGGGGAGAAACCCGGTCTCGGTCAGGAATTCTGGACTCCGGTCGCTATAGTCCAGCGTGTAGAGCAGGTGCCGTCCCCGGCGCAGCAGCCGAGCATCGTAGGCGGGACCGGCCTGCTCGGCCCCATCATTGTCACGCGTGCGACTGGCTACCCCTTGTCCGCTGAAAACCCAGTTCCGATTCAATTTCAATCTGGTGTCCACGCCACCCACACGGTTGAAGCCCTGGTCGAGGGCGCGCTCTGTGTAGATCATGCCTAGCGTAGATTCGCTCAGAATGTCCCGATTGACTCGAAGCACGGCAAAACGAGCCCGAGAACCGGACAAGGGATCTGATTCAGGGACGCTCTTGCCCGGCGACTCATCATCGGCCAGCAGCGCTCCGACGGCCCAGGGCCCCTTCTTGCCGGTCAAGCGTGCGCCGAGACGCGGATCCTGAATCCGGCGGCTGAAGAAAAGATTGATAGGGGTCTGAAAGAAACTGGAGTTCTCCTGAAAAAAGGGCCTTCTTTCGGGAAAGAAAACCTCGAAGCGCCGGTTGACGGTCACCTGTGGTAGATCTGACTCCACCTGGCTGAAGTCAGGATTTACGGCAATGTCGAGCGCAAGGCTATCCTGAAAGACCAGCTTGGCATCCAGTCCCCCATCGACTTCGCCCCGGTCCGAAACGAATTGTCGTTGGGTCGGTCGACTCGGATCCAGGTTTTGGAATGATCGGAAGAAACCGTAGGGAATGAGCTGGACGTTGCGGCCAGGCGAAACCCTCTGCAGTCCTTTAAGTGCCGCATACTGATTCAAGTCTCCCTCTACACTAGAGGAGACCAGGGGCCAGGTGCTCATCTCGTTGATCCTGGGTATGTAACGCCAGAACCCGATCCCCCAGACTTGCTTTTCCGTGGAAGGAAATCGGAGGCTCCGGAAGGGAATGGACATCCAGACCACATAGCCTTCCTCGGTGCGTCTTCCTTCGGATTCCCAGAGGGTGTCGAAAGCGGTGTCGTACCCGACACCCTCTACATAGCGCCCGTCTTGCTGAATGCCGAAAGGGTTCGCAGACAACTCATAGGATCGGAGTTTGTCCCAGAAGGTGTCCAACGAGATCAAGACCCAGTCGTCTCCCTCGAACTTCTCGCGTCTGGTCATACGAGCTCGGACCTTCTCTGCTTCCGAGTCGAAACAGACGAAAATCACGTAGAGCCGTTCATCATCGTAGCCAGAAAAGACTTCAGTTCGCTGGGTGGAAGGGACTCCGTCGCGGGGACGACGCTGCAGGAAGCCCGCCACTCGTGCCATCTGTCCTTCCATCTTCGGACTCGGCCTCATCTCCAGGAAGTCCTCTAGGGTAGGAGACTCACTGATTCGTGGGATCACCAGAGGTTTGGGAGAGGGGCTGCTTCCCCGTGTATCAGCGACAAAAAAGAGTAGCAGGCAGGGGAACAGCAGACGCACAAGGAGGGCGGTGGGGTGGGACAACATTCGATTCAAGGCAATCTGGGACGTTGAATTCAGAGGCCAAAGTCAGTCTGGTTTCTGTGTGTCTCCATTGGGCGCAACCCGGAATCCTGCATTTATTGTGTCCCGAGACTCTGGCAAACACGTGTGCTCACTTCTGGCTGAGGTCCTGGGCACGAATAGTCCATCCGGTGATGTAATTGTAGGCGTCGACAATCAACTGGAAGGTCGAGTCGAGCTCTTCCATCGATTGCGGTGTGTAGAGAAGAACAAAGCCTTCCCAGCCCTCCTGATTCGACATGGGGTGAGGGAGTGCCCAACCTCCCCTTACCGCCTGCCGCGCTCGCTCGGGGGGCAAAGCGATGTGCAAGCTTCCGTCTTTATGGATGTGTGCAAACTCACGTCCACGACGGATTATTTCAGGGTGAACCAGGCTTATCCTGTTGTTCAACCAGAGGCCTCGAACGCCTCGAACAGATAGGATAGTGGGTCGGTTTTCCACGCCTGGTAGGGCAAAGGCCCGGCGGAAAAGCTCCTCGTTCACCTCCGGAACAGGCTTTACATCGATCTGCCTGTGAGGGATGTCCAAGGTCACTTTGGGAGGGATGCCCTCGCGTTTGGGCAAAATCGAGTAGCCTGAGCCAGTTTCCGAACTCGCTGCCGACGCCTGCGATCCTGATGCACTCCCCGTACTGGAAACGGCAGGGACAGTTGTTACCACCAGCAGGATGAGGCTAGCAACGAAAGATCCATGAGTTCCGAAAGGATTCAACTTCATGCCCGATCTTTCTGCTCACGAGTAGGCGATGGAAGATTGCTCAGATGTGACCCGACCCTGGGGAGTATAGCATGCGGGGAAAACAGGCCGCAGGTCGCAGGTATGACCCACAACCGACAGCCAGGGGGAGGGGACGGAGCGGGGGCTGCTGGGCATGGAGCAGGGTCCCGGCAGCCGTCCCCGGTTTGAAAGGGGTGGAGACTACTGAAGCGGAGCCTGTCCTTCGATGGAGGACAG
>JAKZYH010000165.1:0-12872 GCA_047514575.1 Acidobacteriota bacterium | reverse complement strand
GTCCATGAGGATCCGGGGCCAGCTCCAGCTCCTGCCACCGTCCTTGGATCGCATCATCTCCACCCAGCCGAAAGGGCAGACGTGAGACTCTCGTCCGCCGGAGCAGACAACCAGCAGCTCGCCACTGGAGCGTCGCGCGACCGTGGGCCAGCCGTGGTAGAGGTGAGGACGCTGACTGATCACGGATGTTTCCAGGACTTTGCCCCGAGGAGCACTCCGTCCCTCTGCGGAAGAGCCAAGAATTCCTGCCATCGTAGCTCCAGCGGTCCACACAGCCTCGCGGCGGTTGAGTTTTTGGATCGCAGTTTCTTTCATATCGGCGTGGTCTCCATCGGGTAGACTATCCCGGCGCGGATTAGACTTCAAGATGGAGGACGGGGTTGCCCTCCCCTTCCCGGAGAGGTCCCATGGTCGACGATGACAGACGCGAGAAGAGCCCGTCCCTGATCCTCGGCGGCGAGATCCGGGTCTATTATCAGGGGCCGGATGAGGCCCACCTCCTCACCTTCGAGCGTTCTACCCAAAACACCCACTCGCAAGTGACCGAATTAGACCAGGCCTCCCAAGACCTCCTGTCCCATCCCCGCTGGGAGCCATTCAGCGAGCTACATAGACAGCGAAAAGCCGCGCCTCCTCCTGATCGCTTCCCTCCCAATTGACCCGAATACGGAAGGGTCGATTCATTCCGTCTAGACGGCTTCCGCCTTTCCAGCTGACCTTTTCGCGAAACCCCGACTTCTGAAGAGGGACCGAATCGGCACCCGAGTAGCCGGGTAGCGGTCGGAGCCGATCGTCCAGGATCTCCACCCGTAGCTGGCTGGAAGCCGAGAGTCCGTCGGCGTTGACATAGAGGTCGGCTCCCCCAGTCAGTGGCTCCAGAGCTTTGGAGAGAAAGTGCACATCCTCCTGCCTGGGGGCCGCGGTGAAGTAACCCAGGCGGTCCCGGTCCCAGGTCGCCAGGCGCACACCGGTGGGCGAGTCCATGTTGAAGGCCACCCAGATGCTGTACCAGAAGAAGGTCCGGTCTCCCACGTTCTCGAATCCCTGCCCCTGGATGAGGCGGGGCTCGGCCCAGTCCTCCTCCTCGTAGGCCGGGATGATCTTGAAGTCCGGGATGGGCTCTTTGAAGTGAATAGCGTCCGAGCTCACGACTAGACCCAGGTCGCAGCTCGAGTAACGCCGGTCGTCGGTCCGATTGTGGTATTGGCCGTAGATTCCCACGACGACGTTGCCCCGGTTCCAGAGACTGGCGCCCATGTGGACCTGCTCCCCCTGGTGGATGGAAAAACTCGACAGCGGCTGGGGTGGGAGATTGTTCCGCCGGAAGCTCACGTGGGCGGCTTCGGTCCAGTGTTCGAAATCCCAGGAGAGATGAGTCGTCATCTTCCGCTTCCTGGCACCGGGGACGGGATGGGGAACGGCCCCTCCCTGTCCGTTCAGGTAATAGAAGCCGTCGAATCGGATCAGCCCACCGGTCTCTAGCCCGCTTCCCCTGAGGATGGGGTTGTTGGGAGAATCGGTCCAGCGGAGCCCGTCGGGGCTGAACGCAGCCATGATGGCCCGGGGGTGCTCCTCCCGGATCATCTTGAAACGACGGTTGGGATCGGGATCGTCGGGCTCATGGAGGATCAGGCAGAAAACCGCCTTGACCGGCCCCTTGGCGTCCGAGAGGACGAGGTTGTTATCACGGCTCCCGTTGTACTCGACCAGTCCCAGATTAGGTTTCTTCCACTCGACTCCATCCCGGGACACGGCGTAGCAGACCAGTCTCCGGTTGTCCTTGTCGAATCCGGTGTACCACATCCGGAACTCTTCGCCAATACGCAGGACCGTTCCGTAGTAGTAAGATCGGGGATGGTCCGGGTCTCCGGACTGACCCACGGGAAGGACAGGGTTGCCAGGATGGAGACGATCGGCTCCGGTCCCGTGGTTGACGCTGCCCTTTTTCGCGGTGACCAGCTGGAGCAGAAGCCCCTTGCTGAAGGGCAGGCTGTGGTCGTCGAAGGGAAAGAGAACCACCTCCTGGTGACTGCCTGCACTGAGCTGACAGACCAGGAGACAAGCCGGCAGCAGCGCCGTCAAAGCTCCACGCGTATATGACATGCGGCCTCCTTTCGGATGGATAGCAGAAGAGGACACGTCGATGTAAGGGCCGACGGTCGCCGAGTCAAGAGCCGGAGACGACCTTGAAGACCCTCAGGAAGTTGCCACCCAGTATCTTCTTGGCGTCCTCGGGGCTGTAGCCTCGATCCAGATCAATAGGACTTTCTTTTTAGAATGAGCCCTGGAAAAGAGGGTAGAGACAACCGAAAATGCACGAGAGGGGACTCAAATGGGGTGGATTGGGAGATCGATTGGCGTCTCTCGAGGAAGGACCCTGGTCCTTCCAGTCAAAGCTTCGTCCACCAGCGCTATGTGACCTACCCGGGCGGACTCATGCCCTGGGAGGTCTTGGAGGCGCTGGCACTTCTGGCACGGCATCCAAACTGCCGTGCCCTTCTGATCGTCCAGCTCAACCCTGCCGCCGACTCCACCGGCATGAGCGTGAAGCTGGCCGCCGAGATGGTCATGCACTTCCTGGCTGGAGTGGCCCTGCGTGATTGACGCAACTTCGAAGCAAATGCCCGCAATGTGCCCCACCTGGTAGGCGGAATCGGTCTACGGCGCATCAGCTGGATGCCGAAGACCTCAGGAGGAAAGAACACCCAGCAGGTACCCAATTTCCTCGTCAACTTCCTCGGAGGCGACGACGGTTTCGGCAATCTGTTTGCGCAGGATCTGGCCGAACCTTTTCCGCATTCGGTGGACTCGGACTTTGACTGCTTCCTCACTCATGCCCAACTCTTGTCCCACCTCACGATAGCGAATGCCCGCATTCTCCCCGGTTAGGAATCCTTTCAGTCGTTCGAACTCCTCCCCGGTGCTTTTCTGGACTTCCTTGCGAAGTCCCTGCAAGGCGACTTCAAGTACCGTAGCCGCCCAGCGCCGTTCGAAAACAGTCTCGGGCGTCACTTTCTCGCTGGGCTCGGAGTACCTGGCAGCCACATCGTCGAGAGCGAGCTGGCGAAACGAGCCTCCGCCCCCCCGCCTCTGAGCCTGTTCACGATCCCACTCGTTGGCAAGATAGTGCTTGACCGCAGCCAGTAGAAAGGAACGAAACTTTCCTCTCTCGGGATCGACAGCCTTTAGGTTCTTCTTCTCGAGCAGCCGGGTGAAGAACCCTTGGGTCAGATCCTCCGCCTTGGCTTCGTCAAAGCCACGGTAGCGAATGAAGGCATAAACCGGAGGCCAGTACTTCCGACACAGTTCCTCCAACGCCTCTCCGGAGTTCGGATTCTGCGTGTCGGCGGCTGCCAGAATGAGGCTCCAATTGGTCGTGGTAAACCGCTTCCCTCTGACGGCTGGCGTCAAGTTGGTACTCCCGTTGGCCTTGGCTTAATCGAGTCCTCTGTGAGGAACAGGTGGCAGCAGTATAGCAAAACAGTACCCCCTGATCTCACTATGGACACCAGTACTATCTCCCTCTCCGCGACTCCTGGGTGTAACCTTCTCCGCCCAATCCTTTAGGAATGCGGGAGCCTGGTGTCGAACGATTCCTGGAACCGCTTCGGCAAATTCGTCGTGAGGGACAGTAGCGGGTGCCGACACTGAAGCGGCTACTTTGGGGCTTCGCATCGGCTACTCAGAGACAAAATCCCGTCGCTGTGCAGCATTGAATTCAAGCGCCCTTAGGAGGAGTACCATGTGTTTTCTCGACATCAGGACTACCTTTCTTTGTCTCTGCTTTCTCAGCCTCATGACCTTCGGAGCCGGGACCCAAAGCGAGACTCAGAAGCAACCAACCGGTGAGAGCTTCGAGAAGGCAATCGCCGACCGAGAGCTCTTGAGAGGATATTTCTCCGTCTACAAAGGGAAGAAAGATCTCCGCATTGGGCTCGACCCCGAACAGCTTGACAGGAAACTGGGGTTCTCCGCCTCGTTGGTGGGAGCCCTCGGGGATTACCAGGCGAGAAACTCGTCCTTCAGGCTCTCCCCAGTCGCATTCGAAAAATGGGGAGAGTCGGTTGCCTTGATGAGAAAGAACACACAGTTCAGAGCAGATGCGGGCGATGTGATTCTGGAGGCAGTTGAGAGTAGCTTTCCCGATTCGCCACTCGCGGTGCTTCCGATTCTAGCGACCGAGCCAAACAGTGGGACGCTTCTGTTCGATCTGACACCGGCTCTGAACGTGGGACACCTACCTTTCTTCCTGGAGGGCAGCAACTTCGATGTCCACACCGCCAAGCCCTCCATCCTCTCGGTTCGAAACCATCCCCACAACCTCACCATCACCGTCGCCTACCACTTGAAACGCAGGGACCTTCCCAAGCAGGATCCAGGCCGGGTCGGTTTTGGAGTCCGCCTGGTGGACGCGCACAACCTGGAGGTTCGTATCCAGTACGATTTCTTTGATCTACCCAAGAACAACTACCGGCCCAGGATTGCTGACGATCGAGTCAGTCTGTGGGCGCTCTCCTGGAAGAACTACTCCAACCTGGAGGCCAAGGATACGACCTTCCAGCGAGTGTTTTTTCGCTGGCACCTGGAGCCGCTTGGTCAACCCACAGCTCAGCATCCGGTTGCGGTAAAGAAGCCCATAATTCTGTACATCGGCAAGGCCACTCCCCGAAAATACCGACCCCTCATCAAGGAAGGAGCTCTCTGGTGGAATCAAGCCTTTGAAGAGATCGGTCTCCGCGATGTGCTCGAAGTCCGTGACCAACCGAGTGATTCCTCATGGCATCCGACGGAGATCGGCCACAATATGATCCACTGGCATGTGGGTGACCGACTGGGCTTCTCCGCGATGGCTGGCGTCAGCCTGAACAACCCAGAGACCGGACAAACACTGCGTGGCTCTATCTGGCTCAATGCCCTGTTCCCTAGCTTCGTGCGCAATCGATTCATGGTCTACAGCTGGGGCCGCAGTCCCCGCCAGAGCAGGCAAGTTGAGAGCTGCGATTATCAGCGGTCCTTGTCCAACCAAATTGCCTTCGCGCGGCTGGTCCTGAGGAAGCGTGGCCGGCTGCAGAGCGAGGCGGATCTGGACGAGCTCTTCCGGCAGACATTCCTGATGGTGGTGGCGCACGAGGTGGATCATTTCCTCGGTCTTCCTCACAACTTCAAGGCGAGTTTGCAAAGTTCGTATGCGGACTTGAAGGCTGGAAAATCAGTTCCGCTTTCAGGGTCCATCATGGACTACTTCTCGGTCCACATTCCTGACAAGCAAGAGCAGCCCGTTCGCTATATGCCCACAGAGCTGGGAATCTATGACAAGCTCGCCATCGAATACCTTTATCGTGATTTCAGCCAGTTGAGTCCGGAGGAAGAACGTAGGGAATTGGACAAGATCGCCGCCCGGGCCGAAGTCACCCCTGGGCTGGCTTATGGGGGGCATCTTCTGGGGGACATTGACCCCACCATCAACAATCACGATTTCGGAGACGATGCTCTTTCGTTTGCGGGCGACAGGTTGCAGATGGCACGGGATGAGGTCCTGCCCAGTCTGGTCCAACTTGTCACCGAGGAGGGTCACGAGCTCCACCATATCCGACAGGCTCTCGACGCCGCAGTTTTCGGCGTCTGCATGGACGCCTACGACATCCTGGTCCGCCACATCGGAGGCCAGAGAATCCTCCGCCTCCATCTGAGTTCCCCGGTCTGGAAGACCACTCCTCCTATTGCTCCAGTCTCCAGAGCGGATCAGATCCGTGCTCTGGAGTTGCTGGACCAGAGTCTTTTTGCCGAGGACGCTTTTCGATTCACGCCGGAGCTCCTGGCTCATCTGCAGGCCGACCTGCAGATCGATTGGCAACACTTCGACCGATTCGGCAAGGAGTATCTGGTAGACCAGCGGATGGCCTTTCTTTTCGAAACTGTCTTGGCCCAACTCCTGAACCCTAGAAGACTGTCTCGGGTCCAGGACAATGAAAACCGCTACCGTGCTGGCGAAGCGAGCTTCTCCTTGGCTGAGCTTTTCCTGATTCTCGACACGGTTGTCTTCAGGGATATCCAGCGGCCGCAAATTCACCGTTTCAGGCGGGTCTTACAGAAGAAGTATGTGGATCGGTTGATTCAGATCGTATCGGAACCATCGGAACCAGCCAAAGGCAGGTCCGAAGACACGATGAGCCTCGCGACTCTGTCCTTGGTGGAACTAATTGAAAAAATCGAAGGCGCATCCTCGACGGAAGAGAGAGTCACAACGGCCCACCGACTCACCTTGAAGAAGAAGATTGAGAAGATCTTAGACCTGTAGGCCAGGCAGTTCATTGGAGCCTGGGGCGCGACCGGGGGGTTGGGGACGGTAAGATTGTACTGCTGTCCGGCTCTCTCCTCGGAAACTGCTCACTGATCGCTATTGAACTTCCGGAACTGAGTTTCATGTTGCTGTCGGCCCCGTGCGCGGTGTTTTGCTCTTACATCAATAGATGCTTTCCTCAGCGACCTGTGACCTGCGACCTATGACCTGCGACCTGTGACCTGTGACCTGCGACGAATTCTCAGTGCAGTGAAGTTACAGGCAGTGTCGTGAACTCTCCCGTCTCGGTGCCCAGTTCCAAGGCGGTTGCGGCGACGCTTCCGCCATCAACCTGAACCACCAGGGTCCCACTGAAATCATCGGTTTCGGCGTTTGGGAAAAGTTCGTTGATGAAACGGGCGAGGTGGCCATTGGCGGGAAGGCTGTCGATATTCGCTGTGCCGCCAGGGACCACTTGACCTTGCTGATCCCGGAGCGTCAGGGTGACGCTGACAGGGTCGTTTCCCGTATTGTGGATCGCAACCCCAGTATTGATGCCGCTCGACTCCCGTCGCACCGGCGTGATGAAGCCTTGCAGTGGCTCACTCGACCCAACCCCAGCGATGGCGATGCCGGGGATGCTGAAACGGGTGACGCCCCCCACATCCCTGTCCGAGGTCACCACGGCGGATCCCACCACGAGGTCCCCTTGACCATCGGTAGAAATCGTAATGGCACCGAGGGGGGGTATAGAGAAGTCAACACTTGCTCCTGAGTCTGTAGGGGCCGTCACGCGAAGCGTTACCGGATTCTCTGTAGCGACAATCCCTATCGGAAGAGGCAGGCCCTCGTCATCCAAGAAGTCGACTCTGCCGAAGACCATCTCGACGGCGGAGGGGTTGGTCAATACGGTGTCTGACGTGAACCCCTGGCCGTTCCCGAGTTGCGCAACATAAATCTTTCTTGGTGTTTCGCCCAGCTTGAGCAAGAAAATGTCGCCCGGTTCCAGGGCGGGATCTATGTTGGGAAAGTGCGGAGACATGGATCCCGTTACGTACGCGTTACCGGACCGGTCAACAGTCACGGCATGTCCCCTGCCGCTGTTCTCTGAGTAAAAGGAATAGACCAGCGACGAGCCGTTGGGGCTGAACTTTGTCGCGAAGGCACGCGAAAAACTCAATGAGTTACGCGAACCCCCAAGCCCGGACTGGAATAGATTCGGGGTTGGGAAATGATCGGAGTCGGTAGATCCGGTTACGTAAGCGTGTCCTGAGGCGTCGACGGCAATGCCGGCCGCACCATCACTGCCACTGCGGCTGCTATCGTCCAGAGCCGTGCCGCCAAGATTAGGTAGAGTAAACCAGCTCGGATCCCGTGGGATCGAGTTTGCTCACGAAAGCATCAGTGAAGGGATTGGCACCGGCATACAGGGTCGATGGGGTCATCGGGTCAATCGCCAGAGTGTTGACATAGCGGAGGTTTACCAAGCCGCCGCGGGTCGGGTTCCAGTCCTCTCCACCATTGATGCTCTTGAAGACACCATAGCTTGAGGTGGCATAGAGGGTTGATGGGTTGATGGGATCAATCACCAGGACATTGGATGCGGTTGCAAACCGGGTAAAGATGTTGATGTCGGTCCAGCTCTGCCCACCGTCGGTGCTCTTGAAGAGCCCGAATAAAAAACTGACATAAATCGTAGACGGCTCTGCGGGATCAAGGGCCAGAGCCGTGACCGATGGGAGGCTGTTGGAGGTGTTGAGGACACTCACATCGACCTCGCTCCAGCCTTCCTGGGTTTGCTTAAAAAGGCCTTGGCGCGTACCCGCGTACACGGTCGTCGGAGTGACCGGGTCGATGGCCAGAACACTGACTGTATTCACAGCCAGGCTCGCGACCCAGTTCTCACCACCATCGGTGCTCACAAAAACCCCACCCTCCGCAGGACCACTCGGGCGAAGACCAGCATAAAGGGTTGAGGGGGTAGTGGGGTCAATAGCCAAAGCATCGACGATGCTCCCAGCGGGTAGACCATCGTTGATCGCACTCCACTCCTCTCCCCCATCGGTGCTCCGAAAGACGCCCAGCCTTTCCGTTCCGGCGTAGACTGTCGAGGAAGTGGAGGGATCAATGGCCAGAGCGTTCCCGAAGGGCCCAAAGGGGAGCCCAGCGTTGGCACGATTCCACTCCTCTCCGCCATCGATGCTCTTGAACACCCCGCCCGAGACGGCGGCATAGAGTATGGAAGGGTTGGAGGGGGCGACAGCCACGGCATACACGGGGGTGCTGGTCAAGCCGGCGTCAATAGCTCTCCAGCTCTCCCCACCGTCGCTGCTCTTCAAAGAGGCGTTGCCGGAAAAAGCAGGCTGAAACGGATTTGCGGTTGGGAAGTTGGTGGAACCCGTGCTGCCCGCCAAATACGCGTTGCCTGCCATGTCCACCGCGATGTCAGAGCTGAAGTCGCTGCCGCTGCCGCCCAAATAGGTAGAATAGACCAGTTCGGACCCGGTGGGATCCAACTTGCTCACGAAGGTGTCGAAACTACCGGCAAGGGAGGATTGGAAGGGACTGACAGCAGGAAAGTCGGTCGAATCGGTGATGCCTGTGAGGTAGGCGTTGCCGTCACCGTCCGCTGCAATGCCTCTGCCAGAGTCGATCAAGTTGCCGCCGAGATAAGTGGAGTAGATGAGCTCGGAGCCGCTAGCATCCAACTTGGCAACAAAGGCGTCGGTCGAGCCCCCTATAACCGGCTGCACTGCATTGGCGGTGGGGAAATCGGTTGAGCTAGTAAACCCTGTCACGTAGGTGTTTCCCTGCGAGTCCAAGGCAATATCACCACCTCTGTCCCGGTCACTGCCGCCGAGATAGGTGGAGTAGACAAGCGCGGAGCCGGTGGGATCCAACTTAGCGACAAAGGCATCCCTGCTGCCTCCTCCAGGGGTCGCTTGTAGAGGATTCATTGTCGGAAAGTCGGTTGAGTCGGTGTCACCTATCAGGTACGTGTTCCCGCTGGCATCTACCGAGATCCCCAGGGCAGCGTCGCTCGAGCTCCCGCCAATATAAGTGGAATAGATGAGACCATCGCCTGCGGCACTGAACTTTGTCACAAAAGCGGATGTGCGGCCAGACAAAGAGCCCTGGAGTGCGTCCGGGGTAGTGGGGAAGTCTACCCTTCTGGTCGAGCCCGTCAGGTAGGCGTTTCCTTGAGGGTCGACGGCAACGGCCTCAACTCTATCTCTGAAGCTACCAAAGGAAACAGAGTAGGTAAGGACAGGATCCAGGACCAGTGGCCTCGCAGGATCGTAGGAGCCCAGATGAAAACCTATCTGCTGCCCGCCCTCGAGCACGTAGCCACCAGAAACCTGCTGCCGATCCCTGCCCAATTCCTGGTAGATAACTGGCTTGTGGAGTCGCAGTTGCTCAGTGCTGCTGTACAGGACGAGATCACCTGCGCTATCGACTTCCAGACTGTCGATTCCTTGGAAGCCCAGCCTGATCATCTCAGGGTCGGCCCCAGGGGCAACGATAAAATCGTACTCGAGCTGGGTCTGGTTGCCATGGTATACGAGGTCCACCCCGGGGTACACGTCCTCATACTTGACCCTTGCGTAGTTACGAACTTCTCTGTGCCAGCTCTTCGGATTGTCGCCAATGAAGTAGTGACTCCTACCAGACAATTCATTCACACCCAATCCCCTGGAATCAGGGTTGGAGCCCAGAACTTGCATGCGTATCAGGGTGGGGACAGCCGAGCCGCCTAAGGAGACTACTCCCTCACCAGCGCTGAGAAACAGCGTGAAGCCGCGACCGCGAGACAAAAAGTCCACTCCGGGATCAGCCTGGCCCTGGTTGAGTTCAAAACTGATCGGAAGCTGGCTGTACTTTGCCGACAACCTCTCACCGATGCCCGTATCCTGGTTCACATCGCCTTTCCCCACGAACAGAGGAGCGGACAAGCTCGAATCGGAAGCGCTTGCTAGAGAGGGCTGCAATGGGGTGACAGGGAGGGTTGTAAACTGTCCCTTCTCCGATCCCAGCTCCAGTGCAGTGGCCGCAATCGTGCCATTACTGGCTTGAACCACCAGGGTTCCCTCGAAATCCGAAGTGTCAGCCAGCGGAAACAACTCGTCGATAAACTGCGCTAGATGTCCACCCGGCGGCAGTCCTTCAATGGTTTTCGTACCATTGGCCACCTGTTCACCTTGCGAGCTTCTTAGCGAAATATCCAAAGACACTGACTGACTTTCCGTATTGTGTATCGCGATCCCTGTGTTGATTCCTCCGGAGCTCCTTCGCACGGGTGTGATAAAGCCGTTCAGCGCCTGGCTCGCCCCTACTCCGGCGATTCCGATGCCGGGAATTGTGAAGCGAGTGACTCCTCCCAGATCTCTGTCAGAGGTCACTACGCCGGAACCCACCACGAGGTCCCCCTGGCCGTCGCTCGAGATCGTAGCTGACCCGAGCGGGGGTATGGAGAAGTCAACACTGGCTCCTCCAATCGAAAGGCCCGTGAGGAGAGAAGTGCTCTGATCAACTGCGGGGACTGTCCCCACGGGAAGGGGAAGGCCATCGTCATCCAGGAAGTCGACTCTCCCGAAGCCCATCTCGCTGGCGGAGGGATTCGTGAGCACTGTCTCTGAGGTGACTCCCTGGCCGTTTCCGAATTGGGCGAAGTAGAGCTTGCCCGAGGCAATCTTGGTGACAAAACCGTCGAAGCCCCGGCCCTTGGCGATCTGGAAATTCGCTGTGGGGAAATCGTTCGACTCGGTGAAACCCGTCACGTAGACATCCCCGTCGGGGTCCACGGCAATACCGAGCCCGACATCGGAACCTTGTCCGCCCAAGTAGGTGGAGTAGATGAGGGTCGTTCCGGTCGAGTTCAATTTGGCCAAGAAGGAGTCCCCAAACTCCCCCCCGGCGAAGGAAGACTGCAAGGGGTTGGCGATGGGAAAGTCAATCGAATCGGTCGCTCCGGTGACGTAGGCGTTCCCGCCTGGGTCTACCGCAATTCCACCGATACGGGATGTGAGGAACGGACCAAAGCGGAGCTCTGATCCGGTGCCCCCCAAATAGGTGGAGTAGACGAGAGCCGACCCGGAAGGGTTCAACTTGGCCACGAAGGCATCGCTCCCTCCGGCGCGAGCCGGCTGTAGGGGAGTCGCTGTCGGGAAATCGGTGGAGATAGTGACACCGGTTATGTAGGCGTTTCGCTCTGGGTCCACGGCGATGCCCAACCCATCATCTGAAAAGCTACCGCCTAGATAGGTGGAGTAGGTGAGCGCGGAACCGGCTGGATTCAACTTGGACACGAAGGCGTCGCCTTGACCACCCAGGGTCGGCTGGATGGGGTCGGCCATGGGGAAGTCGCTCGAGTCAGTGCTGCCTGTCACATAGGCGTTTCCGTTTGTGTCCACGGCGATGCCAAATCCGCTGTCGCTGGACTCTCCACCAAGGTAGGTCGAGTAAATAAAGCCTGATCCGGTAGGGTTCAACTTGGACACAAAGGCGTCGCCAAACTCTCCTCCCGCGAACGTCGGCTGCAGCGCATTGGCCGTAGGGAAATCGGCAGAACTCGTAAAACCCGTTACATAGGCATGTCCTTCGGCATCCACCGCAATGCCCCTGGGGTCGTCTGCGTCACTGCCCGCGAGCCGGGTGGAGTAAACGAGCTCAGAACCGCTGGGATTCAGTTTTGCGACGAAGATATCGACAACGCTGGGGAGATGATGAAATCGCGGCCCCTGGGTAACCTCTTTGGAGCTCGAAGGCAGGACAGTGGTCGCCGGGAAGTCGGGCGAGTGGGTAAAGCCGGTCAGGTAGGCGTTGCCTGCTTCATCTACTGCGATTCCAACCGCTCCATCATTGAATTCACCGCCCAGGAACGTGGAGTAGACGATCGCAGATCCGCTGGCGTTCAGCTTCATCACGAAGGCGTTGAGGGAGCTCTCTTCGGCGATCGTCTGATACGCCCCCTCGGTTGTGGGAAAGTCGATCGTATGGGTGGTGAGGCCGCCAACGTAAACGTTTCCTTCAGCGTCCACGGCGATGCCACCACTAAAATCATCGCCGCTGCCCCCGAGGTGCGTTGAATATAAGAAGACGGGGTCGATCACCAACGGCCTGGCTGTATCGTAGCTACCCAACTGAAACCCAACCTCGGCGTTACTACCCAGCAGATAGGCAGCCGAAACCTCTCGCTTGACGCCTTCTGATTGTTGATAGACGAAGGGCCTCTCGAGCCTCACCTGGCCACCGCCGGTGTCCAGTACCAGGTCACCCCGAGCATCGAGCTCCAGCCTGTCGACACCTTCGAAGGATAGCCGGACCGCCTTCGGATCAGAACCCGGAGAAATAACGAAGTCATATTCCAGCTGTCGCTCCTTGCCATAGAAGATCAAGTCGATCCCGGGATACACCTCCGGGTACTTGACTCTGGCGTAGGTGGGAATGTTGGTCCGCCACTTCGCGGGATCTGCGCCCAGGAGGTAGTTGTTCTTGCCGGGCAATTGATCAAGTCCCACCGCATCAGAGTCGGGATTGGCGCCTGCGAGCTGCATCCGGAGGACAGTCTGATCGGCCTCCTCGGCCTGATCGA
>JAKZYH010000164.1:0-3922 GCA_047514575.1 Acidobacteriota bacterium | reverse complement strand
AAAAGTGGAGACAGCGGAACTTGTTCGGAAGACGGCTAAAGCCTTTGTTTGTAGGGGGATAGGAGTAGAGTGATTATAATCTTACAGTTAAGCGAGCTTTAAGTCCTTTGGAATCAACAACATCAAACCGGACACTAGTGTATCTTGTATCTTGGAATTTTTCTTAGTGAGGTTGACTTGCTTGCTTTTCTCTCACTGATGCCGATCGCGGCGGTGGCCTTGTTTCTGGTCATTCTCCGTTGGCCAGCCAGCAGGGCCATGCCGATCTCATATGCCGTTGCGGCGTTCCTCGCACTGTTTGTTTGGCAGGTCTCACCAGCCCAGGTTGCAGCTGCGTCGACTAATGGTCTGATCGTGGCGGCGTCGCTTCTCTACATTGTGTTTGGCGCTATTCTGCTGCTGAACACGCTGGAAGAGAGCTCTGCGATCAGGACCATTCGACAGGCCTTTACCAACATCACTCCAGATCGCCGAATTCAGGTAATCATCATTGCCTGGTTGTTTGGCTCCTTCATAGAGGGCGCAGCCGGATTTGGGACTCCTGCTGCGGTGGCGGTCCCTCTGTTGGTAGCTCTCGGGTTTCCCGCGATGGCTGCCGTAATGTCGGGAATGATTATCCAGAGCACTCCAGTTTCCTTTGGTGCGGTAGGGACACCGATTCTGGTGGGTGTCAGTACCGGACTATCCTCGGATCCTGAGATTGTCAGCTTCGCCTTGGCCGGGGGATATGCTGATTGGCACCAGTTTCTTGCGATGATCGGCACGAAGGTTGCCCTGCTTCACGCACTGACGGGTACGCTCGTGCCGCTTTTCGTTGTGGCCTTGATGACTCGTTTCTTTGGTCGAAACCGCTCCTTCCGGGAAGGACTCAAAGTCTGGAGGTTCGCGCTCTTCGCGGCCTTTGCGATGACATTGCCCTATCTAGCCGTAGCCTACCTTCTGGGACCCGAGTTTCCCTCTCTTTTTGGTGGGTTGCTTGGGTTGGTAGTCGTCGGGACCGCCGCCAAGAGAGGCTTTCTGACACCTTCTCCGGAGGAACAGTGGGATTTCGAGAGTTCGGATCGTTGGGAAAAGGAGTGGACCGGCGATTTCGAGCTCCCCGAGGAGGACGGAGCGGGAGAGAAGATGGGGATGTTCGCAGCCTGGGCTCCCTACCTTCTCGTAGCCCTGCTGTTGGTCCTGACGCGGCTGCGTGATCTGCCTTTTCACGATCTGGTCAATGCCTGGACCATCTCCCTTCCAAATCTGTTTGGAACCGAGATCTCAGCCGCGGTCCGGCCTCTGTACCTTCCCGGCTCGATCTTTGTCTTTGTTTCCCTTCTGACCTTTTTCTTGCACCGGATGAATTGGCCTTCCTATCGAAGAGCCTGGGGACGCTCCCTCAGGACCCTGGTTGCGGCTTCAACGGCCCTGATCTTCACGGTTCCCATGGTACAAGTCTTCATCAACAGCGGGAACGGCGGTGCCGGATTCGAGAAGATGCCGATCGTCCTCGCTGACGGTGTGGCCTTCCTCGTAGGCAGTGCCTGGCCAATTTTCGCCCCCTTCATCGGGGGACTGGGTGCCTTCGTCGCGGGGAGTAACACGGTCAGTAACATGATGTTCTCTCTATTTCAGTTCGGAGTGGGACAGAGAATCGGCGTAGACCCGACCTGGATCGTGGCACTTCAGGCCGTGGGAGGGGCGGCAGGCAACATGATCTGTGTCCACAACGTGGTGGCTGCCTCGGCGGTGGTAGGACTGTTAGGCCGAGAGGGCGCCGTCATTCGTAAAACGCTCATTCCCTTCAGCTACTATGCCCTTCTGCCGGGATCCATCGGCTATGCGATTGTCTGGTATTCAGAGAAGGGAATCGCGAATGTAGGCACCGCGCTGGTGGTTGCGATAGCTGCCGCCGCGGTCTACCTGATAGCCAAGAGCAGCAGAAGTTAGCAACTCGCGGAACCATTCAGTTAACCGGAGCTGCGCACTACTGAGCCCTTAGCCCCGCCACCGGCTGCGCCGGATCGTACAGGAAAGAAACTTCGCGTCAGGGCGTGGTGGCGGTCTCCAGGCCGCCGTGCATCGAGCCAAAGGCTCGAAGGAAGAGGACCTTCGGCCTGGAGACCGAAGCCACGTTTGCGAATCAAGTTTCAGCTTAGCCGTCAGCCTCCCTGGCAATTTCCAGGGCACGAGTCGTGGTGTAGTATTTTGCGATCATGTTGGGGACCTCCCATTCGGGCAGTCCTCCCTGATCCAGGTAGCTCAGAAACTTTTTCGTGACTTCTCCGAAGTGGGCTTCGTGACCGACGCGGTAGAGATCGGGGACGAGCAGATGCCAGCCATTCGGGGCAGGCTCGAGCCCGAGTCCTGGATAGCTCCTTGCTTCCAGGCGCTCGACCGAGGTCCGGAGCTGTTTGGCTAGGACGTCCGAATCGACGCCCTGGGCCGGTTCCAGGAACACCTCAGGTTGGTAGTTCTGCTCTTCTCCCTGCTTGATCAGGACGTGCGATTTCGAGCCCTTGATCACTGAGAAGTGGGTGTCGCCGCATCCTGGCGGAGCTTCAAAATCCCAGACCACCGAAATCCTCGAGTGCACGTCGCGTAGGGCGTATTGGATTTCACCATTGCAGTAGTAGGGCAGGACACCCTCGGAGTCCAACCGAGCTGCTAGAAAATCCGGGAAGTCTGGCAGTCCCGTGACCTTGTTGAACTGGGTTTGGGTCATTCGCGTCGGCCAATGACGAGCGGAGTGGATCTGCACGTCGGTGGTGTAGTCAATGATCTCTTCTGGGAAGCAGACCCACATCACGATGTCGACCAGGTGAGTCGCCACATCTACGATTCCTTCGCCCTGCTGCTCGATGTCGAAGTACCAGCCAGCACGCTGAAGCGGTTTTCCGGCTACCTCCTTGAACAGATGGTGGACACTATCCTTGATCACTGCAGGATCACTTGGAGATCCCGTCTGGAGCTCTCCAAAGACCGTCTCGTCATTGACGAGTTCCCGCTGCAGAATGGTAGTAATTTCGAATCGTTCGGTCATGATGTCGTAGAGCAGTACTCGATGGTCACGGGCCGACTCGAAAGCACTCTTGAGTAGCTGCCAGGCTGTCTGATCGATGCACATCGGCTTATCGGAAAGCACGTTGAGTCGGGTATCGATGAGGTCCTTGATGTATCCGGTCTTCCTGAGGTTATTGCCTGCGACGACGGCGACATTGCCATTTCCGTCGGAGAGCGTCCTCTCCAGAAAGTCAGAACCGGTGTGGATCCGCTGCTGCCACTGCGTGGGGTTGTCTCTTCGAGTGTTGAATCCCTCGATCTTCTTCACATGATCGTCTACCTCAGCTCCTCCAGGAGCGTAGACGTGCACTAGAGGCGAAACCTGGGGGTACATCACCTTCTGCAGGAGGGCCGCATGAAAATGCCCAGGATCCAAAGTGACAAGCTTGACCGGATAGTCGTCTGAGGTAGCTTCCTTCATCCTTCTCGCCTTTCCTTTCTCACTGAGTTACTCAATCCAAGAATAGCATTTCCTCGCCGCGATTGAGTTCTCGCCCGAAGAAGACTTCTGCTGAGGCTCTTTAAGGAGGTTTTGCTTGACAGGAGCCAAGCCGGCACATAAAAAGGAGAGTCCCAGGCTTAAGAAACGGTAAGTGAGGGCACGATGCCTTCCCTAGTGGGTCGGCATGGGGTGTCGCTCCTCTCAGTCGCCTGGACTCTCGGGTCTAGGGTTTTCCGCTTTTCGGATGCCGCTCTGAGCTGGGAGTACCCCGACCTTCACATCTTGTCAAGATCTGCGAGCTCATGTCAAGAGGTGTGTAAATAGACTCAGGCGGCTTTCTCCTTCGACTCCTGGTTGACCAGGACTCCATTCACATACTTGGCTCCCTGATAGACATCTCTCATGAGCTCTGGAGCTTTGAGACGACGGAATCGT
>JAKZYH010000163.1:0-15916 GCA_047514575.1 Acidobacteriota bacterium | reverse complement strand
CCGGATTTCTCATCGCTTGTCGTAGCGAGGCGCCGCAAAAGCCGTCCTGGCAAGGCTTGCGACCGAGGCCCCCGCAGTCGTACTCGTGCAGTACGTCGAGGAGGCCGACAGAGCGTAACGCAGCCAGGACGGATGTTTGCGTCGACGCAGTAGACCAGCGGTGAGAAATGCGGGTTAGATCCGTAGTGATGCTCGACAACTGTGTCTCCCCTCTACTGCACGCATCCCCCGAAAGGCGCGACGCAAGAGTGCACCGAGTTACCAACGGATCCTATGCTGCTGGTCGCACTGGGGCGGTGTTCCTGGTAAGGTTATCGCTGGAGGACCGGGGACTCCGAAGGTTGGCGGCAATTGCCAATGAGGGATTCTGCCGGGGATTGGGTGTAAGGAATCGGCACGGAATTGTTCAGTCCAGGCTCCGGTCACCTGCCGACAGAACGAGTTTAACTCGTTGCAAAAAAAAGAATTATGGGCCGTTAGCTCAATAGGTAGAGCATCTGCCTTTTAAGCAGAGGGTCGCTGGTTCGATTCCAGCACGGCCCATCTTTTCTTTCCTGCAGGTTACGGTGGTCGCTAACGTGGTCCACACGTCTGGACTCACGGTACCACTGAAGGAAGCAGCTGGGCCCGGAGGCTTCAGGGTTCCTTTTGCAGCTCTAGCTGCTGGAGGACCCAGCTCCGGATGGTCTGATAGCCTGCATCGTCAGGCTCGTAACGTTGGCCGCCCTGATGTCCTTCTTCCTCAGGTGTCTGGATGTTCAGAGGTTTGCGTAGAAACCGGCTCTCCTCCACCTGGTCGAGGTTCACCCTTTCCTGCATCTTGCGGTAGTTGACCAGGAGCTCGGCCGGGGCGATGTAGCCGGCGGCATCGGGAGGGTTCAGATACAGGGTTGGCACCCTTCCCGGGACTCCGTGACAGGAGATGCAGGCTCTTCCGTCCCGGTCGTCAACCCGAGTCATCTCGGAGAATACCTGGTCCCGGAAGTGAAGTATGTCCTGGATGAACTCGCTGGAGGCCTCTATTCTGGGACCCCGCTTAGCCTCGCCCTCGGACAGCGAGACGATCAGCTTGTGGAGCTCCTCGCCATACACCTCGTCGTCGCTGTTGAGGATGTTCTGGATCCGCTCGCGCAGAGTGGGCACCGTTTCCTTCGCTACGTAAGTCGCCAGTTTGGATCGGATGAGGGGGTTCCGCCTGAGGGCTGTCTTGTTGGCCAGACTGATTACCTTCTCCCGATCCTCTTCCCGGGTCCGGGTTGAGAACCAGCTCCCGAACATCTCGATGATCTGTTGCTTGGAGTGGGTGAGGGGATCGACCGCTACGATCCCTTGCTCATCCTGGGTGAGGATTGAGCTCCGGGTCGGTTCCGGAACCGCCTTCAGATAGTCGAGGCCGAAAATGTATAGTGGCTCGGCTTCAGGATGGGAGCCCAGCATCCGGATCGTGAGAAGGTTTTCCCCCTCCTGGAACGGATGGATCCCTAAGGAAACAGGCCCAGTGGGTGTCTGCTCGGGCCGGTACCCATCCATCTGCTCCACCAGGGTCTTGCCGTTGAGTGCGATGGCCACGGTGCCCCCATCGCGGTCATGGAGAAAGGCCGCCATGAGTTCGTGAGGACCGGACTTCTCCGCCGGGATTGCGAACGTGACGCTGGCTCCGGGTAGCCCCTCCCTCCACCAGAGGAGCGTGTTTTTGCTGGCTAGCCCGTCGGGGACTATCTGCTCGGTCGTACGGCCAGCCGTGATCTCGACCAGCTCCAGGTCTTCGGCTTCGATGGCGCCCGCCAGTGCCCCTTCCTGGCTCAGGTCCCTTTCCTGAAACCTCAGCATCCACTCCGTCGAAGGCAGCCAGAAGCGAGGAATGTGACCCACGAAGTCGAATGCCACCTTCCGCTGGAGAGTTGGATTCTCTCCCAAGATCTGTCCCAGCAGGGTGTGCTTCAGCTCCTCGGTTGTCCCGGCATTTTCTAGTTCCTGACCCAAGGCTGGGCGGAAGAGGGTTCCGGGCGCAGGCGAGGGCGGCGGGTTGGAGGTCTTTGCTTCGGGAATCAGTAACCGGTAGAACTCGGCTTCTGACCTGGCATCAAGACCTTCGAAGCTCCATTGGACCCTGGCCAGAAAATTGCTCAGGGCCTGGGCGTCGTCCGGGCGGTCCCCTTCCAGGAAGGCCTCCAACTTGGCCAGAAAGGGTCTGAGGGTTGTGACCGAGGCGGACAGTGAGAGCGCCCGAGGATTGGAGAGAGCGCGGGCCGCAGCCGCCACCAGGTCGAGATTCCCGGTGGCGAAGAGATCCAGCATTTCCTGCTGCAGCGGCGAGTAGCTGGTGTTGGCAGCTGCTTCCAAGGCCAGCTTGTCCCAGGGGATCGCAGATTCGTTCGTTCCCAGATGGTAAGTGGACAGGATGGACCGTCCCACGACCTCGCTGCTCCCGGGTGTGCTGTAGCCCAGCTGTCCTGGACCACCGTCGCCAGCCCGCTCCTGGAAATGGGTGGCCGCCACGGCCGTCAGCCGGCGATCCAGGCGTTCCCGGGCTTCTTGCTCTGCGGCCCCGCGGCGTCGGGCTATTTCCTCATAGAACCGGGCCAGAGCGGGATACTGCTGATCCTCGTGTTCGCCTCCGGTCTGGTTGGCGACCTGACCGTTGACGATCAGGAAGGACGCAGTGGAATAGCGCAAGGCCATCTCGGCCAAGCCTTCGTTTTCCTCCCGGAGCAGGGACTCGATCCAGGACTGATTGATGGCGTCCCGCAGGGGAGGGTTCCAGACCCACCAGTGCCAGGCTGCCTTGTGAGCCCAGGCCCGTACTCCCGCGAAAGGATCCTGCATTCCAGCAGAGAGGACCCGAGCGAGCTCCGACCCGACAGTGCTACCAGGCCCTACCAGATCTGCCCTGCTCACCAGGGCTTGTTGGATGGACTGACGGGCCAGCTCGCTGCCGCTGTCGAAAGCACGAAAGGTCTCTTCCCAGCCTACGCCGTCCAGTAGTAACTGTCTCAATGACCAGAAAGCTGCCTCTCTACAGGCTTTGACGGGATCGTCCAGATGGGCGATCAGGGTTGGGAGTCCTCCGGGAGCCAGGGCTCCTCCCAGGCCGAGCAGGGCATAGTAGCGGATCTGGGGATGAGAGCTGTCGGCTTCGTCGATCATGAGCCGGGCCAGGTTCCCATCACCTGTGGTCTGAAGGCGCTGCAACCGTGAGAGGGTGTCCAGGAAGTCCTCTCCAGGCGAGGCTTCCAGCTCCTTGCGGCTGGGGCGAACCCGTACCTCGGGAAAGAGCTGGCCCAGTGCTCGAATCACGTAGGCGGTAGTCACGAAGCCTGTTTGGGCCTCTTTGTTCCAAAGGCCATAGGGAAACTGCTGGGACAGGATCCAGTCTACCGCCTGTTTCACCACGGGATCCTGGGCGCTGCGCCCGGTGGCATGGAGGGCAATCAGGGCGACGGCGGTGGGAGCAGGAGCTCCCGTTTCCTGGAGCCGCGTCCAGGTCATTCCCTCGTCCTGAGTCGTTCCCGGTTCGAATCCCCAGCTCCCATCTTCCTGTTGCAGGGACAGCAGACGCTGGAGATCCCGCTCGATCTGCATCTGGAACTGCTTCTGGAACTCTTCCGCCCCACGCACCCGCTCGGGGTCCTCTGTTAAACGCCCAATGAGGTTGGGATAGTCCGCTGGCCAGAGGCGGTAGAAGAACTCGATCCGGTGTCCCAGATCATCGCTGACCTTGATCTTGTCATCGCCGGTAGCCACGATCGCCTGCGCCTTCTGCTCCAAGCCGAAAAAGTACTTGGGTTCGCTCGTATCCTTCCAGCTTCGGTGCAGGATCTCAGCGGCAAACTTGAAGACTACGTTGGGACCAAAGTTGGATCCTCGACTGGCGGCGTTGATGCCCTTAGGATCGTCGGTCTGAAGGACATAGTTGGCGGTACGGCGCTGCTGGTAGGCGTGGAGCTTCTTGGGACGGAAGGCCCGCTCGTGCAGGACGATGTTGCGCCCGGCCACACGGCTGCCAGCAGGGCCGTCCCCCAGGTCGTTGGGAGGAAGACTCGTGTTTACGGCTCCATCCTCCAGCTTGACGGTGGGACGCAGACTCTCGTACATGGTGTTGACCAGGCGGCGCCAGTTCTGGACGGTGCCTTCAGGCCGGTAACCGTTACGGAAGGCGTCGGCCACACCCCAGACACCGGCCTGGGTGTGGCAGCTCATGCAGTTCTCGCCAAACAAGCTGGTGCCGTCGCGCACCCGGCGGTGGAGGGCGATGTTTCGGGGACGGTGGATCAACCAGGCGTCCACCTCGGCCAGGTGGTAGTAGATGGCCTGCCGCAGGGCTCGGCGAGGATCCTGGTAGGGAGCCGGCTCCAGCAGCCTCAGCTCCAGCTCGTAGGCCGGCTGATTGGCCTCCACCCGCAGGAAGTAGACTTCGTTCGGCTCCAGCTCTCGGGTGACGAATGAACGGAAGTTCCGGTCCTGTTGGTGGATCCTCTCGTTGATGTCCCGGCCCTGGTAGTAGCTGTAAACGGGAACCGGTCCCGGAATGACTTCCACGGGGGGATGAACATAGGGAACCTGGGCATTGTTGCCCAGCTTCCTGGAATCGGGAGCTTCGACCGACTCGAGCTCTTTCGCGGTGGGTACTCCGGAGCGGTAAACCCTCATGCGGGCGCTGACGATGGGTTCCACCAGCTGGAGATTGGCCGTAAGAATCCGGGGCTGCCGACCCCGATATTCGATCCGGAACCAGTCGTCGGGAGATCCGCCGGAGTGGGTATTGTTGTAGTACTCGAGATCGTCGGCACCGCCCACCACCCGGATCACCTGGTCCAGGTGGGTGTCCTCGAAGGGCACCAGGATGGCCTGCTCGGGCGTGTTGTTGGGCTCGGCTTCCAGCAGCAGATCGCCCTTGGACGTCCTGGGAATGGGTGTGATGGAGACCCTGATGGGGAGCTTATCTATCGAGGGTGTTCGAGTCGGCAGAAGCGTGGCCTGCGGGGCCAGACCCGTGTCGCGCCAGATCTTCCCCGGGGGTTGGGAGCGTTCGGTCACGGTCGTCAAGCTGAGCGTGTAGAGGCCAGACCTGGGGACCTTGTAGACCAGATGCAGGTCTGGGTCCAGGGCATGCAGTGTTTTCGTCCATCCAGTCGAGGCAGCGGTGTGAAGGTCTCCCCTCTCGCTGTCGAAGATCAGGTCCGATAGGTCGGGTCCGCTCCAACCGACCTCAATGCGGCCATTGGGCGGAAGAGAAGAGGGCGTGGGGATGCCCACCGAGATTTGGAAGATCTGTTCCGGCCGGAGCTGCCACTGATGTTGCCAGTGTCCCTGAAAGCTGATCTCCTGACGGAAGGCAGGAGCCCCGGGTACACCCTGCCCGGCCGGTTCCAGTGTACTCAGGGACAGACCAGCAATGGCGAACAGCAATAAGATCCGTCGACTCGTCATTGGGAATCTCGGGCTGTTTCGGCCGCTGCCAGTTCTTGCCACAAAGAGGGCAGTCTGTCCAGAGCCTCCTGGGGCAGCGATTCGGGGGCGACACGGGTAGTCGCCCACTCCAGGTGCCCGGATTTGCTCTCGATTAACACCATCTTCCTTCGACTATAGATGTGACCCTGAGAATAGAGGGCATTCCAGCTGATTCAGGACGTGTGGAATCGAAACGCGTACAAGCGTGCGTGGTGATCCAGGCGGAAGCTGAGCCGAACCGGTCTGCCAGTCAGGCTGGAGAGCTGAGATCCTGATTTCCAGCGGACCGCGCCGCGCAGGAAATCGCCGATCAGGGGCTCGCACTCCTCCTGGCCGAAACCCGAAATCGGAGTCCCATTCAATTCCGCGATACCGACCTTTATTTTGCCGCCGGCTCCACAATCGGCGTTCAGACGCAACTGTCTGCCAGAGAACATGACAGGTTTCGTGAGCAGCTGGCCAGGGGTGGACCCGGCGGCCTGACCGATGAGGCGATGACGCAAGAACCTTACCCGGCCGACACCACCCATGCCGGGAACCCGCTTGACCTGTTCATGACCTACGTTGAAGCCTCCATAGTACATCCAGATCTCATCACCTCTGGGGATCATCCCTACACCCATATATACCATGCGGCTGTCGAAGGCGCCCTCCCGACCTGGACTCAAAAAAGGCGTGCGGTCGGGCCTCTGCCAAAGGATGCTGTCGCGGCTGGTGGCGAGCTGGATCTCCAGGTTATCGGTGTCGTGATAGTAGGCCGCCGGGAAGAGCAGAGAGATACCGTCGGCGAAGGGATAGGGCTGCGCAGCCGAGTTGTAGAGGTCCATTCCTAGAGGGTCGAGCTCGTCGGGTGCGAGTACTCTCTGGGGTCGGGGAAAATCGCCGAAGGTCTCGCTCTCAGTACGGCCGATACAGCGAATGGCTCCGCCCTTGAATCGAGGGTACTGGTTGTCCCGCACGAAGCAGACATATTTGCGCAGGCGGGTGTCGTAGTAGCAGACGTTGCAGGTGTCGGTGTACCAGTCCATCAAAGGACCGGAGCCTTTGGTCCACTGGATCCCGTCGGGGGACGTCCCTCCCTCGATGGTGGGTCCCAGCCATTCCCTCACCCGTCCCCGATCCCGAAGGGTCATTCGATGTCCGTATCCGCGCTCTTTATCGCGCTCGCCAAAGACACACTTGTAACGCTCGCCAGGACCTGCCGTGGGGTCCAGGAACACGCCTCCCTCGTGCTGGAAAGTGAGGACGATATTGTTCTTTTTGCTGCCCTGAAACGGGGTCACGCCACAAGCTGGCTTGTCCCAGTGAACGCCATCCTCTGACTCGCCGTAGCAAAGCCGGCTGACTTCGGCGGGATCGCCAACCGCGCGACCCGAATACCACATTCGCACCCGGCCCGCCTCGTCCGCCACCGTGACCCACGCCCACACTCCATGCTGATCGACCGGACTGTCTGGCGATACCAACCTGAGGTGGTCTGCGCGGGCTGGAGCAACCCTGAGTCGCACACCCTGCTTTTCCGCCACCAGATGATCATCGAGCAATAGCTGAGGCCGGTTACCCACGTCCAGCGCTGGCTGATGCCGAGAAAGTCGGGAAATCGCTACCGGGCTAGCCACTCCCGTTCCCAGGAAAGCTCGACGATTCATCTCGAATCCCATATCGTTCCTCCTCGCTCAATTTGCCCAATCCTGGGCAGCTCTATCAATACCGTGCGATCCTGGAGATGCGGATCTCGCCGATCTGACCGAAGAAGTTTCCCTTTCCCAGCCAGTTGAACTTGCCCCCGTAGCGGGCTAGTCCGTTGAGGCGGGAGGCCACAGAAAACTGGGCGAGGTGTCGGCGATTATTGACCAGCCTGCGGCCCTCCGGGCTCTTCATTTCCCAGATCAGTTTGCCGTCCAGGAAGAGTTGGTGGAGGTCTTCCTCGTAGGCGTACTGCCAAGCGACATGGTGCCAGGCGGTGTCGCGGATTCCCACCCATTCCGGAGCCGCCACCGTGCCCTCGGGACGGCTGTAAGGATGCAGGTCTTTCAGGGCCTGTTCCGGCTCGGCTCCAAGAAAGTGGACGCCCGGTGCCATGCTGCCGTCGGGCGAGTCCTGATCGGATAGGTACAGTTCCCAGACGCCGCGCTCCGTATTATCGTAGGTGCCGCAGATGTGGCCGAAGTGGAATTCCCGGAAATAGCCGTCAGTGGAACCTCCTCGCCGGACCCAGGCTTCCACGGTCCACTCCGATTCGGCGGTCCGCAAGTCCACTTTGTCGTTCCACTGGGGTCCCACGAAGCCCCCTTCACCACCGCCTATGAAGTGGGGATAGATTCCCCAGCCAGGACGCGGCAATCGTGTGTCCCCTTTGGTGTTGACCCAGGTTAGAGTCAGTTCTGCATCCCCTTTGAGGTCGGGGATGTATCTTCCGCTGGGTCCCTGCCAATCCCAGAGGGCTATGGTGTTCTCGTCGGGAGCGATGTGGCGGAGCTCTTCGGAGACTACCTTCAGCTCGAACTCCCGTGACACTCTTTGGCCTGCGGCATCGGTGGCCTCGAGTCGTATCCTCTCGAGCGCGAGAGCCCTGGGGTTGCCGATTAGCTCTCCACTCTCCTGGTTCAAGGAGATCCCGCTCGGCAACCTGCCCTTGATCGTACTCCAACTCACGGGCCTGACCATATGGCGGGTTTGGAGAGCTTTACGATACGGGGTACCCATGAAGCCGAGGGGAAGGGAAGCGCTGAGGATTTCGGCCTCCGATACGGTAAGGGTAAAGTTATGTTCGGCCCGTCGTCCGGCTGAGTCAGTCGCTCGCAAGGTAAAAGCCCGCTGCTTGGCAGCTTCTGTTGGGGTGCCCTCGAGTATCCCTCTGTCCTGATCGAAGCGGAGCCCCTGCGGCAACTCTCCGTCCACCTGAGCCCAGCGGACCTCCCCCTGCGCTGAATCGGCGGAAAATTTTACTGAATAGCGTGCATGGAGCCCGGCTTCGGGCAGCACCCGTTTGACGATCGCCAGTTCCGGGGCGACCGGATAGCGCATCACGCAGGAGATGCGGAGCTCGTCCACCTCCCCTTCGAAGTCATAGGTCTTGACGTGGTAGGGAGGGTTGAGTGAGTTGACGATCCCGCCGACCATGAAGGGAATCGTATTGACTTCGGCATCATTGATCACGCGCCGCTTGGGAGTGGTTTTCCAGATCGGCCTACCGTCCAGGACGAGAAAGTGCGTCTGGTCCTCGTAGCGGAACTGCCAGGCAACGTGGTGCCATTCCTGGTCTTGAATCGCATCCGCATGGATGAGGGTTCCGTCCTCGACCTTGCGTCCTGGGTAGACTGATCCGCCGGTGTCGCTATGGGGTGCGCGTTTCTGCGATCCGATGAAGCGAGCCGCCGGCAGCAGCCCCGGCTCTACGGGCCAGGCATCGATCCAGGAATGCAAACTGAAGTCCCATCCGCCGCGGACACCAGGTGGCAGACTGAAGCCTTCATCGTCGGTGCCGCAGATCTTGGCAAAGGGTCCCGCGGTGCCGGATCCGTGGGGTCGATAGCTGGCGGGGTGATTCAAGCGGATTCCGGACAGGGCGAATCCCGTGTACCGAACCCAGGCTTCCACTGTCCACGCCTCGGTGCAGGTGCGCAATTCGAGCTTGTCGTTGTTTACGGGTCCGATCAACAGGTTGGCGTCGTCCTCGCGAACCTCAAATCGCGCAGTCGAACCAAACCCCGGCCGCTTCCCCCACGAGGCCTCCTTGTATGCCCGCAGGGTCAGGGCGGAATCGCCCAGGGCATCCTTCGTCTTGTCTCCTTCTCCTTCGTCGAAATGATAGAGCACTACGGTGTACTCATCGGGATGAAACGGTGAGCGCAAGGAAGCCGGTAAAGAGTCCGCAGCATGGGATGGGGCGGCACAGATTGCAATCATAGCTAGCCCGATCAAGCACGCGAACGGTGACGAATCCAGTAGGATGTGCCGACCCGTATTCCAATGCATAGACGACATCTACAAAGGGAGTGTTAGGGATGTCAAGAACAAACGAGCAGCATGGCTCATCTGCGCGTCGCTACCGGAAGAAGCGCCCAGCAGTGATCTGAGCCCCGGCTGCGGCGCTAACCTGAAATTTCGAAAGTCGAAGGTACAAGATACAAGATACAAACAAGCTCCAAATCACAAGCATCAAGTTCCAAACGATCGCCCACCATCAACCCTCGGCGAGCCGACAGAGCGGCGAACGACTTGAGCCGTTAGCAACATGAGGCCAAGTTCCGGCCGTCGCGGACGACGAAGAAGGGAGCGAGCTGGACAACTCTTCCGCACGGAGTGACCTTCCCCACGGAGTGACCTTCCCCACGGAGTGACGCACGATATCGCCTATCCTCGACCGAAGTTTCGTTCTCGAATGGGGCAGCACTGCTGGGGGGCCACTGACCTGAAACTTCATTCGCAAAGGTGGCTTCGGTCTCCAGGCCGAAGGTCCTCTTCCTTCGAGCCTTTGGCTCGATGCACGGCGGCCTGGAGGCCACCCCCACGTCGCTCGAATGAAATTTTTTCTTGAATGGGGCAGCGCAGCGGGGGCGGGACTGACTTGAAGCGTGCAGTTTGGACGTTCCCAGCCCTGTTTGATCGGAAACCTACAACCTTCAACTTACGACCAAGCTACCACTCGAGGCGCGCATCATCCGCACCCAGTTGACCCGAGCCTCGAACCCCTCGTCCTTGGCGCTGTTGCAATCCATCTCCCAGGTCCTCTCGGGCCTGATCGGCGTACCGCTTCAGTCTCTCAACCACGTCGGGATGCTTAGACGCGACGTCGATCATCTCTCCCATGTCCTGCTTCAGGTGAAACAGCTCCAGTCCAATCTCAGATTCAGCGTATCGAACCGGCTGGCCCCCGGTGCCTCCCCGACGTCCTGCCAGAGTCCGAAACTTATGGGGGAAATGGAGTTTCCAATGGGGGTCCCGGACAGCTTGGAGCTGGCCATTGGCGTAGTAGGAATAGAAGACCGAGTGGGGTGAGCGCGCGTTTGGCTCTCCGAACATCAATGGCCGGATATCTTTCCCATCGATCTTGTGCTCGGGTAGCTTCGCCCCAATCAGCCGGGCCACGGTCGGCAGGATATCAATGGTCGAGGCCAGTTCGTCGCAGCTGGTGCCCGTTGGTATTTTCCCAGGCCAACGCATCAGTGTCGGTACTCGGGTGCCCCCTTCGAACATCGTACCCTTACCTTCTCGCAGGGGAGCGGCCGAGCCAGCGTGGTCACCGTAGCTGAGCCAGGGACCGTTGTCGGAAGTGAAGATCACCAGGGTATGTTCGTCTAGGCCATTCCGTTTCAGAGCATCGAGGATCTGCCCGACCGACCAGTCAATTTCCATGACAACATCGGCAAAAAGACCCTGCCCGCTCCGCCCTTTGAACCTATCTGATACGTAGAGGGGGACATGGACCATGCTGTGCGGCAGATACAGCAGGAAGGGGCGATCTCGGTGCCGCTCAATGAAGTCCACGGCACGCTCCGTGTACTGGGTAGTGAGCAATTTCTGGTCTTCAGCCGTCACCTCAGGATCGATGACCCGGTTTCCCTGGATCAGAGGAAGATCGGGAAAGCGGTCCCCAGAAGTGGGATGGTGGGGCCACATATCATTGGAGTAAGGCAGGCCGTAGTACTCGTCAAAGCCGTTTTGCAGAGGCAGGAACTTAGGATGGTGCCCCAGATGCCACTTGCCAAAGCAGGCAGTGGCATAGGCTTTCTGTTTGCAAAGTTCACCGAGAGTTACTTCGTTTGCATGGATGCCGATTTCGGCTCCTGGTCCCAGAGCACCCGAGATGCCCACCCGGGGATGGTAGCAGCCGGTCAACAGCGACACCCGGGACGCCGAACATACCGCCGAGGAAACCTGGAAGTCTGTGAAGCTCATGCCCTCTGCCGCCATACGATCCAGATTGGGCGTCTGGTAACCAACGGCACCAAAAGGGCCGATATCGGCGTAGCCCATATCGTCGATGAAGATGACTACGATGTTGGGTGGGCGAGTTTCTGCACAAGAGCAGAGCAAAGCGGTAGCGGTGACCACTAGACCCCCAAGAGCGCTGAAGCGAAATCTCAATGGTCATCTCCCTTCCCTGCGAGGACGGGCGGGCAGCAATTCGGAAAGCGTCAAATACTCTTCATCGGCCAGACGGCAACTATGGAGTGTAAACGGTCTTCGAACCCGCCTTGGGAGGCGCATATTCACGGCCTGCGATTGCTTCTTGAAGGAACTCCACGGAAAACAGTCTGGCCTTTACCAGATGGATCCGTACCTTTAGTTCGGTGCCAGCTTCGGGCAGCCGGGAGCTCCCCTTCCAGGTGACGAGCTGACGTAGATCATCGCCCCGAATAGGATCACAGTCGTCGAAAGAGTAGCCCGCCAGGGGAGCCTCCCCCTGAGCCAGCTCCACCCTCACCCAACCGATGGCGTCCGTCTGATGATTCAAGTAGATCCTGGATCCTGGGAGGGGTCCCTGGCCTCTCTTGAACCCTCTATGGAGAGTGATCTGTCCCTCATCCGAAGCCGTCAAGGCCATCAATCGATCTCGCTTCCAGAGAGCCCATAGATACTCTCCGTCTCCATCGGTGCTACGGGGAGCCACTCGCTGGGGGTCCCAGAGATTGTGTCTGCGCCCATGGGCCACATAGGGAACCCCCCAGGTGCTCTCGTCCAGAGGGTGAAGGCCGGGGGCCACATACAGCGAACCGTAGGGCGGCTGGCCCTCCTCCGCCGCGGCGAGATCGATTACGGCAGGGGGAAGTGCCCGGTCCCAGAGCTCCCCATCACGGCTCACGGCCAACTGGACATCGATCGTGTCCTGGGCTCGGTTGTAGATGGAAAGGAACATCAGGTGGTAGGGACCGTAGGGGTAGCGGCAGTAGCCGGGGGCGTAGATGTCCGCGTCAGGAGGATCGGTGGGGCCCAGTAAGAGGCTCAAGCGCGGCTTGCTCCAGGGTCCGACGAAGCGCCGGGCTTCGGTCCGGCCGACTCCCCTACGATTGGAACGCCCGGAGCGCACGTACATGACATAGCGGTCGATCTCGTGCTGATAGGTAATGACATTCTGGGTGTCAAAACGCCCCGTCAACAGGGGCTCCGGGAGCCTTCTCCAGCGCAGCCCATCCTCGGAGACCGCAGCCACGATCTGGGAGCTGTCCCCCGGTAGAAAGAGCCCCTTGTACCTTTCCGAAGCAGGAGCGTCCGAGTCCCGCATAACCGTCAGAAGGCTGCCCCCCAGTCCAGAGGTCTGTGACAAGATGATGTTATTGTCCTTGGATCCCTGGAATTCGTAGAGGCCAAGACTCGGCCTCCTCCACTCGATGCCATCGTCACTCTCCGCATAGCAGACGAAAGGGGAATGATTGCGCTTCAGCCCCGGAGGTCGATCCTGAGGGAAGGGCCCCGTGGCGTACCACATCCGGAACCGCCCCTCATCCAGGAGAATCTGGAAGTGCCCCATGTATCCCTCTTCCCAGGGCCGGCTCCGACGGAAGAAGACGCGTTTCTCATGAGCTGGCTGGGCCTGGAGCTGCACGCCCCGCGGCAGATCGTCGAGACTCGCCTGAAGCGGCTGGCGATCCTCACCATAGGAAACGTACCCAGCAACAACGGTACCGGGCCACTCCAGGAAAGGCAGAACAGTCCCTACCTCCTGGGCCTCCAGAAGGTTCAGGGAAGCTGCACAAATCAGCACGCAAAGGATCGACCTTGACCGACTCCACTCCTTCATAAAGCACTCCAGTCCAGGCGGCGAATCTGAGCCATTCCCTGATGGCTTGGCGGCCAGGTCCGCATTCAATCCCATGCGAATGTTCGCTTCTGTGTACGGTAGTCTGTCGATCGAGAAAACGGAAAGCAAGCTTTCCCAACCCGCCGTCCTGCTGACCCTGAGAACTGCGAAGACAATGTCGCCATCCGACGACTCACCGGTTCTTCAAATTGCCCGCGTCTCGTTCCTACCTGAATCTCAGGGAGTACAGATCAGCGTCCTTCATCACGAAGCGCAGCCGGATCGGCTTGCCGACTATTCCGGCCAGGGGCTTATCAGAAGTGGCCTTGGCATGATTCCGCTTCCACCGCACCGTGTGCTCGATCTCATCCCCCCAGACCAACGGCGAATCCTCCAGCGCAAAGCCGGGTAGAGGGTTGCCCTTGGTATCCTGGATCTCCAGGCGGATGCTCCCAGCGGCTGAGGTGGCGAAGTTCAGGAACAGGTTGTCTCCCTGGAATGTCAGAGGTTTGGTGACCATTTCGCCCCCGGAGTAACCGGCGTGGATCGACACGAAGCCATCGGTGCGCAGCACCATCCGCTCAATATGAATAGAGGGAGAGGTGTAGTTGCGGTTGACGAAGACAGAAACCTCGTCGGGGGCCGTGGGTAGCAATCCCCAACAGGGAGTGTTCGCCCGCTGGACCCAGTTGCGCGGATCGAGCCCGGGACGAATAAAGGATTCCAGAAATCGGCGATCCCAGTGAACCCCGTCGCGGCTGCTCATGAAGACCGCGTCCGAAGCTCCCGGATGGCCCGAATCCAGGTAGAGGGTCCGCCAGGGCAGAAATCGTCTGGGAAAGGCAAGATAGATGTGTGGGGCCCTGAAATAAGGGGTTGTGGCAGTCGTATAGAGGTGCTCCGAGGGTGCGTCGCCGAAGTCTCCCCACTGGCCCTCCGACCAATCTCGAAAATCCTTTGAAGTGGCGTGCTTGATCGACCGCACCCCGTGGATGAAGTCCCGGTAGATGGCTACATAGTGGCCGCGCACCGCGTCCCAAAAGGCAACATTCAGGGAGTCGAACACACCATCGGTGATTACTGGCTCGGCCTGCAGTTCCTTCCAATTGACTCCATCTTCAGAAATCAGTGCGATCAAGACGGACCTATCCTGGCGTCGAACTCTAGTGATCGCCTTATATCGCTCAGAGGCAGGCGCGGCCGGATTGGCATCCCAGAATGGGGCGAAATTGCTGGCGCCTTCGCCCATCCACACGATGTTGTTTTCCCGGGAACCTTGAAAGTCAAAAAGGCCCAGTGTAGGACGAGTCCAGCGAACCCCATCCGTACTCTCGGCATAGCAGGCAACCGGCGGATGTTCTGGAACCACCACTTCGTCCGGTTTCAGCAGAGAAGGGACCGAGTAGCCGGCGTGGCTGGTTCCTCGGTAGTACATGCGAAAGCGCCCTTCAGCTTCAAAGACCAGGGCCTGGGCACTGGTGGCACCCTCCCAAGGCTTGTCGAATGTGATCGCTTTGCCGGCTGGGACTGGCGAATGCAGCTTCAGCCTGACTCCGGCCATGGACTCGATGACGTAATCATCTACGAACAACTCCAGTCGAGAGCCCAGGTTCAGCGGTTCAGCCTGCCCAGGTTGTTCGGCAACCGTGACCTTCCAACACAGAGAACAGGCCACTAGAAATGATCCAGCACAGATTTGTAGCTTATTCAATAGAGATCTCCAGCGGTTCATTCTAGCAGGGCTGGCTCTGCACGGGGACCCCAGGTACTGCGAGCCTCCTCACGACCTAGATAGGCCCTTGGCAGTCCGTGCCAGATGAGGAGTAGTAAAGGAAGCGGACAAGCCAGAGAATATGCGTGGGAACCCTTCCTTAGACCTGATCCGTTTGTTACTCTTCCTCGACCAGTGAGCCCTAAAGTTCTTCAAGCGCTATGTGGTCCTTGCCATCGAGTAGCAGGGCTGCTCCTTCTCTTCCTCGCCCTCTGGCCGTCCACTGTCCTGCGAGCACATGAATCCGGCGTACTCAACAGCACTGCCTATAAGCAGCTGATTCCCTTCGGCGGAGAGCTGGTCGAGTCCCTGGAGGGACTGATTCTCTCAATGATGAGAGATACCCGCCGGAATCGACAACCTCTCCTGCAGGCAGAAGGGCAGGTCCGAGGCATGATCGGCAAGCAGCTTTTCGGAGACGCCTTCGGAGGACCCCCGGCGCCTTCCCTGGCGGAGCTGGATCGGCAGGTAGCGGATCTCTTCTGGGGACTGCAGGGAGATGATCTCTTCAAGCTTCACCTGGACGCGGACGGTAAAGCTACCCTGATCCGGGTACCGACCTCCCTGACCGGCGTCGAGGGCGCTTCCAGAGCCGTGCCCCTGATCGTCCGGAATGAGAGCCCGGTCCCCACGGTGGTTTTCAGTGCCTGGGAGGGATTGGAGAAGGCTCCCAGCGGAAGACAAGAGTTCGGGGTGCCGGCAGGGACAACCCGGGGATTCCTACTGGACCTCGAGGGCGCTCCCGGCAGCTTCGAAGCAACGCTCCACCTGGTCGTCGGCGATCGGCAGCTACGGCAGCCCCTGAGATTGGAGATCCAAAGGGCCGGTCGCCTACAGGTTTCCCTCCGCAACAGGAAGGGAGACGGCGTCGCGGCTCGCTGCTACCTGACCGACTCCCATGGATTCTCCCGGGCGCCGATCGGAGCACTGGAGCGCCTCACTCTGATCAC
>JAKZYH010000162.1:0-8035 GCA_047514575.1 Acidobacteriota bacterium | reverse complement strand
CTGTTGTGGGCTCGAGGACCGACGGGTATGCGTTTGATGAGTTGACCGTCTTCGCCGTTAACGACCACGAAGCCGGCGTCCTCCGCTTCATACCAAAATCCCGTGGGAGCATAGATCTTCTTACCGTCCAGCGTAATGGATGATCGATCACAGCAGCCCCCTTCGAAGGTACTCTCCCAGAGAATTCTCTCTCCTTCCAGATCGAAGCGTCCCAGGCGGTGATTGGTGGTGGAGTAGTAGACAGAGTGGGATTTGAGGTTTCCGGTGAAACCGCGTAGACCTTCTTCAAAGATCGGGATCTCGATCCGCCTGACGAACTTGTGGCCGGCGTCGATGTCGAAGACAAGAATTCCGTTGCCAGAACGCCCCTCCTGTTGAGCGCCGTCCGGAGTGCTCATGTAGAGATAACGTTTGGTAGGGGACTGACCAAGGACAGATGAGGTGATGGAAAGAAGAAGTATGAGGCTCGGGATAAGTACATACATGGAGGCAATTTTACCTTCGTCCGACGGAAAGCTCTATCTGGTCGATCGGAAAGGGGTGGGGCTAAGCTGAAACATCGGAAATCCAAGGTACAAGATACAAGATACAAACGAGCTCCAAATCGCAAGCATCAAGTTCCAAACGATCGCCACCATCGACGCTCGGCGATCCGACAGAGCCGCGAACGACTTGAGCCGCTAGCAAAATGAGCCCAGGTTCCGAGGAGAGAGCCGGACAACTCTTCCCCACGCAGTGACGCACAAATCCCCAGTAGCCGGAAGTTTCTTTCTCGAATGGGGCAGCGCAGCGGGGGAGGGACTAAGAAACTTCAACGACGAGGAAGCGAAGCAACCTTCGCCAGTTGACAGAGCCGTGACTGTCAGGGAGCGGGGCCCGGCAGGGACCATACCCCCAGGTGCTTCGTTGAAGCACAAGATCCCACTCCCTCACGGTCATGGCTCTGTCAGCGCTGCTAGCGATGATCATGGCAGAGGCAATCCAAGTTTCTTTCTCGAATGGGGCTAGGGCTTCCTGGGGGGGCACTGCCCTGAAACTTCATTGGGAACCTGCATCTCCAAGACTCCCATTAATGTGAAAATTGAGGAAGACTGAAGCGCGAGCGAGGGGTTGGAGGGCAGTCAGACAAACTCGCATCACTGAACCAGTCCCAGTTCCCGAGACTTTTCCCGGATGCGCTGCAGCCGATCTTGGATGGGTAGCAGTTTGCTGCCGTCGGGAGTGGAGCGTGCCAGGTGAAAGAACTCGTACAGATCGAAGCCCGCAAAACGCTGGTCGTGGTAAAGCTGCTGGATGTTGTCGACGTACTCACCGATGGGGATAGCCCGGCTCACATACCGATTCATGTAGACAGGCAGCCCCATCTTTTCGGTCACCTCCAGAACCTCCCGAACCACGGGGTCCGCCAGGATGTTTTGTAGGTTGCTTCGATTGGTGGGGGAGCCATCCAGGGGATCCTCGGCCGCCTCGTACCAGCTGGCCCTCAAGGTGATGGCGTCTACCAGTCCCTCTTCCAGCCACTGGCGCCAGGAGAAATGGAGATTGGCTGGAAATCCCATGATCTGACCGAAAACGGGATCGGGACGAAAAGCCTCGGTGTGGACCTGCACCTGGAAGAGTTTTCCCGCCTGCCGGGTCTTACGGCTGGCCTCCCTCACGAACCGGGTATAGTACTCCCCGCGTAGCGCCGCCAACAGCTGGGGGTCGTAAGGCTGGGTGAGGAGATCAACTCCATGGCGTTCTTCGTAGGCCTGTACGATGGGTTCATTGAAGCCGTACTGGAAAGGCTCATCGGTCAGCGTTCCATGGGCAGAGACCCTGAGGACGACGCCATCCACGCCTTTCTCGAGCATTCGGCCGATTCGCCAAAGCCAGAGTTTCTGAACCTCGGGATAGGCCTCGCAGGGAGCCGTGGGCAAATACTCGTTCTTGCCCCGAGCAAAGCCGAGGAAACCTCCCCCGGAACCCAGGCCCAACTCGGCCCGATGCTCGTGCCATTTGCTGATCTTGACCTTCTCCAGCTTCAAAGCCTCGGGTTCGGGTTCCCAGACCCGGTCCAGGGACATGAGCCGGGTTCCATAGCCCGAATCGAATTCCAAGCCGTAGCTGCGGAAGTCCCGGGGTCGGATCCAGGTGGCATCCTGGGTGGCGACCACGATGGGCAGGGGATCGGGCGGCGGACCGTAGACCTGGATCATGCCTAGCGCCGTGTTTTCGAAGTCGGCGTCTCCCTCTTGAAAATTGGTAGCCACCACCACGTATCGATCCCTCAGATCTAGACCCTTCAAGGTAAGGATTCGCACCGGGTCCCCTCTTCGAGTGACCAGGTTTCCGTAGTAGTCGCGAACCTCTCTCGGTGCTGGTTCCACCGCTTCCTCGAGAGCGAACTCGACCGGTTGGCGTTGGTAACGATAGTTGTTGGAGCTGGTCCAGATTTCCAGATGTTCCCGGCGCACACGGGTCGGCGAGTCGTCTCTCTTGCTCAGCCGGATCTGGCGAATCGGCAGCGACTCCAGGTTTGCTGGTTTTTTGGCGGGGCGGCGTTTGATCCGGGTGTGGGGAAAGCGCTCCATGAACGGATTGAAGCTCTGGACGGTACCACCTATCCGGCGCATCCGGGTCTCGGGATCAGCGTCAGGAGAGCCTTCGGGAAAGGTAGCCGACATGCCGGTGTGGTAGGGCTTGAGGACACCGAAGATCTCGAGGCCGTTTCGGTGCGCCGCCTCTACAGCTGCTTCGAGAGGCTCACCGATAGCCGCCAGGGTACGGGGGCCGAATTCGGCCCATGGGGACAGGAGGAGGTTGGTGCCGGCTCCGTATTTCTGTTGCTCCAGGTCACCCAGATATTGCCAGTAGACGCGGCTGACGCCGAGGCTGCGGACCTCGCGCATCATCAGGTCCAGGGTGTCGTGGGTGTAGAGACCCTTACCACCGTCGCCGAATCGGGCGAAAAGCCACGTCCTCTGGGCGTGGATAGTCCGATTCAAGCGATTTCTTTACTCAAGACTACCTTCTCCCAGGACAGGCGGGTTCCGATGTGGGCTATTGGGACATGTTGTTCAGCGCCACCAACTCCACGAAGAAACAGATCGAAGAGTACGGGCATTTTTTTCGCTTGCTACACCTCGATAAACGGCGAGAACTCCTACTGGTTTTGGGATGCGGGAGGAGAACTGGTGCTCTGGAGCGACCGAGAAGCCGGCCACCTCAACGGCTATGTGAGCAGCGCGGAGTCATATTTTCAATCTAGCGGGAACATCCCACATTGCCCGCGAAGGAACGGCCGGATCATTGGAGCTTGGCGCCATCCGGTACTGGTCTCGCACGCTTCTCCCGGAGGCTGGCGCTCTGTGATCCTTCTGGATCCGGAGACTACAGGTGGGGTTGCCTGTGGGATGCAGGGGGTCGCCATGGACTTTATCTTCTATCCAGGCCACAGGGAACGTGTCTTTCAGCCCGGGAGTAGCTTCACTTCCAGTGTGCGGCACCTCATGGTGAAGAGTTCTGGTCTTCCCTCCCAGCGCCAGCTAGAGGAATGGTGGTCGCAATTTCAGGAATCCAGGTCCGAGGTAAGACAACGGATCGGACGCTTTCGGCAGAGTGAGACGGGACAAGGCGCCCAACAGTGACCCCGAGCCGACCACCGCAACGATTTGCTTTTTCCCGGAGTCAAGAGTCATGCATCGTCGAGATGCCCTCGGTTTGATGGTGGCCGCTACGCTTGCTCCTGTTGGTCTATCGGATCATGGATCGTCGAGAACATTCAGGGTTTGCGCCCGCTCCTCCAGCAGGAGTCTATGCGGAAGAAGTGATTTCGGCCGGTCCAGCCATACCCAGTTGGAATTTCCAGTGAGGGCGTCGGTCCATACCACCACTGCAGATGCAATTTCCGCTATTCACTCGCCTTCTGTTGCATGTAGTTGAGGACGGTCGATAGGTTGCGTCTCGCTTCCAGGAAACCGGGCCGGATTTCCAGCGCAGCGGAATAAGTGATTCATGGCTTCCTCAAGTTTGCCCTGTTCCACCAGCGCGTTGGCCCAGTTGTTGTGGGCATCGGCGTTATCAGGACGGGCTTGCAGCGCCTTGCGATAGTGCTCAATCGCCTCATCCAGCCTCTTTTGCCTGGCTAGAATATTACCCAGGTTGTTGTGGGCGTCGGTAAAGCTTGGCTGAAGGCGCAAGACCTCCGAAAAGTGTCGACGTGCGTTCTCCAGTTGGTTTAGCTGGGCCAGGGCCGTTGCGATGTTGTAGTGAGCATCCGCGTAATCCGGATCGATTTCCAGGGCCTTTGAGAAATGAGGCAATGACTCGTCGATACGTCCCGACTCCAAGAGGGCATTGCCAAGATTGTTATGGGCCAAAGTATACGTTGTAGATGAACTCGTTCTCCCAGGAGGATATCCCATAGACGGCTGCGATCACGGAAAGCAGGAGAAGGATCCCCAACACCTGGGAGCTGGACTTGCTTTCAACCGAGAGCGGGTGTGACCGGCTCGTCGCAGACTTCTTGGAAGCAGACCTGGTCTTTTTCACAGTAGAACCACCGGTTCAGGATTGGGCGGACCTGATTCTAACACGGGGTCCTTTCCTCCAATGTGGCTTGTCAGAGAATCGAGTCTGGCGGTCTGGGGAACCTATCCTGGAACGGGAATTTCTTCTGGGAGCCGTCGACTCGTTGACGTAGGGTCCCTGGATTGTTACGGTGTCAGGATCCCTTGCAGCTCCGGCTGACTTCGATTCAACGGGACTTGATTGTATCGCTCTTCGGAGGACGGAGATTGTTCACTGCCGCTCTGAGCGAGTCTTGAATAAGGAGGGCCTCATGTCGAACCAAGAAGGCGCCCAGGAAAGCCTGGTTGAGGAAATCGAGTACAAGAACCGCAAGATTGAAATTGTCCAGAAGGAGGGCACGCGCGAACTGCGGCTGGAAAATGAGCCGAAGACCGTAGAACGGGATGCCGACACGGCGACCTATCATTCACCTGATCTACCCTACATGTCATTTGCTTCGCTGCAAGAGCTTGGAAAGGCGATGGTGGATCAGGGCCTTGCCGGAGCTGCCGACGATGAATAGGGCGGAGTAGTCTCCAGTTCCGTTCGAGAATCTCGCCAGGTTCGTTTCACCAGAGTCACCGGGGGAATGAGATGTACGTAAGAAAGAATGCAGCTAGCCTGACATCGGACGAATGGACCCGTTTTCTCAACGCGGTCGTTGCCCTGAAACATACGTTTGCGGCCGGATCAAGCATCAGCCTCTACGATCAGATCGTGGCTATCCACATCGGCGTCGTACAACTGATCTGGGGCTTGGGACCCGGGTCAGGTGGAGATGGTGCCCACGGAGGACCTGCCTTTCTTCCCTGGCATCGTGAGTATATCCGGAGATTTGAGATTGCCCTCCAAGAAATTGATCCGCAGGTGACGTTGCCTTATTGGAACTGGGGACAGGGTGATCTATCCGAAACGACAACGCTCTTCCAGGACCAGCGCATTGGGCCGATGGGATCCGGCGGGGCCAGTGGCATGGACATCGCTACGGGCTACTTCGCCCTCAACCCGAATGCCTTCAATCCCCTGGGTTGGTCTATTCGTGCCGAGCTTAGGCCGCTGGGGCAAGCAATGCAGCGCAACCAGGTCTTGAGTACGGGTCCTGGATGGCCCACCGCCGGGACGGTGGAGAGCACACTTTCCCAAGCGCAATACGATCAATTTCGCCCTTCTTTGGAGCAGAGTCCCCATCACAATCGGATTCACGGCCGGGTGGGACGAGACATGGCCCAGATGACTTCCCCGAACGATCCCATCTTCTTCCTCCATCACTGTCAGGTCGACCGGATCTGGGCACAGTGGCAGCAGGAACACCCAGGTAGCGCGAATTATAATCCTCTCAACAATGGAGGATATGGACACCGATTGACTGATCGTATGTGGCCCTGGGACGGAGGTCAGACCACGCCCGGAGATTGGCCAGGCAATTTCCCCTCCGTGACTCCGTTGATCGCCAATCTGTCTGCGATTGATATCTTCACGCCCGAGGATGTGCTGGATCACCGAGCCCTGGGCTACTGCTATGACGACGAGCTCGATTGTCCCTGTCTTGAAACCGGCAAGCCTCCGCTGATTTTCCCTCAGTATGCTGACGGACAGGACGGAGGCAGCAGCAACAGGACCCGAATCATCCTACGCAATACGCGTGATCAGGTTGAGACCGGGCAAATCCGGTTCTTCGATCCCACTGGAAGTCCCGCCACCGTCGATGTGGGGGGAGGCCCAACCAGCACTGTGAACTACAATCTCGGCCCCTGGGGCTCGGTGGAAGTGGAAACCGACGGAACCGGTCCCCTGAAGTCAGGTCCCATAGAGGTGGTTTCCGATCAAGGCGAGGATTCGGCCATCGTCGGCACCGAGAGCTTCCAGCGGCTGGGACACGGTGTTTCGGTTCCTCATTCGCCGGCCCGTCCCGAGCACCAGGTCTACGTGAGCCAAACCGCCAGTGAGAGGACCGGGGTCGCCATCTACAATCCCGACCGAGTGAACTCCGCCACGCTGGACTTGTACCTGCTGGATGCCGCCGGAGCACAACAGGCGAGCGTCCAGCTCGCGCTCTCGCCAGGACAGCAGGTTGCTCAGTTTGTCGATGAATCCAGTCTCTTCGAGGCCTATTTCTTGGCCAATCCGGGGGATTTCCGAGGCACCCTGAACCTACAGGTGAGAAGTAACCGGCGAGTCTCCGTGATCGGACTATTACAGGATCGGACCAGCGGAGCTCTAGTTGCAGTATCCCCGGCTCTGAACGCCTTCAGTCCCTAGAGTAAGGCTTGCTCTCCCGTCTGCTCAGAGGGATTCGACGTGCTCCCGCTTCTACTCGAATCCTGATCATACCCTCAACAGCTATATCCGCCGTCCACGACCAGGTTCTGTCCGGTGATGTAGGCTGAGGCCTCCGAAGCGAGCAAGACCACGGCGCCCTTGATGTCATCGTAGTTCGCCATTCGTCCCAGGTAGACGCGGCGGCAATACTGGGAGAGAAAGGGCTCCTTTTCGTCTCCCAGGCCCAGGCCACCCGGGGAGATAGCGTTCACACGGACGCCGGAAGGTCCTGCCCAGGCTGCTAGATACTTGGTCAAGCCCACCATTCCGTGCTTGTGGAACTGGTAGTCGGGTGGGGTCGTCATCCCGGTTCCCTCGTAGTTTGTGAAGTCGGGGGCAACCACTCCCTGGATCGAGCCGATGTTGATCATGCTACCACTGCTGCGCTCGATCATTCGGTCCAGGAAGACCTGGGAAATAGCGAAGAGACCGGTGCCGTTGGTTACCATCGACTCGCGCCAGGCTTCGACGCCATCCTGGTAGGAGGTCATGGGCCGGCTGACCGAGTTGTTGACCAATACATCGACGCCACCGAACTGATTCCAGACGCGTTCGCAAAAGGATGAAATAGAGGCGTCGTCACTCTGATCGTAAGCGTCTGAACTGGCCACCAGACCTCTGCCCCTAAGGACGTCGGCCCAATCCTCGCAGCGTTGCTGATTGCGCGAGGCAATGACGACGTGTGCCCCCGCCTCTGCCAGTCCCTCGGAAATTGGTTTCCCATAGAAGCCGGTACCACCGGTCACGACTACGAACTTCCCTGTAAGATCGAACAAGTTCTTGACGTTCATGGAAGTGAGTTTATACCACCCCCCGACTACCGCGAAGCACAAGATCTAGTGGGACATCGCCTCAGACCAACAATCGGTGTGTCGTGATCAAGAGTCTCCGATTGAGCTTTTCGGAAGAGAGCCACAATCTACCCGGAGTCCCGTCCCCAGACAGGCTAGATCAGTCGGGGAGGCAACTGTTGACGGCAGTTGCTACGCCGAAGGTGTTGTTGCGCGTAGCCCAGGGTTGCAATGCGAAGCGAGCTACCCTGGGTCAGTTGTTCAAAACAAAAATGCTACCCCAAAGGGGTTGTTGCCGACCGGAAACGAATTGCAACAACACTTTCAGCGTAGAAGAAGCAGGTGACTTGAACCCAGGGTAGCTCGCTTCGCAT
>JAKZYH010000161.1:0-4022 GCA_047514575.1 Acidobacteriota bacterium | reverse complement strand
GTATAAAGCTTCCGCGGATCCTCCGAGGGCTGTATTGGAGCGGTCGTCGCTAAGACACCATGAAGATAAGTCGTTCCCCGCTGCTGGGGCTCAGTCTAGTCGAGCTGGTCTCACGGTGGCGCTCGTCCCAAGGGGACGCTCTGCTGGTTGCAGTTCTGATGGCCGCTATCGCCTGTCTATCACTGCGGCTCTGGCACTTCGACTTCGATGACCCCGCAATCGTCTACCGGATTGCGGAAAACCTGGCCGAAGGCCGTGGCTGGGTCTATAACCTGGGGGAAAGAACCAACGCCTCGACATCGGCCCTTTGGACTCTGCTCCTGGCGGCCGGTACCTGGGTGTTCGGTAAGGCGTCAACAGCTGCTCATCTTCTCGATGGAGCGGCCTGGCTGGGATGCGGAGTACTGCTGTATAGGCTCGCCCGTCAATGGATGTCCTCTATCGTGGCCTTTCTGACGACACTGCTATTCGTGTCCGATCCGATTTTCGGGCTCTCCACAGGGCTGGAGCTACACCTCCTGATGTTCTGGGCTCTGTTGGCGTTCCGAGCGGAGGGTAAGAACCAGCCGATATTGCTCGGCGTTTCTTTGGGACTCATGGGGCTGACTCGTCCGGATGGGATCCTCCTTGGCGGAGTCCTCCTCCTTTATCACTGGCTCAGGAACCGCGGCTTTCCCTGGCGGGCAATACTCACGGCCCTCATCCTCTTCGTCCCTTGGCTGCTCTTCTCTGCTCTCTACTTTGGCTCCCTCGTACCCAACACTCTAGCCGCCAAGATGGCTCAGGGTAGCTCCGGTGTCTGGGAGGCAACCCTACCGGGATCGTTTTCGCCGCTGCCCCTTTTCGTCAGAGGAGTGATAGAGCTCTTTTCAGATGCATACCACCCGATTTTCCTGGGACTCGGTCTGCCATTTGCGCTAGCCGGATCCTTCCTGATGGCTGCTCGCGCCCAACCTTGTCGAGATCCTGGGGGAACGGGAAGATGGCCAGACGCTCGGGGCGACCGACTCGCCCTCGTGATCCCGATCTGGGGCATCCTGCACCTGGTCGCCTACTCGAGTTTGGGCGTCCCCGCCTACCACTGGTACGCACTACCGGTTGTGCTCTCGATCAGCTTCTGTTTGGGTGGAGCACTTCAGCGAAGCCTGGATGGACCCGTCCTCGCCCGGCGAATTCTCGGTCCTGTTGTAGGCCTCGTAGCTCTCTTGGGAATCGGCTGGAACCTCTATCACTACTCGATTTTTGACCCGCTTGAGCCTCGCGTCGCGGCCTATCGTACCGTGGCCGATTGGATCGTCAGCGAAACACCTGACCACTGGACTGTTGCGGCCGCCGAGATCGGAACCCTGGGCTACCGCTCGCGACGCAAGATAATCGACATGGGTGGGTTGCTCCACCGTCAAGTGGATGAGCTGGCTGCCGGGAAACTGGGCTGGTGGATGTATAAACATCCAGACCTGATTCTGCTTCACACGCCGGCCTGGCGGCTCGAGACACCTGCCGAGTCTGGGACAGTGGGCTTGAGCTATCAACTCCTGAAGCAGTTCTGCTTCGACGACTACCAGACCCTGCGTCTCTTCGAGCGGACCGAGCGTGGTCGCTGACTAGCCCGCATTTCTCATCGCCTGTCGTAGCGAGGCGTCACAGGCGCCGTCCTGGCAAGGCTTGCGACCGAGGCCCCCGCAGTCGTACTCGTGCAGTACGTCGAGGAGGCCGACGGAGCGAAACGCAGCCAGGGCGGATGATTGCGGCGCCGCAGTAGACCGGCGGTGAGAAATGCGGGCTAGACGGCTAGACCCCTTGGTCGAGAAAAGGTTCGCAAACTGATCAAGCCTCTTGCCTCGGGAGAGGTCGCTCGCTACCCACAAAGACTCGCTCTCCTCTCGGTAAATGCCAAAGTCCTTTACGCCCGACGCGGACTGCTCCAGAATTGGCCGACATGCCTGCTAGCCGTATTCGCTACCGAGTGGTTGCCGTCACCACACTGATGTCGGTTCTGCTCTACCTCGACCGCTTCTGCATTTCCTTTGCTGAGGTTTTCATCCAGGAAGACCTCGGTCTAACAGATACGCAGGTGGGGTGGATGTTGAGCGCCTTTTTCTGGACCTATGCCCTGGGCCAGGTTCCCGGTGGGTGGTTGGCGGATCGGTTCGGTGCCCGCGTGATGCTGACCATCTACATTCTGCTGTGGTCCCTGTTCACCGGTTTGACAGGGGCAGCAGGCGTCTTCAGCGCACTTCTGGCAATCCGATTTGGATTCGGATTTGGCCAGGCCGGAGCGTATCCAACAAGTGCCAATCTGGTCAGCAAATGGATCCCCTTCTCGGGTCGCGGATCGGCGAGTAGCATCATCGCCTTCGGTGGAAGAATGGGTGGGGCGCTGGCACCGCTGCTCACCGCGTTGCTCATCGTTCAGTTTGTTCCCCAGTCGACGTCCTCCCTCATTCAGACAAGCGATTTACTGGACCTTCAACGTCTTTGCTACGAGCTGCGAAAAGGGAGGGATCCTTCCACCTCACCCGGGCAGGTCGGCAACCGAGACCTTGCGGCTCGAACGGGTGAGGAGATGACCGACCGGTTTCCAGAAGCAGCTGCTGCATTGGTTGAAAGAGAAGCGATTGCCTATGAGCGGTTGCTCAGAGGTACGTCGTCCGCTACCGGACAAGGATCGCCTGAAGGAGCGTCCGAGGCTACTACCAGTGCTTCCCTGATTGCTGCCGCACTTAGTGAGCAGATGAAGCGAAACGACCTGTTCGCAGTTGAGGACGCGAGGGGGCTTCCTCTATCTCGGGAAGCCAGATCGTTGCTGCAGGCGGACCAACAACAACTAACAGACTCCCAGATCCATCGACTCAATCGCCTCATCCTGGAGGCAATCTATCCAGAGTCGATCAAGAAGATCTACGGCGGTGGCTGGCGCTACGTCATGCTCTGTTATGGAGGGATCGGTTTCTTCATTGCCTTCTTCTTCTGGTGGGTTGCTCGCGACCGGCCAAGCGCGCACCCGGCCTGCAATCCCAGGGAGATCGAGCTGATCCAGAGTGGACGGCCGGATGGTGCCAGTACCCCCGGAGGCGCGGTTGGTCGAGTGCCAATCAATCGTTTGTTGACCAGCGGGAGTATGTGGCTCAACTGCTTGATGCAGTGGTGTACCAATGTTGGCTGGGTCTTCCTCGTTACCTGGCTACCCCGCTATTTGGCAACCGTTCACCAGGTACCGGTGGAGCAACGGGGCTTGATGGCCTTCATTCCCCTGGTCGTCGGCTGGGCGGGAATGCTCCTGGGAGGAAGGCTCACCGATTTCATGGTCAAGCCACTGGGGCTTCGTTGGGGACGGGCTCTACCCATATCACTTTCGAGATTTGTGGCGATGTCGGCATATCTCGTCTGTCTTTTCGAGCCCTCACCGTGGATGGCAGTTGCTGCCTTCTCAGTGGTCGCGTTTGCCACTGACATGGGAACCGGTTCAGTCTGGGCTTTCATGCAAGATGTGGGTGGACGCTATGTCGGATCGGTACTCGGTTGGGGCAATATGTGGGGGAATCTGGGTGCCGCGGTGACGCCGCCGCTCTTGATCTGGATCGTCTCCAGCAGCGCAGAATGGGAGCTGCCGACAATGTTGGCCTGGATGGCCGGTGAAGGGATCAACAGGAACTGGAATCTCGCCTTTCTAACCTGCGCCGCAGCGTTCCTGATTGGGGGAATCGCCGCACTCGGGATGAATGCGTCCGTCCCGGTAGTCCCTGAGGACGAGAGCCCGAACCGTCCAGTTTGAGCATCAGCACAGTCTTGTATCCATAACTGAGGCCGACCCTCGGCTCCAAGGCGAGGGATTCGGAGGATGTCGAATCGAATTCGACTTATCCTGCTAACGTCGTGGCGGTGGTCTCCAGGCCGCCGTCGGTCGAGCTAGGCTCGACCGATATACTTCGGCCTGGAGACCGAAGCCACGTCAAAGACCGGCTCTACCACCCTTCAACTGCACTCGAAGATGACCCTACGGTCCCTACGGGACTTCGGGA
>JAKZYH010000160.1:0-17490 GCA_047514575.1 Acidobacteriota bacterium | reverse complement strand
CGCAATCCGACGCGTTTTAGCCGACTTATGCCCTTCGCCAAGCCTTATCTCGCCCAAAAGCGCCACTCGCTACGATTCGGACCCGGCTAACCTATTGTCAATAAAGGATAATGGTTCGCTCTAAAAGAGCCGCACCCAAGTTATTTTTGACAGAGCCCTTAGAAGGAGAACGCTTCCAAACTCCATGGGCTCTTCGGAAAGACGCGGCCTGAAACCTGTAGCCCCTGTCCCTTTCCTATCGATCGGATTGAAGCGCCGCGGCTGTGTAGCTCAGCAGGTCCCCTTGCTGACGTGAGAGATTGCCGAGTATCTTGTAAGCGCCGGCGTGCTGGCAGAGCTGAGGTAGAGAGGGACAGACGAGCTCACTCGGTGCAACTTCGGCGAGGTATTTAGAAGAAACCTCGATTGCCTCGGGATAGCGGTCGAGTCGAGCCAGCAGCCCCACCAGGACCTGAGCCGGCATGCTGTCTCCCCCTTCCGGAGGACTCTCCTCAGCCTTGTTCCTGAAATGCTCCACAGCGCCGTCCTCATCCTCGCCCAACAGGGCCTGCAGATAGACTTCGTGGTCTTCGTAGATGTTCTGGAAAGGGGGATCTCCCTTGTACTGGAAGAGTGACGAGAGGCGCTTTCCGTAGTCCGCCAGTTCGAGGACCAGTTTCAGCACCTGCGGATCCTCTAGTTCGAGGCTCAGCTGGACCACCGATGCAACGTGAGAGCTGTCAATGTAGTAGCCATTGTTCCCAAACAACCAATCTCGGCCGGTGATCAGCTCGCTGATACTGTTCGTCTCTGGTGCGGATCCCTCCTGCTCGGCGATGACCCGCTTCAGGGTGCCCATGAGCTCTCCGTGTAGGGTGCCGATCAGCAGGCGGGCAGAGTCGTCACGACCCTCTGCAGCAGGAAACTGCCCGTAGGTGGTAATCGCTCGGCAGATGCCGTAGTTGGCCAGGATCAACTCGAATCCCTTGCTGGGATTAGCTCCTTCGTAAAAGGCAATCTCGATGATTGCATCGATGCCCTCCTGGGCTTCGACCCGGTCAATCGCTTCGGCGACCGGTCCCGACTCGCCGATGGCGCGGAAGTACGGCCAGGCGCTGGGGATGTGTCCATCCGCCAGAAAGAGTGAACCGACTTCCCTGGCCGCATCAACTGTAGCCTGTTGGTAGGCACTCTGAGTTTTCTCGGGTAGGTCGGGTGGGGATTCGACCTGAATCAAGGGAAGGCCTAACTCATTGCGCTTTTGCATCAGCCTCGCCTCGAAAAGCAGTGGATAGTTCTTTTCGGAACGCAGCTTTTTCAGCACCACCTCGAAAGCTGCCTCCGAACCGCCGGACTCGAGGGCCTGTTCAACCAATTCGAACACGTCTTTCATAACTCTTTGTCTTCCTTCTCAAGTGGAATCGACCCGATTCCCTGCTAGATACTATAGCATCTGAATTCCTGAGAGACCGACCATGAAGGGGCCGAGTCACAAACCTGGCTCCCAGGTGGTTGTGGTATTCTCAGTGGGCGGACTCCCACTCCTCGATGGTTCGGGGCCAGTCCTTTTTCAACAATCTCGAGAGGGCCCGATCGGCCAACACTTTGCCTTCTGTCTGGCAGCGGGGACAGTAGTTGGTCTGATGCTCGGCGTAGACGATTCGCTGAACCGCAGTGGCGCAGACAGGACAGGGTTCCTTGTACCTTCCATGCACTGCCATTCCGTCTCGGAAGGCAGTTACCCTCTTGGGGAAGCCGTCGCCCGTTTCATCGCGCAGACGACGAATCCATTTCTGAAGTGTGGACTGGGTAGCTCCAAAGAGCCGACCGATCTCCTGGGGCGTCAGGTGGGCGGTCCAACGCAGGGGGGAGAGCCTTGCTGCGTGTAGGATTTCGTCCGAGTAGGCATTGCCAATGCCACTGAATAGCCGGGGATCGGTCAGTGCTCGCTTCAATGTGTGGTTTTCCCTGGTCAATACTTCGGCAAAGGAGCGTCGGTCGCACTCCAGGACCTCGATACCTCCTCGGTTGTGGGTGGAAAGCGCGGCCTCGCCCCGAGCCACGTGCAAGGCAGCACGTTTCTTGGGACTTCGCTCCGTCAACATCACCGTGCCGTGGGGAAAGTGAAACGCTGCCAGATCCGCCCTGCTCCGCGGTTCTGCCCCCGGCTTTCTCCAATGGAAGCGACCGGCAATCATGAGATGAAATACCAGATAAGTGTCGTGCTCGAGGCCCCAGACGATCCTCTTGCCCAGTCGGAGCAGCCTCAACACGTTTCTACCCGAAAGAGACTCTAGATCAGAGTCCACCGAGCGAAGCAGGAAGGGGCTCCGGCGTTGGATCTTCTCGATTCGATGATTGAGAATGTGGCTCTCGAAGGCATTCAGATAAAGCAGGATATCGGGTAGTTCGGGCATCTAGAGTCGAGAACGGATCCCAGCCTATGTATTTTGAGTTTGTGCAAGCATAACCTAGCAGACCGCTTGGTGTAGAATCGGATTCTATCTGAGGGTATTGAGGCAATGTCCAGCAGCACTGTTCGAGGCTTGTCGCTCCTATCTGCGAGCCTGTCACTCGAGTTTCGTATGCTCGGCCGGAGAGTTCCTTCGATTGTACTGGTGTCGTTTTTCCTCCTTGCTGCCAGCGCTCATGGACAGGACCTGGGTGCCGAGTTGATCGAAGCAGCCAGGACCGGAAAAATCGTGAGAGTGAGGGCGCTTCTGGGCACTGGTACCGATCCCAACCTCACGGACAAGGACGGCTGGACGGCCTTGATGCGCGCCGCCGAATCGGGAAGGGTGGAGTGCGTCAAGGCCTTGATCGAGGCCAAGGCAGATGTGGACCTCAAGAATCATGGAGGCGCAAGCGCGTTGCTAGCGGCGTCCTACATGGGACATGCCCGGACCCTATTGGTTCTGCTCAAGAATGGAGCCGACATCAACACAACGACCATCGATGGGATTACGCCTTTGATGGCCACTGCCTATCGAGGCTACAAAGACGCACTGCAAGTACTGCTGGACGAGGGAGCCGACCTGAACCTGACGACCAAGCGGGGAATAACTGCTCTGATCGGGGCGACCTACAAAGAGCAGGTCGAGGCGGTCCGCCTACTGCTCAAAGCCGGAGCCGATGCAAGTATAAAGGATAAACAAGGCCACACTGCATTGTCCCGGGCCAGGGCCCGGAACCACACACAGCTCATACGTTTGCTTCAGAGATAGACAAGGCCACTTCTCTGAATTTCTACTCGGTGTCTGAAGTGATGGTCATCTCAACGCAGGGAAGGGGTGCGGGTAGATTGGGGGGATACCCTGAATAGAAGTCCCTGACCCTGCCGGACCAGTAGTCTGCGCGATTCTTCTTCTGCTGGCACTGGTCCTTTATGGAGTGATAGAGAAAAGCCATATAGACCATGAAATTCTGCACGTTGTCGATCTCATCGAATTGAGCAAATGAGTACTGAAGCTCGATGAAGTGCTCAGAGTCCCTGGTCGAGAAATAGTTGTCGAGCATGTCTTCCAGGGTCGACGCGTAATCCACTGAGGGGAACGGCGCTGCCGTGAAGATCATCGGCTTGGCTCGTCTGAAGGTATCGGAAAGGAGTCCGCGGTGCTCTCTCCAGAGCCGCTTGAAGGCGACGCGTTCAGGGCGTCCCCATACCCGGAACCCCACTGAGAAGAGGCAACTCATGCAGGGGAGGATCGAGAACTGCATGTGGATGCCGGCAGCATCGGAGTCGTCTTCATACGGGTTGGGCTCAACTCTTCTCCTGAAATACGATGGACCGGGGAAGAATTCCAGCATGACCCCGTTGTTGATGCTGTATCGGAACTGATTCTGATTGCGAAAATCAGTGTCGAAGATCTCTCCGGGTTCAATTACCGCCGTTTCGAACAGGTCCCAGACGATGTCGTAAAGCTCGTCTTCCGGATTGTTCACTGCTTGGTAGAAGGCTTCCTGAGATGCTCGTCGAAAGACTTCGTAGTAGTGATTGTCCATAGCTCAACAGCGCAAGCGGAGGTCGAGTATATCGGAAAAGGAAGACGGGGAAAAGCAGTCCACGAAGAAATGCGCCAGTGCCGAAGCGACGCTTCCGTTTCGCTCTTGGCAGGCATTGTTTGAGGTTCGGTTTCTCTTCCTTTCCGGTTCCCCGAGCGTGCGATCTGACTGGTTTTGTATGCTATAAGTCTGCTTTGGTGAGTCCCTTTCAACTGACTGCTATTGATGCTGTCGATCGTCGAGCCCTGGGCCAGATTTTGGGAGGAAAGGCTCCGTCGGTTCGAGAGCTGGATCTACGGTGAGATCGGCCCGATGAAGATCGTCGAAGCTGTTGTGAACATCAGTGAAGGTCGAAGATTACGGTCTCTGCAAACGCTCGAAGCGGCCATCGAGTGTGTTCCGCAGGCGTACCTCCTTGGTTGCCATCGAGACTACGATCACAACCGGTCTGTGTTCACCCTCGCAGGGACTCCCGATGCCGTTCTGGAGGCGGTCTGGGTGCTGTTTCAACGGGCGATCCAGCTCATCGACGTGAGGGCTCATCAGGGAGTGCATCCACGCCTGGGGGCAGTTGATGTGATCCCCTTCGTCCCGTTCCAAGAAGTGTCGATGGCAGATTGTCAGGCGCTGGCTAGACGCTTGGGTGATCGGATCGGGAGAGAATCCTCGGTGCCGGTTTTTCTGTACGAGGCAGCGGCAACTCAGAGCCTTCGGCGAAGTCTGGCGGCGTTACGGAAGGGAGGCCTGGAGGGGTTGCAGAGGCGGATGAGCAGCGAGCTACGCTGGAAGCCAGATTTCGGGCCCTCTGTCAGCCATCCCACGGCCGGCGTGGTGGCTATAGGTGCTCGCGACGTCTTGATTGCTTTCAATGTCTTTCTGAATAGCCCGGCCCTGGAGTCAGCTCGTGTTATAGCCCGGCGAATTCGTGAAAGCAGCGGTGGGCTGATTGGGGTCCGGGCACTGGGATTCTATATAGCACAGCGAAATCAGGCCCAGGTCTCGACCAACCTTATCGATTACAAACGGACCTCGATACCAGATGTCTTCGAAGCCGTCCAGGTCGAAGCCCGAAAGGTCGGTCTCGAGGCGGTCTCCAGTGAGATTATCGGTCTGGTCCCCGGGGACGCCCTGGACGAGGCTGTTTCCAATGAGATCTGCCTGGAAGGCTTCGGACCCGAAGCGATTCTCGAAGACCGAATCTCACGAGTCATGCTGGATTCCTAATCGTCGCGCTGCAGGGCAGCGTTTGAAATTGGACCGTCTGTTTACACTCCCAGTTCCCCCCACAATTCCTCTTTCTTGGAATAAATCTTCCGCTTCTTGGCATTCGCTTACTGAAACGGAGGAGTCTATGAGTATTCTTCACGTCCAGCCTCAAGAGCTGAAGAGTGCCGACAAGTTGTGGCACCTGAAGCAATCACCCCTGATGCAGGGTCTGTCTTTCCGAACCCTGGCAACGACAGCGAGTCTTTGTTCGGACCGAATCCATGCAAAGGGGGAGATCATTTTTGAGCGGGGTGATCCCAGCGACGCCTTGTATATCCTGAACCGAGGCAGTGTGCGGCTGCTATTGAGCAGTCCGAATGGCAAGGAAAAGATCGTCGCTCTGCTTCGAAACGGTGATCTGTTCGGAGAGGAAGTCCTGGGTCCTCACGAGAAGCGTCTCGTGAGAGCCGTAGCCCACCAAGATTCCTGGGTCTCATTCATTGCTTCGGACCACCTTCACCAGCTGATCCAACAACAGCCTGCGCTTTCCCTCAATTTCGCGCGCATTCTCAACGAAAGGCTCTACGAGAGTCGAGACGATATCGAGGCCCTTGCCTTTCTGACCACCGAACAGCGCGTGGCACGAGCTCTTCTGAGGCTGGCTCAAAACTATGGACGAAACATTCCCACCAACCAGAGATTGACGAAGATCGTGATCCCTCTCTCTCATGAAAGACTGGCCCAGCTGATCGGTGGCAACCGTCCTCAGATCTCGACGATCATGTCCAAGTTCAAGAAGCTTGGATGGTTACAGTATAGAAGACGTAAACTGTTGATTGATGTCGAAGCCGTCCGGACCGGTGTGGACGGCATGGAAGTAGCGAGATAGGATCGCCAGGTGCTGATTCGTCGGAGCCGAATACAAAGGAACAACTTCCTGAAGGAAGCCCTCCCGCAGATGCAGTCCGTCTACTGGATGTCGTTGAGCCTGACGAAGAATCATGCCGTTGCAGAGGATCTGGTGCAGGACACGTATCGCGAAGCTTGGACGTCTTTTGCACGCTACGAGCCAGGGTCGAACTGTAAGGCCTGGCTCTTCAGGATTCTTTTTCGACAATGGGGCAAGCAGTGTAGGTCTCGACCGTTTCGAGAGATTGACGTCGCCGACGTTCCCGAGTCTCGGGTAGCCGCTGAGCCTGGCTTCGACAAGGCCTTGGAGGGGAAAGAGATCCTGGAAATCGCGGGGACGCTTCCCAAAGACTACCAGACGATTCTCGTCCTGGCCGATGTCGAGGGCTTCAGTTACCGCGAGATCTCCGAGTTGCTGGAGATTCCGATCGGAACAGTGATGTCCCGACTCAATCGAGCCCGGAGCCTTTTGCGGAGAAAATTATCGCGGGGATACCAGGAACGAAATACCGCTTGACCAAAGGAACCGTATCATGACTGTTTTCGCTGCCAGAGATTGCCAACGCGTCCAGGGCTTGATGGACGATTTTCTCTCGGGCGAGCTGATCGTCGAGACGAATCAGGAGATCCTGTCGCATCTTGGGCTGTGTACTCGTTGTTCAGAAGAGAAGAGTTTTCGCGAGCAGATTCGCAGAGGCTTGGTTGACAGCTGGCGATCGCAGCCAGTTCCCGATGGTCTCGAGAACAAGTTGAGCGATGTCGTAGTGACGCGCCAGCCAATCTATCTGGCGTCAATGACGTGGGCGGCGAGCCTGCTGATTTTCGCCGGCGTCTCTTTGGCATTGCTCCTCGTGCTTCCCGTGGGGGATTCTGACTTCCAGGGCTTCCAGTTTGTCAACCACTATTCGGAAGTTCTAGAAGATCATTTTGGTTGTTCTGGAAAGCTTCCAACAGACGGGGAATCGGTCCCTCTAGGTTTACATCAGGTGGCGCTGGAACGCGTTTTGGGAGAGAGTTCGGGAGCGTATCGCTTGGTGGGTGTCCGGATCTGTAGCTTCAAGGAGGTCCACTTCACCCACTATGCCTTCGAGGGACAGGAGCGCAAGTTGTCTCTGATTCTGGAGACCAGAAAGTCCTCCGAGCAGCTTCCCGAACTACGAGGTCAGCTCGAGCAGCAGCTGAAGGGCGTCGACGTACACCTGGTGGAGCGGGCCTCAGCCTCCATCGTTTCCATGGAGAGTCCCGGCTACTTCATTTATCTGGTGACGGAGGAGACCACGTCTGACGGTGTCCTCATGCTAGCTGAGGAAGTGGTACCTCTCTTGAAGCAGTCCCTGTTTGATCGCGGATAGGATCTCGCTTTACGCCTCAGTATCTCTCCCCAGCCGCGCGCGATCATCGAGGTCGAAATCACAGGCTGAGACAGGGGAGAAATGCTGGCGTTGTCCAGCTCTCTCCTAGGAACCTGGTCTCATGCTGCTGGCGATTCAAGTCGTTTGCGGCTCTGTCGGACTGAGCTGTTTTCGGGTACAGCCTACTGATCAGCAGACGGCCGTTCTGGCTGCTGCTATACTTCCTGCCATGTCTGGTTGAGCGTTTGCGATTCTCTGGTCCTCCCTCGAATGGGCGAAGTTCGTGGAGGTAGTTCGATGTCGTCTCTCAAACTCCGGTCTTACCGTTCTGCTGCCCTGCTCCTTCTGTGGCTTTGTGTTCTTCTTCTGAACCCGGTTCGGGCTGAGGCAAGTTGGAAGGCAGGCGTTGCCAGGGTCAAGATTACTCCCACCGAGCCGATTTGGCTGGCCGGATACGGTTCTCGCGACCGACCTACCGGGAAGGTGCTCCAGGACATCTTCGCCAAGGCACTGGCGCTTCAGGATGAGTCGGGGACGATCTCGGTCCTGGTCAGCGCGGACCTGCTGGGTCTCCACCGAAGCATGTCCGAGGAGGTCTTCGTTAGAGTGAGTGAGCGGTTTGATCTGACCAGAGACCGTTTGGTCATCAATGCATCTCACACCCACAGCGGCCCGGTGGCAGGAGAGGTTCTGCATTCGGCCTACAGCATGAGTCCAGAGAACGAAGCCGTAGTGGGCAGATATACGGAGGATCTCCTGAACAAATTGGTCTCCGTCATTGCCAGATCGATACAGAATCTGGAGCCGGCTGACCTGGAGTTTGAGCAGGGGCTGGCAGGGTTCGCCGTGAACCGTCGCAGGGCGCGCAAGGGGAAGCGACACCTTCCAGCTCCCGTCGACCACGACGTGCCAGTGCTCGCAGTTCGCTCCAGCAAAGGAGCGCTGAAGGCGATTGTCTTCGGCTACGCTTGTCACGCCACGGTTCTCAATGGGTATGAGGTCAACGGTGATTGGCCCGGTTTCGCCCAGGAGTCGCTGGAAAGGACCCATTCGGGCACTACGGCCCTCTTCTTGACAGGTTGTGGCGCGGATGCCAACCCTCTGCCTCGGCGCTCGGAGGATCTGGCAAGAATGTATGGCGAGATTTTAGCGATTGCGGTCAACCAGGTACTGGATAAGGAAATGAATCCCGTCCTGGGTCCTCTGAAGACGGCCTTCCAGAGGGTAGATATTCCGTTTCATACACCTCCAACTAGAAGCGAGCTCGAGAAGCGTATTGCGAGCGAAAAAGGTTCGCTCAGACGCCACGCGGAGCATCTACTCGCGCTCCTGGATCGAGAAGGAAGGATCCCGGACTTCTACCCTTATCCCATCCAGGTCTGGAGCTTTGGGAAGGGGCTCACCTTCATCCATCTGGCGGGTGAAGTTGTAGTGGACTATTCGCTTCGATTCAAAGCGGAGTATGGCTGGGATGATGTCTGGGTGACGGGTTACTCAAACGAAGTCTTCGCCTACATACCGTCGCTGCGGGTGCTCAAAGAGGGTGGCTATGAGGGTGGTGGAGCCATGATCCCTTATGGAAAGCCAGGACCGTTTCGCGCTGCCGTGGAGGAGATCATCGCAGAAAAGGTAGACGAACTCGTGCGTCTGACGAAATGATCACCAGCAGAATGACGGCCTGAGACCCGAAACCTCCCTCTTCACCATCCGCCTCGAACAAAGAGATTGCGAGTGCCACAGCTGGGGCAGTCGTAGGTCTTCCAGAACAGAGATCTCTTGAGTTTGTCCCGGAGCGTTGGCAGCGGGTGACCGGCCCCACAGGAGAAGCATACATTGAGATCCTCGGGCATCGAAGCCAGACCCTCCAGGTCGCTGAGCTGGGTGCTGTCCTGCTGCTTAGGGCAGCCAAAAACCACTCCCCATCCATAGTGACTCCACTGGGTCCCCAAAAGGCGGTCGCAAGTCCGAACCAGGTAGTTCAACCAGCGGAGGCTTGCTCTGAGCAGCCGGACAGGAATCCGGCCCAGAATCTGGGCTCGCTCCGGATAATATCGGATCTTGAGTGGATCGGGAGGATTGAGGTAGACGAAACCCGTATGAAGCTTCTTGTAGCGTTGAGCCCTCAGAGCCGTCTGAGATTCGATGGTAGAGATAAAGGAGTGAAGGCTGAAGCGATTGACATGACCACCACCCTCGAACATATAGCGGTAGAACCTATCATCCAGGCTGAACCCGTCGGGGACGGCTGCCCAGAGGAAGCCACCCGGTTTAAGCACCCGGTCGATCTCCTTGATAGAGACTTCATAGTCCTCGAAATGTTCCAGGGTGTGATTACAAACGACCACGTCTACCACCTCTTCCTTGAGAGGAAGAGAGCCCGAGTCCGCAAGAGTCCTGGCCCAGCCTTCCTGCGGGTTGGGAGGGAAAGCAACATCGAGGGCCATGACCCGTGCGGGCGTACTCGCGTAAGAGAAGCTACCGCCGCTGGCACCCAGATCCAAGACCAGGGCGGAAGCGGGAAGGTCACGCACCAGATCATCCATGATGTGTCCGGAGCATCATTGTACAGGAGCGGCAGGACCCGTTTTCTCAGGGGCAGTCCAGGGGGTCGAGGGGAGCCCGGGGGTTGCCCTCTTGAGACTGGACCAGCGACAGAGTACCCTCTGCGGGGCCTTGAGACATGCAGCCAGGCCGATGCCTGATCGGGGAGGAGATGATGGATCATACCAGTGAGGTGACCAGGAGTAGGATTCTATGACGGAAACCCTTTTCATTCAGGCGGATCCGTTGAGGACCTTTTCGACGAAAGTGTTCCAACGTCTAGGTATTCCTCGGGACCAGGCCGAGGATGCAGCCGATGTATTGGTCTGGGCCAATCTCCATGGGATCGATACGCACGGAGTGAGAAACCTGAAACAGTACTATGTGGCGCAATTGGAGGAGGGCCTGATCAAGCCTGATGCCAAGATTGAGGTAGAGCACGAGACCCCGATCTCAGCGCGTGTGAATGCGGGTGGTGGACTGGGTCTGGCTGCCGCTTGCTGGGGCATGAGGCGTGCCATCGCCAAGGCTCAGGAATCTGGATCGGGCTTCGTCAGCATGAACACTTCCAATCACCTGGGAGCTTCTGGATACTTTGCCAGGAAGGCAGTCGAGCACGACATGATCGGCGTGAGCATGACCGGTTATTTCCTTCCTCAGGATGCTGAGAAGGGGCTCTTGCCCACCTTTGGCACCACTCCAATGCTTTCCACGAATCCGTTGAGCGTGTCGTTTCCGACCGAAGAGGAGCCTCCGTTTCTGCTGGATATGGCTACCTCGATCGTCCCCTACAATCGGATTCAACTGATGAAAGAGGCAGGAAAGCCCATTCCGATCGGTTGGGCGCTGGACCGGGACCACAAGCCGACTACGGACCCCGATGCGGTTTACTATCTTCTGCCGCTGGGAGGTCCGCGGGAGCTTGGGGGGCATAAGGGTTACGGTCTTGCTCTGATGGTCGGGATCTTTTGTGCCGTACTCTCAGGGGGCTGGTTCGATCCGGCGGAAATGATGGCTGAGGAGCCATCACCCGAGGCACACGGACACTTCTTCAAATCTGATGACTCTTCCGAGACGGATACCGGCTATGCACAGCGCGCGGATGCTCACTTCTTCGGCGCCATCCGTCTAGACCTGTTTCGATCCGCAAAGGATTTCAAGAGAGGGCTCGATGCGATGATCCGCACGATCCATTCTTTTCCTGCTGAGCCTGGAAAGGAGCGAGTCCTCTACCCCGGCGAAATCGAGTATGAGACGAGTCAGCAGCGGCAGCGTGAGGGAATCCCGATTCCAGGACCAATCGCAGCGGATCTTCGTGCTCTATCAGAAAAGTACGGATTACCACTGGCTTTGGAAAGCCGAAGTTGACCAGCCAGGAGAAATTACTGTCGTCGCTGACCAGGTCGCAGCCGTTTGATAGTGGGTGGGAGTTGGTCGCATCCTGCTGCAAGCTTGCCAAGCTCTTTTCTTCCCACAGAGCTGTGTTCTCTGCGAGAAGTGGGTTCTGAACGACGATGCCAGTCCGCTGTGTGTGGACTGTCTGGAGGCCATACCTCGCTTTTCAACGGGAGATCACGATCTACTCGCCCCACTACAAATGAGAGTTAGAAGGTTCGAGCTCGGCCCACCCTGCCACTACTGTGGGATTCCGCTACCTGGGAGTCTGACAAGAGAGTCGAACGTGTGCTCGAGCTGTAGGTCTCAGCCTCCTCCTTTCGATTTCGCCCGGGCCCACGGACCCTACCAGGGAAGCCTTCGGACGTTGATTCGAAGCTTTAAGTTCGATGGATTTCGACGGCTAGCGTCCCCGCTAGCGAAATTTCTGGAAGGGTGCTACTTAGGGAGCAGGCTGCATCTGCAACCCGCCTGGATCGTTCCGGTTCCATTGCATCGAAAGCGCAAGCTGGAACGAGGCTTCGACCAGACCCTTCTTCTCAGCCGTGCTCTGGGGCGCCGAATTGGCATTCGGGTCTTCAAAGGGCTGCACCGTCTCAGGAATACTGCACCACAGTTAGGATTGGACATCCGATCCAGGAAGAGCAACCTACGTGGAGCTTTTGGTCTAAGGAGAGCCGAGCATCTCGCAGGCCAGGATGTGTTGCTGATAGATGACGTTTTCACGACAGGCACGACAGTCGGCGAGATCTGCTCCCTCCTGAAGTCGGAGTCTCAGGTCAGACAAATCCTGGTACTCACCCTGGCGCGGGTCCCTCTCCTCTACCGCTGACCTGAAACTTCGGAAATCCCAAGGTACAAGATACAAACAAGCTCCAAATCACAAGCACCAAATTCCAAACGATCGCCCACCATCAACCCTCGGCGATCCGACTGAGATGGAAGCCGCGAACGACTTGGCGTATCAGCGATATCAGCCCAAGTTCCGAGGAAAGAGTCGGACAACTCTTCCCCACGGAGTGACGCAAGATCTCTGTTAACTCCGAAAAGTTTCCACCTGAATGATCCAGCGCGGCTGGCGGCGGGACTGACCTGAAACTTCATTCGCAAACGTGGCTTCGGTCTCCAGGCCGAAGGTCCTCTTCCTTCGAGCCTTTGGCTCGATGCACGGCGGCCTGGAGACCGCCGCCACGCCCTGACGCGAAGTTTTCCTCAATCGAACACTCACTGAACACGTCCAGTGAAAGCTACACCTGCGGCTGAAGAACCAGCTTGGTCCGGGCTTCCGTTAGGACATGCTCGCGATTGAGGGGGATAGCGTGCCGGCGTGAGGCCAGCCATTCTGGGAGCTGGTCGGCATAGTTGGGACTGCCGGGATGGCCTGATTGCCCGGTGGCGTCGACCGACCAGAGTACCGCGGGATCACTTCCGACCTCAACGACCAGGCGATAGTTGGCGCCCATCGCGGCCATGTAGGTGGGGTCATAACCAGTATTGCAGACGGTAGTGCCAGACCCTCCCACGGGTTGCCCTCCCCGGTCCAGAAGCTTTCCCAGATCACCCAGGTTCGAAAGGCAGTGGGCCAGGACGACAGTGTGAATACGGCCCCAGGACCAACTGGACATGTCTGGTCCCATGCGGGCACTGAGATCGCGCAGGGTGTCCTTCAGGGTCTCGCAGGCGACCTCGCCCCGGTCAGCGCCGGAAAACCATCCGCTCAGGTCCTCAGCCAGGAGCTGGACCGAGAGACCGGCCGAGGCTCCGGCCATTGCTGCGACCGCGTCACCCTGGAAGCGTTGGCGCGCAACCGCCTGTGCCCATTTTGCGAAAAAGATCTCGAAGATGGCGGCGCCGATTTCAGCGGGGTCCATGCGGCGGTTCCAGGTCCGGAGAACCTCGAGGGCTTCCCTGACCTCCGAGTCTTCGATGGTCTCCAGTAGTTCGAGAAGGTGCGGAATGACCTCCTCTGCTCGAATAGAGTAGGTATCCATCTGTAACCGTGAGGAGTCATCCCGCGACAGAACGGTTTTCTCCTCGAGGACGTTGCGAATGCGCCGGGCACGATACCCGGTGGCCCAGGTTCCAGAGAGGGGATAGGGATAGTCATCCGGTGCGGGACGGTTGTTGGCGGTACGAATCCACCCATGAGGCGGATCGGACAGGCCAGGCATGCCGTCGAACGGGATCAGGGACCTCCACTGGTCGTCGGGATCCCAACCCCTACGGTAGCCCCGGTTCCAGTTCTCCCTCACGGGGATACGTCCGACGCATTGGTAGCCTATGTGACCGTCTTCGTCTGCGAACAACCAGCTGAGGGTTGGAGCTCGCCAGCCCCTCATGGCCTCGCGAAACTCTTCGCAGGTCGTCGCACGGTTGGCAGTCAGCAGGCTCGTAACTTCGTCACAGAACGTTGCTCCGATCCAACGGAGCGAAACCGGTCCGGTACCTCTTCCCAACGGGGGTAGGATCTCGTCGACGATCGGCCCGTTGCGGGAGAAGCGCACCTGCAGGTCAACCGGCTCAGCGTCCTTGATGGCAATGCGCTCGACCGTGACTCGACCTTGCTCCCAAGTGCCATCGTAAAGGAACTGATCGGGATGGTCGGGATTGGCTTTCTCCTGGTAGAGGTCGCGCTGGGAGCAGATGTTGTTCGTGATTCCCCAGGCTACCCTCTCATTGCGCCCGAAAATCACCCCTGGGACACCGATATACCCAGCGCCCGCCAGATTGAATCCGGCGCCCGATAGGTGTGCCTCATACCAGCACGAAACGGCGTTGAAGGCGATGTGAGGATCGCTGGCCAGCAGGGGAGCACCAGAAGCGGAGCGTTTACCGGCAACCACCCAGTTGTTGCTTCCGGCCGGTCCTTGCGGGTCTCCGACGACTTCGCCTGGAGGCTCCGCGACTGACCTCGAAGCCGCATAGGAGCCAGGTGGGAGAATGCTCTCGTCGCCGGCCTCGACCGTGAGAAACGCCTCATAAAGGGGTCCGTCACCCAGAGTTCGGCGCGCGATCTCGGGAAGAACGATCACCGGAAGACGCACCGTCAGGTAGTACTGAAACTCTACCCAGATACTAAGTGAATCCAAGGGAATCCATTTCTCGGGTGCGTAGCCGAGCAGGGAAAATTCGACCGGAAGCCGATCTCCGCCCGCCCGCCTGGCTGCATTGATGCCGTCAGAGAACGACTGGAGTCTTTTCAGGGTTTCAGAGGGAAGCTTCCTCAGGTTGGATCTAGCGATGCGACGGAAGCCAATGGTGCGTGCAATCGTGTCGCGTTGGAAAGGGCTGATAGCGTCGCCGGTTGCCCTGGGTCGGACTTCGGGCCCCATGATTTCTGACAGTCGACCCTGTGCCTGCCGTCGAAAGTAGTCGAGCTGCCACAGGCGGTCCTGGCCCATGGCGTAGCCATAGCCAAAGAAAAGGTCGTGTTCCGACTCGGCGAGAATATGGGGGATTCCCCACTTGTCTCTGAGGATCTCGATTCCACTTTCCACCTCAGCATTGGAACTGCCGGCGAGGTGCGGGAGCCGAGACTTGATTTGCCGATGCCACCAGTTGTCGAACTGTTCGGTGGAGAAACCGGCTTTCTTTCGAACGGCGTCCAGGGTAGCACCGGATCCCATCAATGCGAGCAGATCCTGGTCAGATGGTGAAGCTGAGGGCATCGTGAAAGATCAACGAATAAAGCGAGGGTCTGATCTAGAGTTTTCCCTGTTCTTCAAGCTCCTGGCAGGCGAGACAGAGCTTGGCCCAAGGTACTGCCTCGAGGCGCTTTTTATTAACGATTTCACCGCAATTGGAGCATTCTCCGAAGGAGCCGTCGTCAATTCGCTGCAGTGCTTCCTCAATGGCTTGGATGAAGAGTCTTTCCTGGTTGCTACGGCTGAACATGAACTCCTTGGTATAGGAGCTGGAAGCCTTATCGACGATGTCCATCGCCTCGCTCTCGCTATCGATCTCTCGGCCATCACTCTGGGTCTTCTGCAGGAGTTGAATCAGTTCCGATTTCTTTTCTTCGAGCGTTTTCTTGAAATTGTCCAAGTCCTTCTTCTTGAAATGGTCCGAGTCTTTCACTGTCATTCCGAAACCTCCGTTACTTATGGTAAGGAACGCGACTGACAATGGTCACAGCCCGATATACCTGTTCCAGAAGAACGACTCGGGCTAGTTCGTGAGGGAGGGTCAAGCTGCTCAGCGACCACTTTAAGTTCGCCCCATTCTTGATCTCGTCGGGAAGGCCACTAGAGCCACCCGTCACAAACGTTATCCCGGCTTTGCCTTGGTTCAACAATCCTTCCAGGAGGCGGGCGAAGTCGGGACTGGAATATTCGCGTCCTGTCTCGTCAAGAGCTATCAGATAGGTATCGGGTGATATTTTATCCGCGAGCAGCGACGCCTCGCGCTTGAAAGCCCTTTTCTCCTGGTGCCGGACCCGTTTGATCTCGGGCACAAAAGACCGGCTGCACCGGAAGAAGTATCCGAGCCTCTTCAGATAACGTTCCTCCAAGGTTAGGAGGTTGGGATCCTTGGTTTCTCCAATCCACACGAACCTGAGCCACACTGAAAAGAACTCCTTATACTAAATTTTCTTCGCCGGAACAATAACGTTGTGGAGGTTGCACGTCTGAACGTCCGAGGGTCGCACGTCGGAACGTCCGAGGGTCGCACGTCTGAAGGTCTGAACGTCTGAAGGTCCCGAGCTGTGGTCCGGTTTGCTGCGCTCCGTGATAGCTGCCAGCCTGACAAGTCGAGCTGAGTTTTGTGAGGATCTGGGAGGCGCGACGCTCAGACGTTTAGACGTGCGAATTCTTATTGCGGGCGCAACCCCTGATCCCAACCGTCACGCTTGGAGGGCTGCGGGTTCTAAGGGAATACCGTCGCTCCACAGCTTTTCCAACTGATAGAAGTCGCGAGCTCGCACTGAGAAAATGTGCACAACGAACTCGAGATAGTCGATCAGGATCCACTCAGCTTGCCGGTAGCCCTCAACATGGCTGGGCAAGAGGCTGTCCTCCTTTTTCAGCCTGGTGAGTATCTCGTCACAAATGGCCTGGTTCTGTTTCGCGTTGAATCCGTGGCAGATGATGAAAAAGTCGCTGAAGGAAGAGAGGTTGGAGATATCCAGCAGCAGCAGGCCTTCCCCGTGCTTGTCGTCAATGAGCCTGCAGGTTTTCGACAGCACGGCTTTGGTTTCGTTCATAGAGTCTATACTCTCGGATGTACTGAAGCACAGATGCAGAGATGCTCTCTGGGTCGGGAGTCTGCCCGGCTGCGATCGCTCGGCGCAGGTTGGTCGAGCTGATCGGAGGGGCTTCTATGTTGATGAGAAAAGACTGACCTCTCTGGATGATCAGTTTGTCTGATGCCGACACCACCTTGATGGTTGTTCTGGCTGCCTCGCTGATCTTCAGTTGTTCGAGATCAGCTTCGGATTGGGTTCGTTGGACAAAGACAAAGCAATGTTCGCTGAGTAGGGTAGCATAGTCCTTCCACAGGTGAATCTCGTTGAGTGAGTCACTCCCTGCGATAAAACAGAAGAGGTCATTTGGATAGTGATTTCGCAAACGCTCCAGGGTTGTGATCGTATAAGAGGGACCCTCCTGCTCCAATTCCAGAAGTGAGGCACAGAGGCCCTCCTCGCGAAGAAGTTCGAGGACCACCATCGCGTAGCGGTGGAAAGCGCTAGTCGTGTGGATCCTTTCTTTGTGGGGCGGCAGGCTGGACACCATGAAGAGCACCTGGTTCAAGCCGAAGCTCTCCATGATGCGCTGCGCGATGAAGGTATGACCCCGGTGTATGGGATCGAAGGTGCCACCAAGGATACCCAGCTTCACCCTTGCTTCGCTCCCAGCCGCTTGGCAATTGCCTGTTTGAGGTCAGACAGCCCTTCGCCCGTTGCTGCAGAGATCTGGCTGAAGGGAAGGCGCTTGTCGACGCAGTACTCTCTCAGGCGCTCCAGCCTGTTGAGTTCGGCTGCGTCCATTTTCGATGCTGCGATGATCTGGGGCTTCTCCAGCAGGGCGGCGTCGTACAACTCCAGTTCCTGCATGATCGTATGGACGGAGTCGATTGGATCGTTCTCTTCGGCACCGCTTACATCGAC
>JAKZYH010000159.1:0-2516 GCA_047514575.1 Acidobacteriota bacterium | reverse complement strand
TCGCCGGACCGGTGCGAGATCACCGTCGAAAATCCACAGTCATGGGCCAGTTCGATCGTTCTCAGGGTCTCGGTGAGAGTCCCAATTTGATTCAGTTTGATCAGGATCGAGTTCCCTGCACCCTCCCTGATCCCACGCTGCAGCCGGGAGGGGTTGGTCACAAACAGGTCGTCTCCGACAAGCTGGACTCTTGATCCAAGCCTTTGAGTCAGGGCTTGCCAGCCTTCCCAGTCGTCTTCGGCCAGGCCATCCTCTATGGAGCAAATGGGATATCGCTCACACCACTCGGAGTAAAGGTCGATCAAGCCCGCCGAGTCGAGAGCTGGCTTCTCGGACTTCTTGAACAAGTAGGTACTCGACGCCTCATCCCAGAGCTCTGTTGCAGCGATGTCCAGAGCCAGCAGAACATCCCGCCCGACCTGATATCCCGCACCTTCTATCGATTCCGAGATCACCTGTAGAGCCTCCTCATCCGAGGTCAGGTTGGGGGCGAATCCCCCTTCATCACCTACCGTGGTTGAGAGTCCTCGACCCTTCAGAGTCTTGCCCAGGTGGTGAAAAATCTCGACTCCTATCCTCAAAGTCTGGCGGAAGTTCGCTCCACCGACCGGTACCACCATGAACTCCTGGATATCAACACTGTTATCTGCATGAGCTCCTCCATTGAGGATGTTCATCATAGGGACGGGCATCAGGTTGGCACGGATTCCACCGATGTACTGGTAGAGGGGGGTATCGAGGTAGCTGGCTGCTGCGCGGGCGCAGGCAAGGGAAACCGCCAGAATGGCGTTGGCCCCGAGCTTTTCCTTTGATTCGGTGCCGTCGAGATCAATCATGGCCTGGTCGAGCCGGGCCTGTTCGGTAACCACCCGACCCACCAGTTCCGGAGCGATCATCTGGCCCACGTTGTTGACGGCTCGGCGGACTCCGTTTCCCAGATAGCGTGTCTTGTCTCCGTCTCTCACCTCCACGGCTTCGTGCCTTCCGGTCGAAGCTCCCGAAGGGACAGCCGCCCTTCCCCAGGCTCCGCTTTCCGTCAGGACCTCGGCCTCGACCGTGGGGTTGCCTCGGGAGTCAAGGATCTCCCGGGCCACAACTTCGCTAATGACAGGCATTGCTTCTTACCTCCATCGCCTGCAGGGCTGTCACGGCCGTGACCAGCACGATGTCCTCAGCTGAACAACCCCGACTCAAATCATTGATGGGTCTTCTCAACCCCTGCAGAATTGGCCCGATCGCCGTGGCGCCAGCCAGTCGTTCCGTAAGTTTGTAGGCGATGTTCGCTGCCGCCAGATTGGGGAAGACCAGGGTGTTGGCCCGCCCCTTCAGCCGACTGGTCGGAGCCTTACTGGCTGCCACCTCGGGCACCAGAGCCGCATCAGCCTGAATGTCCCCGTCGATTTGCAGATCGGGAGCTCTTGCCTGGACGGTTTCTACCGCTTCCACTACTTTGTCGACAATGGGATGAGATGCTCTCCCGTGCGTCGAAAAAGACAGCAAGGCAACCTGTGGTTCAACCTCCAGGTAGACGCGCGCGCTGGCTGCCGAAGCCAGGGCAATCTCCGCAAGCTGGGCCGAAGTAGGCTCCGGGACCACGGCACAGTCGGAGTAGATGAGAGCTCCCTTTTCGCCCCACTGAGGGTCGCCGAGCAGCATGATGAAGAAACTGGAGAGCACCGATACTCCGGGTCGCAGCCCCACACAGTGAAGGGCGGCTCTGGCGGTTTCGGCTGTCGGGCGGGTGGCTCCCGAAACGCAGCCATCACACACTCCCAGGGCCACCAGAGTTGCCCCGAAATAGAGAGGGTCCTCGACTTGTTTCAAGGCCTCTCGAAGACTCATTCCTCGCGACCGTCTTCGCTCGTGCAAAAGGGAGGCGGAGCTCTCGAGCTGGTCTGAAGTCGAAGGAAGGATGCTCTCCCAGTTGGGATCGACTCCCACATCCCGGGCCACTTGCTGGATTCGTGCCGGATCGCCAAGCAGCAGAGGGTGCGCGATTCCCTCAAGCGCCATCCGATGGGCAGCCCGTACGATTCGAGGATCTTCGCCTTCCGGGAAAACGATCCGTTGAGGGCTCGCCTTGGCCCGCTCAACAATCCTCTGCAACAGCGTCATAGCGCGCAATGTTGACCGGATTTTCAGGACGTGTCAAGATTGTTTTGTGGGTCTAAATACAGAGGAAACAAAGGGAATCCACATCATTATTCCCGAGGGTGAGATGGTCTCCGGAGAGGGAGATTTGGAGCTCAGAGACGAGCTGACCAGGTTGATCGAGGCGGGGCACTGCCGGATTGCAGTCGACTTCTCCAGGGTGCCCTACATCGACAGTTCGGTGCTCGGACAACTTGTGCATGGATATGCTCAACTGAAGCAATTGGGGGGAACTCTGAAGATAACCAGTCCGTCGAAAAGGATTCGGGGTCTTCTGGAACTGACGCGGCTGCACACCATTTTCGAGGTGTTCCCGAATCGGGAAGAGCTCTTGGACAGCTGGTGATCAGCCGCTCTGCTTGAGG
>JAKZYH010000158.1:0-2928 GCA_047514575.1 Acidobacteriota bacterium | reverse complement strand
GGATGCCTCCATCCACGTTTCGATTGGCCATCCGAGCAGAAAGGGGAGTCCATAGCCCCCCAGCAAGGGCCCGATGGCGGCAACTGTCCCGAAAGCGACCCACTTGAGTTGCTGCTTTTCAGCAGCGTCTGCCCAACTGCGTCTCAGAACCAGGACCCATGCGCCGAAGACCAGGAAGGTCGCAAAGTGAAGGAGGTGAAGCCTGTCGAAGAACGCCAGAAAAGCGGGCGTTCTGGGCAGGTGCAGAATCGTAAGCCAGTCCGCAAACCAGGCCGCGAAAACGACCAGCAGAAAAAGCCCTGGAACGTAGAGAAGGACAGCCGCTAGAGGTCTCTTTTCCAGCCAGACCAGAGGTCGGGGAAAACGGTAGCAATAGTGAACAAAGAGAGGGGGCAGTAGCAAAAAAGCCCCAGCGTCAAGCCAATAGATCAAGAGGTCGAAAGAATCGACCCGGCCGGAATAGCGGTAGAGCAAGAGTATAAAAGCCACCAGGCTGACCAGGTAAAAGTGAAAAGCCCCGGGTGTGCTCCAGCTCCGGACAAAGATGAGCAGGCCAGCCATCAGGAATCCTTCGGCCACCACGGCCAGAAGGACATCCGTCCGGGTGACTCGAGAGCGCCGAATCATAAATAGGGAGACGCTCTCTTCGCTGCCGTCCCGGTGCTGGACCAGGTAGGTTGCCGGTGTGTTCCCGGGCAACCTCTGCGTCAGGAGTTCCTGCACGTCCGTCAGGTCGTCAAGGCTCCCGATCGGGATTCCATTGATGCCGATGAGCAGGTCGCCCGGCTCCAGAGACATGCCGCCACTGACCACGGACTGAGGGGTAAACCCATCGAGTTCAACGCCGCGCAGAGATTCCTTCCACTGGATGCCGTCCGTCGCCTGTTGCCACTGGCTTCGGTCTACCAGGTTCAGCGCACCCAGGTAGAGTGCACCTCCTGAAAGTACCAGCACCAGAATCGTCTTGATTCTCGACGAAGACATCTAGATCTCTCAAGCCTGCCGCAAAAAATGCGAGAGAATGTGCGGAGACAGTTCACCCCAGCATCTCAAATGCAAGTCTTATGCCACCCACGTATGCCCGTTTCCGATACAATCTAACAGATTCTCTTTAAACGACTTACGTCGAACTTTGGAAATGTGAAATAGAGGGGGATTTGGCGCAGAGATCCATTTACTTGGATCAGGCTTCATTTCTTTGGAGTGCAGGTGCGAGCGCCCAATCGCGCGCGACTCTCACCACTGTACTGCCAACAAGGTCAGCGGAGGTGAGTGCTTGATGAGTGCTCAGTGAGTACTAGAAATTCACGGCCAGACCGCCGCGCACGCTTCTGGGCTGTTGGAGGAGTACGACGTGGCCAGCTGAACTGGGAACAACTCCCAGGTTCTCATTGGCCAGATTTCGAATGTCGAGCAGGGCTTCCAGGCGGTAGCCCGTAAGAAAATCGAGCCCCAGAAACTTCACCAGTACCATCGGCACCGGCACGAGTTGCCGGATGAACAGATTGACGCTGCGGTTGGGTGTTTCGTAAACGTCCGAAAGAGGATCGACCGAGATGACGGGATCACCGTACGGGACGGTACGAAAAACCGCGGTGATCCGTGTTGACGACCGGGGTATATGGGCCTCCAGTTCGGCAGCCAGGGCATGGAATCCGTGCTGGCGGAAGAGTGCGCCCAGGGCGTGGGGATCAACCAGAACCTGGTTGTTGAGAGGATCGATGCTGGGGGCGCTTCCGCGGGTGTATGAAAAAGTGGCCCGAAGGTTGTCAATGATTCGTCGGTCGACGGTGAGGCGATAGCCTCGGGTTCGGGAATGGGAGTCATTGAGAGGTAGAAAGTCAACTCCGACCCCGGCATCTCGCTCGAACTGGGCCAGCACGTTAGGCGTGGTTCCCAGCAACCGGGAGTCGAAGGCTGCGACTTTGACTTTCGTGTTCGAACCCAGTTTCTGGGACACGCTTGCCTCGTAGTATCGAGCTGTGCCCACTTGCGAATGGCCGCGGATCTCGGAAAAGTGAATGGAGTCGTTGAGCAGAACCCTTCGACCGTCCGGCAAGGTAACTCTGTTGCTGTGGGTGTCCCGTTTCGAGGAGACCGAGACCTGGATCGAAGTCGAACTCGTGGCGTTGTAGACAATGGCGGCATTCGGACTGACGAAGTAGTCATTGAAGCGCCGCCGAACCTGGTTCATTTCGGCGCCCCACATGAAGGACAACGCAGGGCCCAATCGCCAGCGATCCTCAAATCCCAGAGTCAGAACTTTTGTCGTTCCGGGGGCTTTCAAATAGTCTTCTTCCCCAGCGATAAACGACGGATTGTCGAGCAGAGCGAGGCTGGGTTCGGTATACGCAACTCGACCGTACCCCATCAGCAGCCGAAGCTCGTGGTTTTCTCCCAGGTCGTAGTTCAACCAGTTCTTGATGCGGAAGAGGCTGTCGGTGCCCGAAGTGAACTGTCCGGCGATGACATATTCGGCGCCGTTTGGAAGCTCGTCCCTGGCCGCGAAATTTGTGGTTGTTCCCCGGGCCGGGTCGCCCGGGAAGACGATGTGATCCCCACCAAAGCCGGCACTTGTATAGACTTCAACGCCCCCATCCTCAAAGATTGCCCGGGGAGAGCCTTCCGGCTGAACCGGTTCCAGCGTGCGGAAAATGAGGCGAGGGTTGACTGAAGATCGCAGCAGAGGCCTGACACCAACGCTGCGGGCGCTTTCGTACCCGAGTCCCAGGATCTGGTGAACAACGAGACTAACCACGGCAGTCTCACCGGGACGGATCTCCACGAGTCTATCTATCGGTCCCCGATACAGAGAACTCTTGACCAACAGTCGGTAGCTGCCCGCGGCCAGGTTCTTCAGGTAAATCTGGCCCAACTGGTCGGTGGTGGTGAGCACGGGGATTCCGTTCCTGGAAGCCATGTCCACCA
>JAKZYH010000157.1:0-22761 GCA_047514575.1 Acidobacteriota bacterium | reverse complement strand
CAAACAGTCAGGAATGGAGTGGTCTGTCAGAGGAGCCAACGCCATCAGTGCTCTACGCTGTGTTTTCCACTCCGGGCGCCTCGAGGACTACTGGGAAGACCGAGCGGCCTGACTTACCCCACTTCTGTGACGCAGGCCCCTTTGGCTGCCTACTTCGGGGTGATTTCGTCAGGTGTCGCTTACTCTGTGGGAGCGTAGTAGCCGGGGCGAGTGCCCACTACTGTGCCCGGGTTGATTACCCGAACGCTGATATTTCTCCAAATCCCATCCCTGAGGCGATTGGAGGGGACATATGAGACATAGTACTGATTCTTGAGCTCTTCCGCCACTTGAGCATAGACGTCGATGAGACTCGAGAAGGCCTGGCTGTTCAAAACCCTGCCTCCGGTTTGATCGGCCAGTTTTTGCAGAAACCTACGCACTTCCAAAATAAAGTCGTCGGTGAGTTGCCTCGGAACGATCTGGGAACGCGCGGCGAACTCCATCCGGGCAGCAATGGCCATCCCCCAGTATTCATCGAGCTTGGATACAACGTAGACGATGGCCTCCGAGCGGATTCCCAGGTCCACGACCTCCTGGTAGCTCACCATGCTGCCGGTGTCGACACCGTCCGTCAGCAGGATAATCGCCTTCTTGCCTGCCACCTCCTTGAGCAAATCGTCGCAGGTGACGTACACGGCATCATTCAACACCGTATGCCCCTTGGCCCATACGCTGAGGAGCGCGTTCTCTATCTTCGTGAGATCGTTGGTCCAATTGAGGATGAGACGGGGAGCATCATTGAAGGTAATGACCGCGATGCGATCCTCTTTTCCCAGGCTCTTGGCGAAACTCAGGGCAGCTCGACGAATCACCGGGAGACTGTCTCTGGTGCTCCCGCTGATATCGACTAGAAGAACCACCTGCACGGGTACAGCTTCGCTGGAGAAATTGACAATCCTCTGCTTCACTCCGTCCTCATAGACCTGAAACTGATCTTGCCTCAAATCTCGAACGAACCCGCCCGCCAGGGACCGAGCGTTCACCGATAAAAACACCTGATCGACGGCAATTCCGATCCGGAATCCTTCATCAGCAGCATCCTCGGCAGAAGCTTTGTCTGTAGTGGGAGCCTCTTCGTCCGGCTTCTCCTGGGCCAAACCCAGGGATCCAAAAAAAAGGCTGAAAAGCAAAAAGAGGCTAAGCCGATACACGCGCCTTATTATAACGGAACCTGGGGGTGCCGGCCCATTCATCCGGGTGCACCGTCTTATGAAACGGGCCTTCGAAAATCCATCACCGGGCTATCGCCACGCCGGACCCTGATTCTGCTGCATCTTTCCCTGGCAGGCCCAACGGCGTATGATCTCCTCACCAAATGGCTCGGAAAAACTGCTTCGTCAAGGTTGAGATCGAGGGCGAGGTTGTTGAAGAGTTCTCTGGTCCGTCCTTCCTCTGGCAGAGGCAACAGATTCACTTTCACCAGCTCTTGAATCTGATCGAGGCCGCGCGGCTCCACCGCAGGGTTCAGGCTGTGATCCTGGTTATCAAGCCCACCGCCATCGGATGGGGACAGATCGAAGAGATTCATCGACTACTCACCCGTTTCCACGCCGACGGGAAGCATTCCTATGCCTACCTTGAGCATGCCGACAACAAGTCCTATTACCTCGCTGCCGGAGCCCAGAAAATCTATCTCTCGCCGGCTACCACACTTGAATTGGTCGGCTTACGGTTAGAGATTCTCTTCTTCAAAAAGCTCTTGGACTACCTTGGAATCGACCCTGAGATCGTGCAAATCGGACCCTACAAATCGGCGGCCGAACCCTTTGATCGAGAGAGCATGTCCGAGCACAGCCGCGAAATGGGTGACGCGATTCTCACCGATTTGCAGGAACGCATGAAGGAGCTGATTGCAGCCAATCGATCGGTCAGCACAACCCAGGTCCAGGATTGGATCGATCACGGCCCCCACAGCGCTCAAAGGTGTTCCAAGCTTGGGTTGACTGATGGCGTCTGTTACGAAGACGAACTGGAGAAACTGGTCGAGAAGGAAGGTCCGGGACTAGTCGATCTTTCCTGGTCGAAGCTGAGGACCGGGGAGTCCTTCCTGCGTAGAGCAGTAACCTTCTATCACCCCCAGATCGCCTACATCGTGGCAGACGGAGTTATCTCCGCGGGGATGTCCCGGTCGAGCCGGGGTGGGCGCTCGATTCTGGGAGCAGATACCCTGAAACACCTGCTTCGGGAGGCCACCAGGCAAAAGCGCGTGAAGGCCATCGTGCTGCGGGTCAACAGCCCGGGCGGGTCGGCCCTCTCCTCCGATTTGATCTGGCGCGAAATCAAGCGGGCCAACGAGAGCAAACCGGTCGTCATCTCCTTCGGCGACATGGCCGCAAGTGGGGGCTACTACATCGCTACCGCTGCCCGGAAGGTTCTGGCCGATCCTTCCACGCTAACCGGGTCGATCGGTGTGATTGGCGGGAAACTGAACCTCGAGGGACTATTCACGAAAGTCGGCATCAACGTGGATGCCGTCGAAAAGGGAAAGCGCGCTGGCTACACCTCCTTCACACGTCCTTTCTCAGAGGAGGAAGTGCAGGTCGTCAGGGAGCAGATGCAGCAGTTTTATGAGGAGCTTTTCCTCGAAAAGGTAGCGGAGGGACGGCAGAAGAGTCGGGACAGTGTTCGACAGGCAGCCGAAGGGCGAGTGTGGACAGGGGCCCAGGCCCTAGAGCTCGAACTCCTGGACCAGATTGGAGGCCTCCTGGAAGCCTTCGATACAGCCAAGAAAGAGGCCGGATTACCAGAAACCAGGAAGGCCCGGATCGTTACCTACACCAAGAAGTGGAGGTGGCGTGACTTGATTTCCATGCCCTTTGCCAATCCTCTTAGCCAGGAGCGAGTTTTCGCGCTGCTCTCCGGCAGATGGTCAATACGCTAGGAGCCTGCCACTCCAACCCAACCCGTCCATTCGTCGGATGACGTCCCAGGGATCGGGATGGCGGTCGGATGCGGGGATGTAATTTATTTTCCTTCTAAGTCCACCGATTCGGCAGAATCTAGACTCCATAATCCTATTTCAGTCTGAGTATGGGAGTGATCAGATATAATAGACCTAATTGGACTAACGACTTTCGTCATGACTTCGCTCTAGAGGGTCGAGCTTTCCGGACGCTAATTCTCGCTTAGCCGAACTATGGCATATTTCCCTTTACAGCCTCTAGAAAGCGGGTAATTTCATATAATAAATCCTATTAATACTGACATAGGGTTAAATTATGGGGTCTTTAGACCTATTACCGTGGAAACTAGAGACCCTTGGCAGATGAAAAACTCAAAGACTGGACAAGTTGCGCCGAGCTTCCCCTTGCCTTTGCCAATGACGTTCACCCCCGTCTCCCTTCTATCTGTCTGAAACGAGGCAAGGGTGAGACCAAAGGCAGAGGGGAGGCAAGAAGGGGATGCCAGTACAGATGCGCTCTCTTACTCGATGGTAGGAGGTTGCTCGCTACAATCTAGTCGTTGGATTGGGGCAACTCTTCCTTGATTTTCTCTATCAAGCGAATCTCACCCAGGACCATCTCCGGATCCACCGCCTTACACATATCGTAAAGGGTTAATCCAGCCACAGCTACGGCGGTCAGGGCTTCCATTTCAACACCCGTTGCCCAACGGCAACTGACCGTGCTCCGGATCTGGAAGGCTTCCTCTTGAAGTTCGATCTCAACGTCCACGAAGTCCAGGTTGAGATTATGGCAAAGAGGAATCAACTGGCTAGTCTGTTTCGCCGCCTGAATCCCTGCCAGCCGCGCAACTTCGAAAGGGTTTCCCTTGGGCAGGCCGGCTTCCAGGATTTTCTCGCGGGTTGCTTTTGAGACTTGAAGTCGACCCGTGGCCCGAGCCGTCCTTCGAAGGAGGCGCTTGTCGCCAATGTCTACCATTCGCGCACGCCCGGAGACATCAATGTGTGTGAGGTCGACCATATTTACGTGCCTTCCATTGGTCCCGAGGCCGTGTCTATTTCATCCAGCCGTCGAGCAGCAAGACGGGAACTTTTGAACCCTGCGCGAGGAAAGCACAGTCCGCCTCCATGACAAGTAAGGAATTGGCATTGCGAAATCCTGCCAGATCGGCGGACCCTTTGGTCTCAACCGGCTCCACTTCGAAACGGCCTTGACGCCAGAATGCACGAGCCGGCTTAAAGAAGGTTCTTCCTGGCTTCTGCTTCACATTCTGGGACAGTGTGGCTTCAATCCGGGGCAGTGAGCCCGAATCGTATCCCATCCATCGGCGGACAGAGGGTCGCACGAACAGCTGGAAGGTCACAAACGCAGACACCGGATTTCCGGGCAAGCCGAAAACCATGGAGGCCGCTTTCTTGCCGACATAAATTGGCTTTCCGGGTTTCACGGCAACCTTGTGGAAGATTAGATCGACACCCCTTTCGCCCAGCACTCGATAGACGTAATCATACTCGCCCATCGAGACCCCACCCGAGAGCAATACCAAATCGCTTTTCAGCGCCTCGTCAATTGCCTCGGCGATCTCTCCAGGGTTGTCACGCACTGCCGGGAAAACCTCAGCCTCCACTCCAAGCTCCTGACAGAGAGCCCAGAGCATCGGGCCATTGGAGTTCCGGATCTGTCCGAAGGAAGGGCTCTGATCAACGCTAACCAACTCATCTCCAGTCGATATAATCACCGCCTTGGGGGCTTTCAGAACCTCTACTTCGGTTCTTCCAAAGGTTGCCAAGACTCCGATGTCGGCGGCTCCGATGTATCGACCGGCTGGCAGTACGACATCGCCGCACTTCACCTCAGTGCCGCGGAAGGAGACATTCTGCCCCGGGCGAACCGCTTCCGTTAGTTCTACAAGCGCTCCATCCAGAGCTCGCGTCTTCTCTACCATCTGTACTGCGTCGGCCCCTGGAGGCAGGGGGGCTCCCGTCATGATCTGGGCGGCTTCACCGATACCAACGGTCGGGAGTGAAGAACTTCCCGCCGCTACAGTCCCTACGATTTTTAGCTTTGCCGAGGGCGAAACAGCATCCTGGCTGCGCACCGCGTAGCCGTCCATGAAGGATTTGTCAAAAGGCGGAAGGTCGCGGTCGGCGCTGACCGAATGGGCAAGGACTTTTCCCAGACTGCTCAACAGTGGAGTGCGGACCGAAAGCGGCGACGGGACCCGAGGTAGAAGCCTTTCGAGTGCCTCCTGGTAAGACAGGAGCGGCTCAGAAATTCCTTCCGTCTGCAGACCGTCTCGAACGTGGGTAGGTTCCACTGGATCTCCTAGGGTCGACTCACAAAAGGGGCTTTCCACTTTACAGTGTAACGTTCTCCAGGTGCTTGCCGAAAACGTCGCCCAATGAACCCGAGATTTCTCCGACCGTTGCCTCTGCGTCGACAGCTGAGACGATAGCCGGAATGAGATTTTCGTCGGTTTCAGCGGTCGCTCGAATACGCTCCAGGGCCCGGTCCACCTGGGAAGCATCTCTGGTGGCGCGGAACCGGACCAGTCCCTCGACCTGGCGATGTTCGCTTCTGGGATCGATCTGGTGTGTCTCCAGGGGGCAGGACTCTTCGTCCCGAAGGTAGTTGAGTCCAATGACCGTCAGATCACCGGATTCGAGTCGTTTCTGATACTGATAGGCCGACTCCTGAATCTGCTGGCTGACAAAACCGCTTTCAATCGCCTTCAGCATTCCACCCATGGATCGAATTCGTGTGAGGTAATTCCCCGCTTCCTCCTCCAGATCGCTGGTGAGCCTCTCGACGTACCAGCTCCCACCCAGCGGATCCGGCACCTCGGTAACGTCGCTCTCATGCGCCAGCAACTGCTGCGTACGCAGGGCCAGCCGGGCCGTCTGTTCGGTTGGGAGTGCCAGGGCTTCGTCCTTGGCGTTGGTATGGAGCGATTGAGTCCCACCAAGGACCGCAGCGAGTGCTTGAACCGCCACACGTACCACATTGTTGTCGGGTTGTTGTGCCGTCAGAGAGCTTCCAGCCGTCTGGGTATGGAAGCGCAGCATGGCCGATTTCGGGTCTTTTGCCTTCCACCTCTCTTTCATCAGGCGCGCCCAGAGGCGGCGTGCTGCTCGAAACTTGGCCACTTCCTCGAATAGATCATTGTGCGCAGCAAAGAAGAAGGATAGCCGTGGTGCAAATTGATCTATCTCCAATCCCGATGAGAGAGCTGATTCTACGTAAGTCTCGGCGTTCGCAAGTGTGAACCCAATTTCCTGCGCCGCTGTCGCACCTGCCTCACGAATGTGATAACCACTGATGGAGATCGGGTTCCACCGTGGGACCTCATGATATCCAAATGCGACAAGATCGGTCGCCAGCCTCACCGATGCCGGCGGCGGAAAGATGTAGGTTCCTCGAGCCAGGTACTCTTTAAGAATATCGTTCTGGACTGTCCCACGCAGCGAAGTCCAGGGAACTCCCTGGCGTTTAGCAGCAACCAGGTAGAGGGAAAAGAGAATTGCCGCCGTTGCATTGATTGTCATTGAAGTCGACACCGAGCCGAGCGGAATCTCTTCGAAGAGGCGCGACATGTCCTCGATGCCATCAATGGCGACGCCCGATCGCCCCACTTCGGCCTGGGCTAAAGGGTGATCCGAGTCCAGTCCGAGTTGGGTGGGAAGATCGAATGCGACCGACAAACCGGTCGTTCCCTGAGACAGAAGATAACGGTAGCGTCGATTCGATTCCTCTGCCGTGGAATACCCCGCATACTGCCGCATGGTCCAGAGACGATCTCGGTACATTGCGGGATAAATCCCCCGGGTAAAGGGCAGCTCTCCTGGGTTTCCCAGATCTCTCTCGTACCCCAGGGAATCGGTATCTTGGGGTCGATAGACTCGCTTTCGACGATGGCTCGAACCTCGATTCGGACTCAGTTTGTTGCCTCCTGTTTCCACTTTACAAAGGGTCTGAGTTTGGTATCATTGGTGCCCAAAAGATGCCCCTCTAACCACTAGATTTGATCAGTTTCCTGTGGTGTTGGCAAGGGGAAAGGACTGGGTTCGAATGCGGGACGAGCAGCTCAAGAAGTACAAAAAGAAGCTTGAGGCTGCGATTAATGATGCCCTCCTGGAATCGCCTCAAATCAATGCTGCGATCCAGGGCATTCGGCAGACGGGCTATGAGGTCTTTCTCGTTATCGAGGCAACCATCGGATTCAACCAGCGCGAGAGTGGCGAATCGGTCTCGAAGAAACTGGCTCCTGTGCGTCTAGAGCTGACCACCCAGGATGAGAAGTTTCTGAAATCTCTCAAGATCAGCCCCGATTAGACACGCCCTTCCAGCAGTGGCTCTCCCTGGCTCGACCACGCCTCAGAAAGAGGCGCCCCATCTGTGTCGAATCCAGACAACTGCATCAGCTATAATGACTTCCCATGTCCACGGCTAGCTATGAGGTTGTTGTCATTGGAGGTGGTCACGCGGGCGCCGAGGCGGCGGCGGCGGCGGCTCGCATGGGTGCCAAGACCGCCCTCCTCACAATCAATCTCGACATGATTGGCCAGATGTCTTGCAACCCATCGATTGGAGGCATCGCTAAAGGACACCTGGTTCGAGAAGTGGACGCCTTGGGTGGTCTAATGGGGCAGATCGCAGACGAGTCTGGGATTCAGTTTCGACTGCTCAATCGGAGTCGTGGTCCTGCCGTTCGCGCTCCCAGAGCCCAGAACGACAAGAGGCTTTATCGGCAAAAGGTTCGGGCCCTGCTGGCAGAAATACCAAACTTGTCCCTGATCCAGACGGAAGTCACGGCGCTCGTCAGGCGCAAGAGCCGCGTGGTAGCGGTAGAGACTGCGAACGGTGACATCCTTCCTTGCACAACTGTTATTCTGACGACCGGGACTTTTCTGAACGGACTTTGCCATCTCGGAGAGAAGAAATTTCGGGCGGGGCGTTCGGGTGAGAAGGCTGCCGTCGCTCTGGCGGATTCAATCCGCAGCATCGGCTTCCGAATGGGGCGGCTGAAGACGGGAACTCCGCCCCGACTGGACCGAGAGAGCATCGATTTCAGTGCCTTTGAGGAGCAGCCTGGAGATGACAGTCCCACCTTGTTCTCGTTTCGCAGCAGCGGAATAACACTGCCCCAGGTGCCCTGCTGGATCTCCTCCACCAACGAGCACACCCACGCCGTCATACGAGAAAATCTGGACCGCAGCCCGCTTTACGGCGGGGATATTGTCGGAGTTGGGCCGCGGTACTGCCCTTCCATCGAGGACAAGGTCGTCAAGTTTCCAGATCGGGATCGCCATCAGATCTTTCTGGAACCCGAAGGTTTGGAGACCAACCTGATCTACGTCAACGGTCTCTCGACCTGCATGCCGATCGACGTGCAAGAACGGCTTCTGGCCAGCATTCCCGGCCTACAGAATGCCACTATGATCCGCCCGGGCTACGCAGTGGAGTACGACTACGTCCAGCCCACCGAGCTTCATCCTACGCTGGAGACAAAGGCGGTGGGCGGCCTCTTCCATGCAGGACAGATCAATGGCACAACGGGTTACGAAGAGGCGGCTGCACAAGGCCTGATGGCCGGTATCAACGCCGCGGCCGCGGCCTTGGGCAAGCCCTCCCTGGTCCTGAGTAGAGCGCAGAGCTACTTGGGAATCTTGATCGATGACTTGGTAACCCAGGGAGTGGACGAGCCGTATCGGATGTTCACTTCACGGGCAGAGTATCGTCTCCTGCTGCGGATCGACAACGCGGATCGGCGCTTGATGCCCCATGGCCATGAGCTAGGCTTGATCCCCTCACCGGTCTACCAGAAATTCGAGGCCAAGTGGGCTCGAATCGATCGAGCTATCGCCCTATTGCACTCTACCTTTCTCAACCGAGCATCCCCCCTGCTGAAGCAGCTCGTTCAGGGATTCTCGCTAGAGCCTGGCTCCAACCTGGGTCAGGTCCTGAGACGCCCTGAATGCCGCATTCGAGACTTCAAGGAATGGCTTCAAGATCAGGGTGTTCCCTGGCACGACGAAGAGGCAGAGGTGGTTGAGACCCACATCAAATACGAGGGATATATTCAGTCCCAACTGCGCGATGTAGAGCGCTTGAAGCGTCTGGAGCACAGACAAATCCCCTCCGACTTGAATTACAGTCAGGTCGGCGGCCTCTCGAATGAAGTCGTGGAACGACTCGATCGCATCCGGCCTACCAATCTGGGCCAGGCCGCACGGGTTCCCGGCATCACGCCGGCGGCTCTCTCGGTCCTGAACATCCACTTGGAGGTCCAGCGGCGAGCCAGCCCCAAGACGACCACGTGAAGGGATACTTTAGGAGTAAAGCATGCTGAGTCAAGGCGCCTGGTTCATTTTTTAGGTCAAGACAGTACCAGATCAAATCAAGAACCGACTCGCAAAGGAGAAACACCCCTTTTTACCCTTGCAGCTCATGCCGGTTTCCGAGCTCCTAGTCATGGAGGAAGCGTTTGGGGTGCAAATCTCAGGGGAGCAAAGGGCTCAGATTCAACACTACCTCGACCTGCTGGAACGCTGGAACCGTACGATCAACCTCACACGTGTCCAGGGTGTTGCCGACCAACTTCGATTCCACTTCTTTGAATCCTTCTGGGCAGCCGATCGCTTTCTGCACCCCAATCAAGCGATAGCAGACGTGGGTACCGGTGCTGGCTTCCCAGGTTTAGCCCTGAAATTGTTCCTGCCCACGCTGCGCCTCACGCTGATAGAGAAGAGCGCAAAGAAAGTCGTCTTCCTGAAAGAGGCTTGCAGGGCTCTCTCTTTGCCTGCGGAGTTTTTTCAGGGCAGGGCCGAGGGCTATCCGGACTGGAATACGATCGACCTGGCCACCATTCGCGCGCTGACACCCTCTGCGAAGCTCCTGGATCTGCTCGGGTCTCATGGGGTGAAGCTTTTGTGGCTTCACGGTTCCGCGCTTGGCGACTCAGTGAACGCCTTGACTCTTGTTCGTCGGCAGCAGGTACCGGACTCAACCTCGCGTTTTGCCAGCCTCTTTCGCTGCAATTGAAGGGGACGACGTTCGGGCTGCTCAAGTGCATCACCGAGGCTGTGGAGGGGCCTCCGGAAATCACGGATCAGGTCCGTCGCAACCCGCACTGAGTTCGTTCAGTTCGCCCCCCCCCTGAAGAGGATCCAAGACTCCTATGTTTCACGTGAAACGTCGCCCAGTCATGGTAAGGTACCCTCCATGAGCAATGCTAAAATCATCGCCGTGACTAACCAGAAGGGAGGAGTAGGGAAGACTACTACTGCCATCAATCTAGGAGCCTCACTGGCCACTGCCGACCTCAGGGTCCTCGTCGTAGATTTGGATCCCCAGGCGAACACAACCTCGGGCCTGGGAATCGACAAAGACAGCGTCCAACCCTCTGTGTATGAAGTGCTTATGGAAGGGCAGGGGCCCTCTTCTGCCATTCATCCAACCGAGATGGAGACGCTTGATCTATTGCCCGCAAATCGTGCCTTGATCGCGGCTACCGTCGAGCTTCTAGACCTCTCAGACCGGGAATTCCGCCTCCGAAAGGTTTTGGAGCAGCTCCGTCCCCTGTACGATTTCATTCTGGTCGATTGCCCTCCCTCTCTCGGAATTCTAACCGTTAACGCGCTGACAGCCTCAGACTCCGTCTTGATCCCGATTCAGTGCGAGTATTTTGCGCTGGAAGGACTCTCCGATCTCATGGCAACGGTGCAACGCATTCGTGAAACCTTGAACCCAACCCTGAGAATCGAGGGGGTACTCCTCACCATGTATGACGACCGACTGAATCTTTCTAGCCAGATCCGGCAGAACGTCTCGGCCCACTTGGGGTCGCGGCTGCTTCAGACCCACATCCCACGCAACGTACGACTCGCCGAATCGCCGAGTTTCGGAAAACCCATCGTCCTCTACTATGCCCGCTCCAAAGGCGCCAACTCCTACCTCAAGCTGGCACAAGAGATCCTCGGAAAGAACCCGCTCGAGACGCTTCACTGGTCCAAACCGGAATCAATGAGACAGGTAACATCATGACAAGACAAGCGTTGGGCAGGGGTCTCGATGCGCTCCTACCCAGATCTGCATCCGTTTCTCCCTTGGTCGAACTTGACGTGGAACAGATCCATCCCAATCCCTTCCAACCCCGGCTTAGGCTAGACTCCGCCACCCTCGATGAGTTAGCCGATTCCATCGCTCAGAATGGATTGCTTCAGCCCATCATTGTTCGCTCACGGGCAGAAGGCTACGAGATCATCGCCGGCGAGAGGCGCTGGAGGGCAGCTCAGAAGGCCGGACTTCAACGGATTCCTTCGATCGTTCAGGACATTTCAAACCAGAAGATGGTCGAGATGGCCCTCGTAGAGAACATTCAGCGCGCCGATCTCACGGCCATCGAGGAGGCTCAGGCCTATTCAGTCTTGATCGAAGAGTTCGGTCTCACACAGGAAGAAGTCGCCCGCCAGGTCGGAAAGAGCCGGACTGCCGTCACCAATACCCTGCGGTTGCTACAGCTGCCCCGCTCTCTTCAGCAGGCCCTGCTCGCCGGAGAAATCTCCATGGGCCATGCCAGGGCCCTCCTCCCTCTTCCCCACGCCCAACAACTGGAGCTAGCCGGCCAAGTTGCCTCCAAGGCTCTTTCGGTTCGCGAAGTCGAGCGTCGCGTCCAGAAGTCAGTCGCCGCCCCCAGAGCAACCGGATCCCACAAAGACCCTCACCTGGAGGCCGCAGAACAGCGTCTAGAGCAGCGCTGGAAAACCAAAGTCGAAATCCGTCGACGCCGGTCCCGGGGCCAGATCGTCTTCCACTTCCATTCTGAGGATGAACTAGATCGACTGTACTCCGAGCTCGTTCCCTAGTTCCAGGTCACGCATGTAGTGACCTGGTGGTAGCCTCTCCCCCTACTGCGACAACAGACATATCGCAGCTCACCGCCGTTTCTCGAAGCTCGCCTGTGATTTGGCTGCTCCGCGCCTATTTGCCTATGCAGAATGTCGAGAAAATCTCGCCAAGTATATCCTCCACACTGGTTTCTCCTGTGATCTTCCCGGTCTCGTCCAATGCCTTCCTCAGGTCGTAAAGGGGAAACTCTTCGCTAAGACCTTCCTCACAGGCGGCAAGCGCCCCACTGAGATGCTCTCGTGCCCGCTCCAGGCAGTTCTTGTGCCGGACGTTGGTGATCAAGACGCGCTCCCGCTCCCATCCCTTCACAGGGGTCAGAACTCGACTCATGACCCTGCGCAGCTCCCCTACGCAGGTGCCGTTCAGGGCCGATACGGCAACCACAGACTCACACTGCTGACCTATATCCGGAGGCACCTCCGCCAGCCGCGAAAGGTCTAGCTTGTTGAGAACAAGGATGCAGGGCCGCTCCTTGATGCCGGCCCAGACGAGCGCATCTTCTCTACCAAACTCCGTTGATCCATCCACAACAAACAGAGTGACATCGGAGCGCCCAATGTATTCGAGGGACTTTCGCACACCCAAAGATTCCACTGGATCTTCCACCTCCCGGATGCCTGCAGTGTCGACGAGCTGTGTTGGGATGCCTTCCAGATCAACGGTCTCGGCGACCGCATCCCTGGTCGTGCCCGGTACGTCCGTGACGATCACCCGTTCCTGTTGGACAAGAGCGTTGAACAGGCTCGACTTGCCGGCGTTAGGCCTGCCTACGATCGATACGCAGAATCCGTCCCGGACCACCCGTCCCAACTCGAAGCTGCCTAAGAGCCGCCCAAACCCCCGATCAATCTCGAGCATTCGCTCGACCAGCTGAGCTCTGTCCTCGGGTTCCGCCTCATCCTCCACAAACTCAAGCGACGTCTCCATATGCGATATGACGCGTATCAGGTCGTCCTGATAGGGTCTCAGTTCGGCCGACAGTCGTCCTTCGACCTGGTCGCGGGCCACTCGTGCCTGGAAGACGGTCTGGCTCTCAATCAGGTCTCGTACCCCTTCAGCCTGGGCCAAATCCATCTTCTGATTCAGAAAGGCTCGAAGCGTGAATTCTCCCGGCTCTGCCAGCCGTGCACCAGAGCGCAGCAGCGTCTCCAGGATCTCCTGCACAACAGGCGGACTCCCGTGGCATGAGATTTCGACAACCTCTTCCCCGGTGTAAGAAGTGGGAGCCGGAAACAAGGTCACGAGAACCTGATCGAGAGGACGGCTAGCGGAATCCACAAAGGTGGCGAGACATGGCCTACGGTGTCGATATTCGGCGCCCCTGCCTAGTCGGAGCTGTCCCCGTACCAGGGTTGAAGCCTCCGAACCACTGAGCCTGATCAGGGAGATCGCCCCTCGGCCCGGAGGCGTCGCAACAGCAATGATGGTTCCATCCCGGAATCGAGACACAGGCCTGTGTCTTTAAGTGTATTTAGAACGAGGGCAAAACAACAACGCAACGGTGGGCACCGCTGCCTTCACTCTGCGTCCTCACTCCTGACTCTTCAGCCAGCGCCAGATGAATGATGCGGCGCTCGCTCGCCGGAAGGGACTGAAAAGAAAATTCCTTCCCTGACAACCGTACTCGCTCGGCTGCCTTCTTCGACAACAGGGCCAGCTCCTGCTCGCGCTCGCTTCGGTAGCCCTCACAATCAACCCAGAAATTGCATCCATCCTCCGATTTCCGAAAAAAGATCTGATTCAGGAGATGGTTGATCGCATAGAGCATCCGCGCGCTGTCGGCCAATACCAGGCTGCCGTCGGATCCCCCCAAACGCACATGGATACCGTCCTCCTCCATCTCGCAGCTGAACTGTAGATCGAGGTCGAGCCGCTGGATGAGGTCTCCCAGAAAACTCTTCATCGATTCAAGAAGCTCAGGCCTCGCCAGCCTCTCTCTAGTGTCTTCCAACTTTCCTATTTCCCTTTCTTGGAGCCCTTTTTCTTCGCTGGAGCGTCGTCCGTTTTCAGCCGCTGCATCAAAACCTGGAACATCATAGCAAACAGGTTACTAAACAAGAAATAAACCACCAGGCCACTCGATAGATTCAGGAAGAAGAAGGTGAAAACGACAGGGAGCATCATCATCATCCGTCTCTGCGTCGGATCACCGGTCGCCGGGGTCATCTTCTGTTGGACCACCATGCTGATACCCATCACGACGGGCGTGACGTAGTAGGGGTCATGCTGGGACAAGTCCTGAATCCAGCCCATAAAAGGGGCTCCGCGAAGCTCGATCGATGAAGCCAACATGCGGTAGAAGGCAATCAAGAACGGCATCTGGATCACCAGCGGCAGACACCCTCCCAGCGGATTGACCCCATTTTCTTTATAGAGCGCCATGACCTCGGTATTCATCTGCTGCTTGCGCGGGTCGTCGCGCTTCATGCGCTTATATCGGTCCTGTATGGACTTCAGCTTCGGCTGCAGCGCCGACATCTTCTTCATGGAGGCCATCTGCTTGTAGCGCACGGGAAAGAGAGCGAGATTGATCACGAAGGTCAGAATAATGATGGACCAGCCATAATTCCCAACGAATCCGTAAGTGAACTTGAGACCAAACACCAAGGGCTTCACCAGAAGCGCGAACCATCCGTAATCGATCAGCTCCCTGAATGTGGGATCGGTCTGCGTCAAGATCTCCTGGTCCTTGGGTCCGGCAAAGAAGCTGTAGCTGGCCTTGCCAGGGAAGCCGACCTCGCACACCAATAGAGGAACGATTTCCTCGTCTGGTTCTGTGCGTTTCCACTCAACCTCGGACAGCCGAAGCGATCGAATCTCATCCGAATCGAAAATCAGGTATGCGAAATACTGACTGTCGAGTCCAACCCAACGGGCGCCTGACGCCAGGTCCCGAGCCCCACCTTCCAGGGAGATTCCCGACGAGAACCACGACGAGCCGCCAGCTGAATAAGACTCCACCTCGTTCGCCACATAGCGCTTGATCCGGGGCTCGCTAAAATCTCCGGTAATAGCGGCCGCCGGCTCAACCTTCCCAATGCCGGCACCCAGGACAATGGAGAAGGGAATCTCTCTCCCCCCGGCAAGGACCTCCGTCTCCATCCTTACTGCGTAACCCGACTCGGGTATTTCGAACTTCCTTCTTACCTGGACATTGGCACCGCCGTAGAAGAGCTCGAACTTCGCCGGCGCCTGCAACAGCTCGGGCCTTCCTCCTACAACTTCATAGACGGCCGTTTCAAGTTCACGGTTGATGCGGTCGTCGTCGACACGGATCGTCAGGGGGCGCGGCAAAGTCTCAGGCAGTCCCTGGGGGATGACATCTAGCAGCTGGGGCTCAAGAGCCAAGTCCTCATCTGTTATCTCATCATCCGGTGCGGCCCGATACTTTTTCAGGAGAACACTCTGGAGTCCACCCCCCGCAGTGCTCCAGCGCAGACTCAGATCATCGTTCTCCACCGTGATCTCGCGCGCTGTGGCCTCTGTTCGCTCCCAATCGCCCTCCGCCTCGGGTTGGGGTGGAGGGTCCTCGATTTTGGCTTCCGGAATTTCTATCGGGGTTGCTTCCTGCTCACTTTGCTCCATCGGCTGTTCGGGGACGGGCGGCGGCGGGAAATAGGCCTGATACAAGTGGGGGGTAATCAGCAAGACAGCCATTGACAGCAGCATTGCGAGCAGCAGCCGCTTCTCAAGGTCCATCTTGTTGGGATCATGGCCGTTAGTCATGTCTGTAGAAGTGCTACCAGATCTTACTTCACCGGGTCAAAGCCGCCCGGGTTCCCAGGATGACAGCGCAGAATCCTCTTGAATCCCAGATAAAGGCCCTGCCCAGTACCCTTTTTCTGGACAGCTTGGAGCATGTACTCCGAGCAGGAAGGAGAGAATCGGCAGGATGGGGGAAGGAACAGAGAAACCGATCTCTGATACAGTCGGATCGCGACCGAAACAAGACGCCTCACACGCCACCTTTCTTGCGGCTCCACTTCTGGACGGTCGTCACGAATTCCTGGCGGAGACTTGCAGAAGACGTGTTCGCAGCCGATCTTTTCACGTTGACAACCACATCACAGGGTCGCTTTACAAGAGTCTTGTTGTGGCGAAATACTTCGCGTAGTGAGCGCTTTATCCGGTTGCGGAGAACCGGTGGACCCACCTTTCGAGATATGGTCACTCCGAGGCGGCTATGGGGAAATCCGTTCGGCATCAAGTAGAGAACAAAGTGAGGCCTGTGGATTCTAGCTCCAGACCGGTAGACCTGCAGATACTCCCTGGAGTTGTGCAGTCTTTCTGCTCGCGAAAAACCAAACTGCTTCAACCACTTGCCGATAACGTCCTGCGTCCCTTTGTTCTCCTGCGCCTGATCACGGTGCGACCCCCAGGCGTTCCCATGCGTGTTCTGAACCCGTGCGTTTTCCGGCGCCGGCGATTGTTCGGTTGAAATGTCCGCTTCATTTTTCTTACTACACCTCGATCAAAAGGGGTCTGATGTTATCAATTTAGCCGTACCGGATCAACTGGCACGACAGCCGCATCAGCCGGCCACCTCAAGATCACTCCCCATCCTCCTGAGAGGACGCGCCTGGATAGCATCCCAGAATCTCCATGAACTCGGTAATCTCCTCCAACTCGCTCAAGGCTTCGTGGATTCGATCGTCCCTCACATCGCCCTGGAAATCGAGGTAGAACAGGTACTCCCAGGGGCGACCATGGATGGGCCGAGACTCGATCTTCGCCAGATCGATGCCCCGGCTTGCAAAAACGCTAAGGCATTTGAAGAGGGCCCCGGGCGAGTTCTGGAAACTGAATACGATGGAAACCTTATTGGCGGCCTCCACCATCTCCAGCTCCCGCGAAAGAAGGAAGAAGCGGGTGAAGTTCTCTTCGTTGTCCTCGATTCCCTTCATCAAGACCTGGCCCCCATAGAACTCGGCCGCGCGCGCACCTGCTATGGCCGCACAATCTCGCAGATTTCTTGACACTATCCGTTTGACGCTACCAGATGTGTCATAGGCCGTCCGCTTGACCAGATCGGGAAACCGCACGAAAAACCGTTCGCATTGATCCAAGGCTACTGGGTGCGACATCACGGTTCGAATCTGATCAAAATTCGCTCCCTCGACACCAATCAGATAGTGCTGGATAGGCAAATTGATCTCCTGGACGATCTTCAGCTGATATCGAAGCAGTAGATCGTAGTTCTTGTGAATCGACCCGGCCAAGGAGTTTTCGATCGGAACAACGCAGTAACGGGTCTCTCCCTCGGAGGTGGCTCGAAACACCTCCTCAAAAGCTTCACAACAATGAAATTCGATGCCTTTCCCCAGCAACAAAAGGGCTGCTTCCTCACTGAACGACCCCCTTTCGCCCTGGATTGATACCGCTGTCACTTCTTCGGCCACGCTCATTCTTGCTCCTACCAACCAGACTACCTTTCGGCCCCTGGGCCGCTCGCCCCGCGGCCCCCACCCAGCGCCGAGGCAGGAATCAGAGTCCCGAGCTTCTGCAAGCTCATTCTAAGGTTTCCCATTAGTACGGCAAAGAGGAGTCGTGCGGCGAAGGAGCAACTCAAGGGTGACGTCACTATTCGGATCGCCCCCCGCTTGACGGCATCAACCACCGACGTGGTCTCCTTCTCTGCATAGACCAAACTATAGGTGCGGCCCAACTGTCCCAGAAAATGAACGTCTGAGTTTCCAATCAGGGGCAGCCCACACTGCCTGGCAACCTTCTGAGCGCGACGATTGAAGTTGATCTGTTTGGTATAGAAATGATTATATTCCACGGCGTCGAACAGCTCACGCCAAGCCAGGACCCGGCTGCCAAGGGCACTTCGGATCGGGAAGAAAGGATGGGCTGCGATTACGAGTCGGTCGGGTCCCTTTTTGGCCATCACCTGAGACAGCGTGGTCCAGGCAGGGTCATAGTCCAAGAAATTGTAAAGCAGAGTGTGCCTTTCTTCGAGGGTGGCCTCCACCCCAGGCAGAAGCAAGATCCCCTTCTCATGCGCGTAGTCTCTCAGCTCCTCATCGAACAGAAGTTGATTGTGGTTCGTTATGGAAAGAAGCTCGAAACCCTGATCTGCTGCCGCGTCGATCAGCTCCTGCGGACTATGCAGTACGATCCTCTTTCCGTCGGACGGATCTTCCCTGGTGTGGGTGTGGAGTTCCGCCTTCAGCCAAGTCTTCATCCCTGCCGCCAGCTCTCTGCTGTGCGCCCAGTTAGTCTTTGCACTCCGGATCAGACAACGGAGGCACATGGGAATCGAACCCACCGGCCACGACTCTCGCCGCAACCCGACTGGTTTTGAAGACCAGGCCCGTCACCAGACGAGAAGTGCCTCCGAGCGGCCATTCTACCACCGCTCCTGTGCTTCGCAGCCTTGGGTAGACCTGACTCCCGCTGGCTGTTACGATTCTCCCGTGTCCGACCCTTTTCTTTCAGACGAGAAGTGGTCCCTGGCCTCGCTCTGCGATCGGGCGGCGGCGCTTCGCAGCAAGGCCAAAGGCACCACAATCAGCTTTTCTCCAAAAGTCTTCATTCCGCTTACCCGACTCTGTCGCGATTCCTGCGGATATTGCGTTTTCCGGCAGGCGCCCAAACCCAATACAGACTGCTTCATGCGGCCGGAGGAAGTCCTTGCGGTTGCACGCTCCGGTCAGCAGAAGGGGTGCCGGGAGGCTCTCTTCGTTCTGGGAGAGAGACCGGAGCTACGATACCCCGAGGCCCGTCGCTGGCTCAGAGAGGCAGGCTACGACAGCACGGTCGACTACCTTTTCCAGATGTGCCAGTTGGTGCTGAAGGAAACCACCCTCTACCCTCATACGAATGCAGGAATACTCACCTCTGCGGAGCTCGCGGCGCTGCAGCAAGTCAACGCCTCGCTGGGCCTGATGCTCGAAACCACGAGCTTCCGGCTATCCGAACCGGGAGGACCCCATGCTTCTGCGCCTAGCAAGCATCCGCGCGTTCGCCTGAACACCCTGCGGCTGGCAGGCGAGCTTGGTATTCCCTTCACCACAGGAATCCTGGTAGGAATCGGTGAAACTCTGGAAGAACGAACGGAGGCACTACGCCTTATTCGCGATCTACACCAACGTTACGGACACATTCAGGAAGTGATCATTCAGAACTTCAAAGCCAAGCCTGGCACTGCCATGGAGGCCGCCGCCGAACCGAGCTTTTCCGAGATGCTCGAGGCGATAGCCATGGCCCGGCTGGTTCTGGGCCCTCAGATGAATATTCAAGCGCCTCCGAATCTCTCGGCGACCGATCGGCGATACCTTGAGTACCTTGGCGCAGGGCTAAACGACTGGGGCGGCATCTCGCCGATCACGATCGACTTTGTCAATCCGGAAGCTCCCTGGCCGCATCTCCAGGAACTCACGAGTTACACTGTGGAACGGGGCTTCCAACTTAGAGCGCGATTCCCTGTCTATCCCGAGTATATCCACGAAAAGGCTCATTTTATTCCTGGTGGCCTTCGCAATCGATTGAAGAAGGAGGCTGACTCTGAAGGCTATATCCCTTTAGAACTCGGCCCTCAGCCCGAAAGCAGTTCAGAGAGGACGGAGCCTTGCCGAATCAACTAGCAGGCCTGCTCGCGACAATCCCCGCACCCGCGGCTCGCATCTTCGACACTTGTATGGAAGGGCGCGATCTGCAGGAAAAGGACATCGTTTCCCTCTTTGCTTTGAACGGCTCCGACTTCCTAGTCCTTCTGCTGGTCGCAGACCACCTTCGTCGCCAGGCAGTCGGAGAAACGGTTGCCTACGTCGTCAACCGAAACATCAACTTTACGAATGTGTGCATCAAGCGCTGCGGCTTCTGCGCCTTCAGCCGAACCTACCGCGCCGAGGAGACCTACTATCTGCCCATCGAAGAGATCGTCCGGCGTGCGGCTGAAGCACAGCGGCTTGGGGCAACCGAGGTTTGCATACAGGCGGGCCTCCCGCCTGATATGCCCGGGGATCTCTACATCCAGATCTGCCGCGCGCTCAAAGACGCCTTGCCGGAATTGCACATCCATGCATTCTCTCCGGAGGAGATCCTATACGGTGCTCGCCGCTCTGAAATGACCATCCGTGAATATCTACGAGAGCTTCGTGAAGCGGGAATCGGTAGCCTTCCCGGCACTTCGGCCGAAATCCTGGACGACGACCTTCGAGAGCGAATCTCACCCGGCCGAATCAGTACGGCGCAGTGGAAAAACGTGATAACTACTGCACACGCCTTGGGCATCCCGACCACATCAACCATGATGTACGGTCACCTGGAAACACCGCAACAGATCACCAGACACCTTCTCTTACTTCGCGACTTGCAACGCCAGACCGGTGGATTCACCGAGTTCGTGCCGCTTGGATTTATTCATGCCCAAGCGCCGATGTATCTCCAGAATCGAACTGCGGACTTGCAATCTGGTCCCACGGGATTCACGACCTTGAGGATCCACGCAATTTCCCGTCTCGTCCTGAATCAAGACATCCCCAACCTCCAAGTTTCCTGGGTGAAGGAGGGCCTCAAGATCGCCCAGGCTTGTCTTGCAGCCGGGGCCAACGATCTGGGCGGAACCCTAATGAACGAGAGCATTTCGACTGCGGCGGGCGCTGAACACGGCCAAATGCTTTCCCCTGAGGCGCTTCGACGGTGCATCCAGGATGCGGGACGAGTGGCGGCCGAAAGATCTACTCTTTACCAGGTCCTACGCCAATTCGACTCCGGTGATAACGCCGAGCCTGCCCCCCTGGACCTGCTCTCAAAAGAAGACCTTGCTGGCTTGGGATCCTACTCGGAGCTAACTCGAAGTGAGGAGTTTTCCTATCCCAGACGTCTCCGACCAATCGCAGCCGCTAAGACTCCAGATCCCTGAGAATGACCTCAATACGATCATATTCTCTGATTTTAGGTGGCTTCTGACCTGTCTGTACTATATTTTTCCTTCTTTGTGCATTCCTCACTCCTATTTCGAATCTCGCGGTCCAATTGTGGTGCCGGAGTTCGGGCTCTACCGAAACAGGTCTCGTTCCACCGGCCGCAACAAACCCTGCACCCCTTCGTCCTCGGAAGTGTGATTGATTCCGCGGATCTGAACCACCGGCATCCGATTGGTTTTTCCCATGACGAGGCCCGCTGCTGCTGCCAGCTCATCCGCCAGCGCCATCACGGTTAGCCGTACTGGTCTACCGAACGAGTCCCTCTCGCTTCGGTAATCCAGGCGGGCGGGCACCCCGGACACAGCGAGCGCGACGTTCACCAATCCCTCCCTCCAGGGTCGCCCGAACGTGTCCGTGACGACGACTCCTATTGGCACTCCGAAGGTTTTCTCCAAATCCAGTCGAATTTCTTTAGCAGAGAGATCGGGGTCCCGTGGCAACAGCGTCACAGTTCCCTGTGGAGTGTTGGACTGGTCAACGCCGGCGTTCGCACAGACGAATCCGTGGTGAGTTTCAGCAATCAGGATTCCCCTTTCCATCCTAACGATACGCCGGCTTTGCCGCTGTACGACCTCGACCACCCGCGGGTCCTTGTCCCAGGTTCGAGCCCAAGTTCTGGCGCGTTCCGACGGGACCACGGTAGCCAGCCGGACCGTGTCGCCTTCGGCCTTCGACACGATCTTTTGCGCTACGACCAAAATGTCATTCTCCAACACTTCCAGTCTTTCCCGCTGCAAGGTCTCCGCAATTAGGGTTCCCAGTCGGGTCCCCGGGTCAACCTCGGGCAGTCCTGCTACGCTCCTGATCACAATTTCCCGGTTTGGCATTGATCGCCCGATGAGCCTACTCTTTCAGGAGCCCGATGTCGGCGAGACAGCGGCCGGTCGCGGTGTCGCGTTCTAGTGCCCAAAAATCTGTGAGGTCTTCCAGCTGGTCCAGGTCTAGAGCAACACGACTATTCTCAACGATTGTCAAGGGAACTCCGGCCCGTGCCGCTTCCATCCGGTGATGGGCCAGGCTCCCAGGACCAAAACGGGAAGGGAAGGCATCCGGAGGACAACGCAGAAGGGCATTCGTGCCCCGCCCGTCCCGGGAGGGCACCAGCAACGCATTCGGAGGCTCCATCTCGGACCCCAGCAGTTGATCCACATCCTGGGAGCGAATTAGCGGCACATCGAGGGGGATCCGGAGCACGGCGCCGACCCCGGCTTCCTTCAGAATCATCGAGGCACGATCGACGGACTGGCTTTCGGAGACCTGGACTTTCTCTTCTATCGCTTCCCAATTATGGGCACGGGCCTGACCAAGGAGCTCAGGATCAGAACTGGTGAGGACAACTCGGTCGGGGGCGACGGCTCCATTCACCGCCGCGGCAACATCCTCCAGCATTGCCCAGACCAGCTCGGCGCGTTGTCGGGGCGACAACGAGGACGCCAGACGTTGCTTGGCGCTGTCGAGCCGCTTGGCCGGGATAAGAACTGCTTTCAACGTATTTCTAGAATCCGGCAGGCCAGATCTTGTTTGTTCTGGAAAGACCGCATCATTGTGTTCGTTATCACCACCTTCATGCCTAAGGCCTCGATTTTGCTGCAGCAGCTCTCATCTCGCCGATCCAGCACGAATACATCCACAAGGCCTTCATAGAGCCCAGCAACACCGGCAGCTGAAACGGGGTAACCAAGATCCGCCAACATCTGGCCAGCAGGCCCTTTGACCGCTCTTCCTCCAACGATCGGGCTGACTGCAACCACGGCTGCCGATGTGGCGGTCAAGGCCTCTTTGATACCTGGTACCGCCAGCATCGGTCCTATGCTGATGAATGGGTTGGAAGGACACATCACAACCATTCGTGCTCGAAGAATTGCCTCCGCCACCCCGGGGGCCGGCGTGGAGTCTTCAATGTTGGAGTACCTGAAGCCGCAGACGCGCGCCTTGGCCCGGTCGCGCACCAGGTACTCCTGCAGATGCAGTTCTCC
>JAKZYH010000156.1:0-2689 GCA_047514575.1 Acidobacteriota bacterium | reverse complement strand
GCTTGAGGCCCTGTATCGGGTACTCCTCCACCATCTGCCGTAAATTGTCCAGGCCCGCTTCCTCCTCCCGGGGATCGAAGGAGCCGCAGAGGATGAACCGATCGGGGTATCTTTCCTTCAGCACGTTGTTCTGCTGGTGGGTGTTGAACCCCCTGGTGTAGAACTCGCGAAGGTACGTCGAGTTGAAGATGCCGACGTCCACGTAACCTTTCATGAAGAGATCATCGACGAGAGCTTCCTCTCCGTACTTGCAGAACTTCTCGAAGGGCCAGACATACTCACTTGGACTCAGTGCGGTTTGGTAGTCGTAAAAGCAGCGAATCCAGCCCTCTCCGTACTGGTTGCGCCAGTTCTCCGGGCTTGCATCCCAGAGATGCTTGTGCCCGTCCACCACGAAGATCTCCTGTTCATCTGTCCTATACATCGGGATCACCTCCCATTGCCCGCTGTTTTCTGCGGGCCTCCAGTAATGCTGAGCAGAGAGAACCGTTGGCCTCCAACGAAACCCGGACGGTCCGGGCATGAAGACGATGCTCCTCCAGCCTCCCCGCAGTGATGGCCTTACCATTCAGATCGGTCAGGAGGGGGGCCGCAGGAGAACAGTCCAGACCGATCTGGGAACGCCGCTCCAGGTACCTGCCGGTCGTCTCGGCGGCCAGCTCAACTGGTTCGTCCCCAGGGCACTGCACGAAGCAGGACCTTTCTCCCAGTACCACATCCTCGATGCGTAAGTGGGCGATCTGCTTCCACGATAACCCGGCCTCTCTCAACGCCCTCAAGAAGGTATCCTGCCGACTCAGGTAGCCTTTGCGTAAAAACAGGGACCGCAGCTGATCCAGATTCCCTAGGGCTTCACCGGGAAAGGCCTCAGCGAAGGACCTACCCTGATTGACTCCGGCCTCGATGGCTGCGGCGGCGAAATGATCCCTCAAACGGACCGTGACTTCCTGCACCCCTTCGACACTCAGAAGCTCTCGTCGAACATCGTTAGCCATGAGATAGGCGAAGCCGGGAGAGCAGAAGTAGGTGGGAAGATACAGGACCACGGTGAGGCAACTCTCCTGAACCCGGAGGGATTCGACGAAGCCCAGTTTGAGGATGGACTTGTCCAACTCGGGATCCAGCACCCGATCCAGCCGTTCCAGAACGGCTCTTCGATCAAAGTTATTCGGAAGATCTGTTTTCACCGGAAAATCAGGGGACAATCACGCCTCGACCTTCGATCCGGCGGTTCTTGAAGTCGGCAATCGCGGCATTGATGTTCTCCAGAGAGTACTGACGGGCATGCAGATTCACCCGCCCCTGGGCATTGAGCTCCATCAGCTCCACCAGCTCCAGATAGTTGCCCACCAGGCTGCCTGCGATCACGATCTCATTGCTGATCATGTGGAGGGTGGGTATACGGATCTCACCGCCGTAACCCACGATTAGATGGGTGCCACCCTTGCGCAGCATCTGCCAGCAGATCTGCTCCGCACCTAGCTCGCCAACGAAATCGATGACCACGTGGGCGCCGCCGCCGGTCGCCTCGACCACTTCGTTCACCACATCGGGCCCACCGTCCAGAACGAAGGCAGCTCCGAGTTCCTGGGCCAGCTTGCGGGCCTCCTCCTTCTCATCGATTGCGACGGTGCGGGTACCACACAGCTGGTGCAAGCACTGTAGGGCAATGTGGCCTAGACCGCCCACGCCTAGGACCACGCAGAAGCTGCCCGGGTTGAGCAACGTAGCCGCTCGCTTGGCCGCCCGGTAGGCCGTGATCCCCGCGTCCGCCAAGGGCAGCCACATCCACTGGAAGGACACCCGGCTGGAGCTTGATCAGGGACCTTTCACTTGTCAGAAGGTACTCGGAAAAGCCGCCGTCAGTGCCGAGTCCAGGAAAGATACCCTCATCGCAGTACATGTCCTCTCCGCCCCGGCACCCGGGACAGACGCCGCAGCTGCGCAGAGGATGGCAGATCACAGCATCTCCTCGCTTGACGGACCGGACACCACTCCCGACTTCTTCGACCCAGCCGGCGTTCTCATGCCCCATGATATAGGGCAGGAGGGTTCCATGAGGGTCCATGGCATCCCGCCAGACCCCTTCTACAATGTGGAGGTCGGTCCTGCACAGACCGGCTGCCCCAACCCGAACAATGACTTCGTCGGCAGCGTTGACGGTCGGCTCCGGAACATCCTCGAGTTTGAGTTGGACGTTCACATCCTGGTCGTATTCATACAGGACCGCAGCTTTCATACGCTCTCCTTGAATCTACCCATGAAGATACCAGACCTTCGGTGGCCTTTTGAAGTAGTCCTTGGCGATTTCGAAGCCTTGCAACGGTCAGCGAGTTGTTGGGCCACTCGCACGCTTCGATGACGATACGTCAGGGCATCTGACCCTGGAGTTGTAGCGACTAGCAGTGGGCCGATAGGAATATCAATAGGAATTTCCTTTCTGATGGAGTCCTAGGAAAAGGGAGGAAAATGGAGGAAACGATCGAAAAAGGGACTGAAATGAAGTGAAGGGGGAAATCGATGGGGATCCAGAGGGTGAAAAATCCTCTAACTCGAAGACAGGTAAGCCACTGGTTTGACCAGTGAGACTTTCAAGGTTTGACATTTAGAATCACGACTGTCCGGTTGGAGTATTCAGATATGGTGACAACAGGATTGTCATCAATGAGTAAGAAGGGTAATGGAGGTG
>JAKZYH010000155.1:0-4297 GCA_047514575.1 Acidobacteriota bacterium | reverse complement strand
CCCGGCCAGCCTTCGTGAGGGAAATGGTGACCCCAGGGTCCAACCAGCCCTTTGCGTGGGCAGGTCAGGCCCCTGAGCATGCGGAATATGGGGTTTGAGAATCCGTCCAGCCAACCTCCAACCAGGTAGACCGGACAGTCGATTGCCGCCAGGTTCTCAGAGACTGATTCGCGCTTCCAGAAGCCGTCATAACGCTGGTGACGAAACCAGCTCTCCATGGGCTGAATGTTGCTGGCCAGCCGCTGTTTCCAAAGCTCACGCCATCGCTCTCCAACCACATCCGGATCGGGGGGACATCGCTGGAAGGCGACAAACAGGGAACCCCAGATCATCTGAACATCGGTCAAGCACCCTCCCAGATAGTGATCCGGGTCAAGATAGATGTTGTCGGTGGAACAGACCGAGAGAATGCACTTCAGACGCGAAGGACCATAAGCCGCTGTTTGCAGGGCATTGATTCCTCCCCACGACTTCCCAAACATGCCGACTGAACCGTCGCACCAGGGCTGAGCAGCGATCCACTCGATCACCTCCAGTGCGTCTTCGTGTTCCTGATCCAGGTACTCGTCTCGGAGAATTCCGTCAGAGTCTCCCGAACCACGCATATCCACTCGCAAGGATGCGTAGCCGGATCCCGCGAAGTACGGGTGGATCACCTCGTCTCGTGCTCGAGTGAAGTCTCTTCTGCGATACGGAATGTACTCGAAGACAGCGGGCACCGGGACGGTGTCGGCATCCTCGGGCAGGAAGAGCCGGGCGGCCAGCCTGCAGCCGTCAGACATCGGGATCCAACAGGTTTCTATTTCTCGAATGGGGTGGGGAAAGGTGTCAACGATTTTCACTTGGAGCGCCCCTCACCTCGCCGGCAGAAACTCCCGCCGCAGCTGCAGGTAGTATTCTTGATCCAGCGGCTGCTTGAGGTGAAAGCGGAAGCGACGGGTCTTGTCGAAGTTTCGCTGGTTCTCCTCGGAGACATGAACCTCCAGTTGATAGCGGTGTAGCGACCAGACGCTTTCCACCTCACGGTCTCGTTTCCAGGTGCGGCCGTGTTTCTTGTGGTCGGTCTGGTAGACGATCCACTCGGGTCCGAAACTCAAAGTCCCTTCACAACCGCCAAATGGGTGGATGTGCTTGGCCCGAATGCTGTAGTCAGGGCTGAACTCCTGCTGCGTCATCCGGTCAGTGATCGTTCCCTGGAGATTCTTCCGGATCAAAGCAAAGGCTTCAGGACTCATGGGGTCTTCTTCGGGTAAGACCGTGAGATGAAAGTAACGGTCCAGGCCCAGCTTCATCTTCTGATCTTCCCAGGTGAGAATGGCGAACTTCCGATCGGACTTGCGGTCAAAGCTCTGGATCTCCAGCCAGTCCCAGTGCCGAGAGTGCTTTGCCTTCTTGCTTCTGAAGTCGATCCCGGCGTCGGTGATCTCCAACTCACCGATACACTTGCCCCAGGGATCATGGTCATGCCGAACCTGGAGGACTTCGGCCTGGAGCACTGCTGCTCCCAGGAACAGCACAAGAAAGCCTGATTGAATTCCCTTAGGAAAGTGAGTACTAAGCATCTTTCAGTCTCCAGCCTTTCCAGATGTAGTAAATGGCCGGGAAGACTCCCAGCGTCAGAATGACAGAAGTCACGAGACCCCCCACCATCGGAGCGGCAATGCGTTTCATCACGTCGGCACCGGTTCCGGTACTCCACATGATGGGAACCAGTCCTACCATGGTGGTACTGGCCGTCATGATCTTGGGTCGAACGCGGGCAACCGCCCCGTGATAGATGGCATCCACCAGGTCGCGGCGGTTTCTCATCCTTCCGTCCCTGACGGCCTGGCTGTAGGCAACATCCAGATAGAGCAGCATGACCACTCCGGTCTCGGCCGCCAGACCGGCCAGAGCAATGATTCCCACCCAGACGGCGATGCTCATGTCGTAATCCAACAGGTACATCAGCCAGAAGGTGCCCACCAGTGAAAAGGGCACCGACAAGAAAACGAGCAGCGTTTCCACCACCGATCTGGTGTTGAGGTAGATGATCACGAAAATGATCATCAGGGTCATGGGGATCACGTACAGGAGACGCTGCTGGGCCCGAAGCATGTACTCGTACTGACCGCTCCATGCCAGCGAGTAGCCGGCAGGCATCTCCACCTTCTCAGCCACCGCGCGCTGAGCCATCTTCACGTACGTTCCCACGTCGATCCCCTGGATATCCACATAGATCCAGGCGTTGGGACGAGAGCTTTCGGTCTTGATGGCCGGAGGGCCCTTGAGGATCGTAATGTCTGCCAGATAGCGCATGGGTATCTGCTGGCCGGAGGGAGTGGGCACCAGGATCTCCCGCAGCGCGGGCAGGTTGTCGCGAAACTCGCGGCTGTAGCGCAAATTGACCGGGTAACGCTCCAGCCCTTCGACAGTGGTCGTGATGTTCATCCCTCCAATGGCCGACTGGATCACGTCCTGGACGTCTCCTACCGTCAATCCGTAGCGGGCGATCTCTTCGCGCTTGATGTTGAAGTCCAGGTAATTACCACCCATCACCCGTTCCGAATAGACCGAAAGCGTGCCGGGCACCGTGCGAACCACTTTCTCGACCTGTTTCCCCAGTTCCTGCAGCACTGTCAGATCCGCTCCCGCCAGCTTGATCCCGACCGGCGTCTTGATTCCCGTCGAGAGCATGTCGATGCGGGTCTTGATGGGCATGGTCCAGATATTGGTGAGCCCCGGGAACTGAATGGCTTGATTCATTTCGTTGATCAGCTTCTGATGTGTCATCCCGGGGCGCCACTCTTCTTCCGGTTTCAGCATGATAGTCGTTTCGATCATGCTCATTGGCGCCGGATCGGTGGCGGTATCCGCCCGCCCGACTTTACCGAAGACGTGATGGACCTCGGGAAAGGAAGAGATGATCTTGTCTGTCTGCTGCAAGAGCTCTCTGGCCTTGGTGACGGAGATACCGGGGAAGGTGGTGGGCATGTAGAGCAGATCGCCTTCCCAGAGAGACGGCATGAATTCGGACCCCAGTTGCGAATAGGGAAACCAGGTCAGCGCCATCACCAGCAAAGCCACCACCAGCACCGCCCACTTCCAGCGCAGCATTAAATGCAGGATCGGGTCGTAGAGGCGGATCAGCACCCGGCTGACGGGATTCTTTTTCTCAGGCCGGATTCTTCCCCGGATCCAGTAGCCCATCAGCACTGGAACAATGGTGATAGCCAGGATCGAGGAAGCGGCCATGGCGTACGTTTTCGTAAAGGCCAGGGGCTTGAACAGACGCCCCTCCTGGGCCTGCAGGGTGAACACGGGGAGAAACGACACGGTAACGACCAGCAGGGCGTAAAAAAGAGTGGGACCCACCTCCTTGGAAGCGTCGGCGATGATCTGCCAGTGATCTTTCTTGCCTCGGTCGCGTTCCAGATGTTTGTGGGCGTTTTCGATCATGGTGATGGAGGCATCGACCATAACTCCGATGGCAATGGCGATGCCCCCCAGCGACATGATGTTGGCATTGATGCCCTGGTAATACATGATGGTGAAGGAGATGAGGACGGCGATGGGCAAGGCGATGATGGCGACCAGCGCAGAACGAAAGTGCAAGAGAAAGATGATGCAGACAAGGGCTACGACCAGCCCTTCCTCGAGCAGTTTATCTCGAAGGGTGGCGATGCCGCGCTCGATCAAGCCGGTGCGGTCGTAGACGGGTATGATCTCGACGTCCTCGGGCAGCCCCTGCTTCAGTTGGGCAAGTTTTTCCTTGACCCGCTCAATCACGGCGCGGGCATTGGCTCCGTAGCGAATCACGACGATTCCGCCGACAACTTCCCCCTGTCCGTTGAGCTCTGCCAGTCCCCTCCGGATTTCCGGTCCTATCTGGACTGTGGCAATGTCTCGGAGAAGAATCGGAGTCCCGTTTTCGTCAACACCGAGGGCGATCGCCTTTATATCGTCAACGTTCTGGATGTAGCCGCGGCCTCGGACCATGAATTCGGTCTCTGACATTTCCAGGACACGCCCGCCGACGTCGTTGTTGCTGCGCTTCACTGCTGCACGGATCCTGGCAAGGGAAATTTTGTAGGCCCGAAGTTTGTTGGGGTCGACCGTGATTTGATATTGCTTGACGAACCCGCCGATGCTGGCGACTTCCGATACCCCCTCTACGGACGTGAGTTCGTATTTGAGAAACCAGTCCTGGATGCTGCGCAGGTCAGCCAATGAACGCCGCTTGGACTTCAAGGCGTACATGAAGGCCCATCCCACACCGGTTGCATCCGGGCCAAGCGCCGGCGTGACCCCCTGGGGG
>JAKZYH010000154.1:0-9562 GCA_047514575.1 Acidobacteriota bacterium | reverse complement strand
GCCTGCAAACTGTTCCCGAGCTACAACACCCTCCCTGGATCTGGTCATCCAGACGGTCGTCGTGACGCGCGGACAACGCCGACGGGAGAAGCCACATTAACAGTCTGTCCCTTTCTCCACGCGGCTGACCTGGGTCCCAGAGACTCCTCGCTGTGGAGAGTCGGTGATGGTCATCTGCCCTTTTATTCGGGGTCTATGTGGGGCTGGCCACAGTCGGTCAAACTCTAGTTGCGATACGGTCTCCCAGACCCGCTGGATGCACTCAGGAACAGATCAGCGAGGATATCCGGTTGGCGATCTCGATCGACTTGTCGCTGCCCTTGTCGTAGGGATATACCCTTGTAAAGTCGCTCAGGTATAGATTCTCGATCGATGTCTTCAGGGGAGGGAGCTGCTGCGAATAGTTCAAACTCGGAATGGGATCTGCGAAGGGATGCTTCTCCACCCGATACTCGGTCACCAGACTCTCTTCGTAGTGGGGAAAGACCTTCTTAAGGCTACGGCTGTAGGTCTCGAAAATGGATTCGGGAGCGGCCCTGAACATTTCGGAATCGCTGGAGAGATAGCTGGCAAGATAAAGGACGCTGTTGCCTCCAAACTGAGCTTTGCCTATCAGATTGCTGATCTCGATCGCGACTACGAAGGGTATGTCGGAATCGTTGACGTTCAACCACAACATATCGGTGAGGCTCTGTTTCAAGCTCACGATCAAACAGATCGCCCCAAGGTATTCGAGACGGGGAATGGCCGGGAGTTTTTTCTTCACTCGAGCCTGGGCATCCCTAACAAGATTCCAGAACAAGGGATAGGGTACCGCTGAAACCAGCACGTCGGTGTCGAGGCTGCCTTCTGCATACTCGATTCCCTCGACTCGCCGGTCAGAGAAGTGGACGCCGGTGACCGGAACCCCTCTGTGGACCTCTCCTCCCCGCTCAACGATCTCCTCAGCCAGCCGGTTGTACAGGGTCCTGAAGCTGCCCTCCAAGAAACCGAACTCCTCCTGCCTGAAGTTCGATCGCGAGTTCGCTCGGCGATGCGTTTTGCCCCACATCCAGGCTACCGGGATCTGTTCCTTTCGCTCCTGGAACTTCTTCTCCAAGAGCGGCTCCCATATCCCTTCGTAGGCCTGGTCTCCCCCGATGCGCCGGGCCCAGGGGGCGAAAGCCTTCGAATCCAGCCTCTTCCAGTCCCGAATCTTGGAGAGGTAGAACACCAGGGCTCCCATCCGAAGCCGGCCCAGAAGGCTGAGTGGCTTGAAGCGGAGTAGGTCGCCAACTCCCGAAAAATCGTGGATCCGACCCTGGTGAAAAATGCCGAGCTTGGCTTGCCGCCAGTGGAATCGATCCTGCAGCCCAAGTCGTTCGATCAGCTCCAGCGTGTGGCGGTCTCCTTTGAAGGTCAAGTGATAGGCCCTTTCGACGAAGCCGCCACTGATTCGAGCGGGACCCGCCAGCCCTCCCAACTCATCCTCGCGTTCGAAAAGATCTATCTTGAAACCTTGATGTGAGAGACGGTAGCCGACTACCAGGCCGGTGATTCCTCCCCCTATGATGCTGACGTGCATTGCGGTGCTAGCGGCCTGAGTATCGTCCCAACCATTTCAGGAACCAGCCCTGCTTCACGGACCTGCGGTGCGTCTGGCCGGTACGCGAATCCAGTTCGCGGTAGTTTCTCAAATACCAGTCATAGGTTTCGGTCAGCATCCCAAGATTGCTGTCGGTGGACGTCCAACCGAGTATCTGGCTGGCTTTGGTGACGTCGAAATAAACATCGCGGTCCAGGATCTGGTAGTGGTAATCGACAAAGGGGGAGAGTCGAAGCCAATCCACCACCTTGAGGCAGGGCCTGGCGATTGCGGGAGGGATGGAAACGATCTGGGTTCCGGTAGCGGCATGTTTGGCCAGACCCTCCAAGTCATTCCGCAGAGTAGCAAAATGCTGCGCACCGATATTGAAATCCTCCTGGAAGCAATCCTTGGAGCTTGCCAGATAGCAGGCATCGGCCAGATCACGCGCGCTCACCAGTTGAAACCGATTGTTCCCAGAACCGATGATGTAGAATCTTCTCCCTCTCCGAACCCAGTCGAACAGGACCTGCAGAATTCCCAGTCTCCCGGGGCCCAGAATCGTCCGCGGCCGAATTATGGAGATATCCATACCCTTCTGTTTGTAGACCTGGCACAGCTGCTCGGCCTGGTACTTCGATTTCCCGTAGCGCCCCAAAGGGGTCAGCGCGGTGCTCTCGTCGATTGGAAGCCTGGCAGGGATCCCATAGACCGAACTGGTCGAGATGTGAACTACCTTGCGAACCTTCGCCCGCGAACAGGCGTCCAGCACATTCCGGGTCCCGGTCACGTTGGTATCCCGGTAACCCTTCCCCGCCCTGGCCATTGGAACCAAAGCGGCGTTGTGAAAGGCGACCTCCACCTCTTGGCAGGCCTCGGCCACGGCTCGAGCATCCCTGACATCCGCCCGAACATACTCCACTGCTTCTTCGATTTTCTCGTCTTCGATCCCAGCGGTGTCGAGGATCCGGACCCTTAGTCCTGCCGCGAGCAGTCTTCTGGTCAAGTGAATTCCGAAGAACCCTGAGCCGCCCGTAACCAGAATCATGCCCAGACCTAGATCTCTACGCCGTTGCTACGGCACCATTCGATCGAGTTCTTCATCCCCTCCTCCAACCCAATCTTGGGATGATAGCCGAGTTCTCTTTTGGCTTTCTCGACGCTGCAGGAAATGTCCTTGGCCATTTCGCCGGCCACGTGGAAATTGGTCGAATAGACGCCGCCCGCCTGCAGGATCGTGTCAACCCACTCGCAGCAGGTTGAACTAAAGGCAGGCAGAAACCGTGGCCTCAAATCCACTCCGAGAAGATCTGCTACGGTCCGGTAGATTTCGAGAGTCGGATAGGGACGCTCGTCCGCGATCCAATACATCTGCCCATTGGCGTGCTCGCACGACTCTGCCAGCAGCAGTGCTTCTGTCACGTTGTCGATGTAGGCCATGCTGCGTTCATTGGACCCGTCACCAAAAAAGATGGGCTTCCCAGACTTGATCATTCGGAAAAAACGGGTCTGTCTGGCTGGCTGCCTGGTCCCATAGTACCAACAGGGACGCAGAATCACGGTTTCGATGGCACCCTTCTGGTGGTACTCAGCGATGATCTGCTCGGCCTGATGTTTGCTCTTTCCGTAGTGCTTGTACGGCTGGGGTGGATCCGCTTCGGTCATCGGCCTTCCCCAGTGGGTATTGTGTCCTGCGGCAGAGTTGCTGCTGATGTATACGAACCGCTTCACGCCGGCCTTGACGGCTGCCGAAATCAGGTTTCTGGTGCCCTCGGTGTTGATATCGTAAAGCTCCCGAACCCTCTTGGCGTGAATGACGCCAGCCAAGTGGAAGACCGTCTCAACCCCTTTGAGAGCCTCCGGGAGCATGGTAGGAACGCGGATGTCGGCGCCAACTATCTCGACAGGCTGGCCAGCCAGATCATCGGTTGCTAGCCCGGGCAATACCAGACATCGGACTCGATGCGGCCGGTCTGAGGTCCCGTGCCTCATCTGCTGGCACAAGATTTCGACGAAACGGCTTCCCAGCCATCCTGGGACACCAGTTACCAAAACCATTCTATGAGGCTCCTGAAATACACAGAGGCCAAACGAAAGCCAGTAGTTCGGCCACCAGCCAAAAAGCTCCAGAAAACCAAGGTGTCCTGCCCCTTTTTCGGGATGACAGCCGAAACAGTCTGTCCCTTTCTGGGGATCGCACGCTCACCATACCACGCCTTAAGTTGAAATCCCTTGCTGGAGCAACTTGACAGCGACTGTCCCAGGCCAGAGAATTGGTTATCTGTCGCTTTTCAAGAACCTCCCCTACGAGGCAATCTTCTTGAGAAAAAAGGGCTTCTGGTTCTCTATCACAATGTTGTTGCTCTCGTCAGGACCCTGGATTGGGTCGGGGGAAGCTGCTGGCAGAAGCAGCAGTGAACAAGCTCCGGAGCCGACCTCCGGAGCCATTCGGGCAGCAGGCAAGAGACTCTTCGTCGAGCAAATCCGACCGCTTCTGAGGGATCGCTGCGTGGGATGCCATGGCCCTGAATCCAAACAATCAGGTCTAGACCTTTCCACCGATCAGGGGATCCTGAAGGGTGGCAGCCGCGGCGCCATTGTCGTTCCCGGCGACGCCAACGAGAGTTCTCTCTACCTGCGCGTGGCTCATCGGCAGGAACCACACATGCCCTTCCTCTCGGCCAAGCTACCGGAAGAAATGATTGCCCTGCTTGGCTTCTGGATCCGGGTAGGGGCCCCGCTTGGAGAACCCGGCCTCGACCACGCCTCCGCAGGACCGGACCGACAATCCCGGTCTAGCGACGCCGATTCCCCGCATGACGACCAGACACGGGGCGAACCCATATTTCCTGACTCACGCAAAAAACACTGGGCCTACCAGCCCCCCAAGCGGCCGAACGTGCCTGAGGTGAAGGATCCAGGCTGGGTTCACAATCCAATTGATGCGTTCATCGCGGCCGATCGAGACCGGCTGGACCTGGCCCCTTTACCTCGGGCCGAGAAACGAGTCCTGCTGCGGCGGGTCTACCTCGACCTCATAGGACTTCCACCGACACCGGCGCAGCTGCGTGCCTTCCTGGAGGATTCTTCTCCCGATGCCTATGGACAGGTGGTGGAAAGACTGCTCTCCAGTCCCCAATACGGAGAGCGCTGGGGACGCCACTGGATGGACGTGTGGCGGTATAGCGATTGGTACGGCTACAAGACTGCGGTGCGGTACAGCCAGAGGCATATCTGGCGCTGGCGAGACTGGATCGTCGAGTCCCTGAACCAGGACAAAGGCTATGACCGGATGATCGTGGAGATGCTGGCCGGGGACGAGGTGGCTCCCAGCGACCCCGAGATTCTGCCGGCAACGGGCTATCTGGTCCGCAGCCGCTATATTTTCAACCGCAATGTCTGGCTTCAGGATGCGGTGGACCACGCGGCTTCTGCATTCTTGGGCATCACGCTCAAATGCGCCCGCTGCCATGACCACAAGTACGATCCTGTTTCCCAGGAAGAGTACTACCGATTCCGGGCCTTCTTCGAGCCCTACGACATCAGGACCGACCGGGTCGCGGGCCAGACGGACACACTGAAGGATGGGCTGCCTCGTACCTACGACGCCGAGCCCAGAGAGCCCAAGGGCGAGGTCCCAGCGATCTATGGCCAGACCTTCAAGCTCCTGGGAGGGGACGAAAACCGCCCCCAAAAGGAACGCCCCCTTGAACCGGGTGTTCCCAGCATTCTAGGAAGAGCCGACCTGCTGATAAGCGAGGTTGATCTCCCGCTGGAGTCCTCCTTTCCGGCCCTGAGACCTTTTGTTGTCGAGGATCTGTTGACCCTGGCGCGGCTGGAAATCGAAACGACGCAGAAGACTTTGCAGCAAGCCCGGCACACCCTGAAGCGCGCCCAGCGGCGGATCGAGTCGGTCCAGCCAGTAGCACAGGCTCCTTCTGTCTCCGACATCGACTTCGAGCGTCAGATTCTTCCCATCTTCGAGGCCAAATGTCTCACCTGTCACGATTCTCGGAGAGGGGTGAGCGGCCTGGTCCTCGAACACCTCGATTCAATCCAGGAGGGAGGGGAGAAGGCCGGGCCTGCGATCATACGGGAAAGAAGCGCTGAGAGCCCCCTGATCCTTTACTTGAAGGGGGAGAAGCAGCCGAGAATGCCTTTGGATACGCCCCCTTTGACCGAAGAACAGATCTCCCTTATCTCCCGCTGGATCGATGGGCTCCCGAAGGAGTCGCCGGAGTTAGTGCTGCGCCGAGCACGGGAGGCGGAGGCCTTGGCGCTTAGAGAGCTGGCCTGGGCCCGCGCCCAACTGCCTGCCCTGAAAGCTCGAGTGGCAGCGGACCAGGGCAGATTCTCGACGCCTCCAGATCCGAATGCGAACTCGCTGGCCGAGGAAGCACGCAGATTGGAGCGCCGAACCTCGCTGCTCAGGGCAGAAGCAAACCTCCTGAGGGCCCGACAGAAATTGACCTGGGCTCTCGAGGCTCCCCAGCCAGATGATGAGAAAGCCAAAAGGAGACTGGGAAGAAAGATTGCTCGGGTGCGAAAAGAGGTCAAAGCCGCCGTGACATCTCTAGGGCAGGCGAACGAGAGTTACACGTCGCTAGGGAAACTCTATCCCCGAACCAGCAGTGGCCGTCGCTTGGCGCTCGCCCGCTGGATCACCAGCCAGGAGAACCCACTTGCCGCCCGGGTAGCGGTCGCACACATGTGGTACCGGCACTTTGGCCAGGATCTGATCCCTACTGTGACCGATCTGGGTTTGAACGGGACGCCGCCGACCCATCCTGAGCTCCTGGACTGGCTGGCCGTCGAGCTCAGGGAGAGGAACTGGAGCATGAAGTCGATCCATCGTCTGATGGTTACCAGCAATACCTATCAGATGCAGTCCGGTCGCGGAGATCCCGAGAGTGCCAACCGGACCAAGGATCCCGACAACCGCTACTACTGGCGCCGAAAACCGTATCGCCTCGAGGCTGAGGCGATACGAGACAGTCTACTGCAGGTGGCCGGGCAACTCGACTTGACGCTCGGGGGACCCACGATCCCCGCCAGCAAGGCCCAGGAGTCCTACCGCCGCAGCCTCTACTTTCAGCATACCCCCCACACTCAGTCCACCTTCTTGAAACTCTTCGATGCCGCCGACCCTACTCAGTGCTACCGCCGCTCTCAGAGCATCGTACCGCAGCAGGCCTTGGCGCTAGCCAATAGTGAGTTGTCGCTGACCCTGGCACGCCTGCTCGGTCGCGATATCAGTCGGCAAACCGCAGCTGGGGCAGAGCAGGAATCGCGGTTCATCGAGGAGGCCTTCCAGAGAGTACTCGGAAGGTTGCCGTCAGAGAAAGAGCACCAGGCGAGCAGGACGTTCCTGAAAGAGCAGGGAAATCTACTGCGCAATCCTGCCGCTCTCACCCGGTTCGGGGGAACTGGGGCTGCGGAGGTCGCGCCTGCGGACGAACCTGATCTGAGAGCCATGGAAAGCCTGGTACACGTCCTCTTCAACCACAATGATTTGGTGACTGTGCGCTAGCGAGGAATGAGATGAAGAGAGCAGCGAAAGCCGATCGGACAGCCGGCTGTGGGAGGATTCGGCGCCGGATGTTCTTGGCCGACTGTGGTATGGGATTCACGGGTCTTGCCCTGGGAGCCATGCTACAAAAGGATGGGGTCGCTCGTAGCGGACCGACGGCTGAATGGAGACCGCCGGATGGCCAACCTCACTTCCCACCCCGGGCCAAGCGCGTCATCTGGCTCTTCATGCAGGGAGGCGTGAGCCACCTCGAGAGCTTCGACCCCAAACCAGAATTGAGCAAGTACGCGGGAATGCAGATCAACGAGACGCCCCACAGGGACGTGCTGGAATCGCCCCATGTCGAGAACTTCGTCTCTTTCTTCCCCGAAAGTACGCACCAGATAAAGCATCAGCTCTACCCCATGCAGGTAGGCCATGCCAAGCGGGGTGAGGCTGGTGTCGAGGTCACCGACTGGTGGCCCCATCTGAGCGAGTGTGTCGACGATCTCGCGATCGTCCGCTCGATGTGGACGACCGACAACGACCACGCAGCACAGCTGCAGTTTCACACTGGTCGTCATATCAATCAGGGTTTCTTTCCAGCCATTGGTGGCTGGGTCCACTATGGTCTGGGCTCTCTGAATGACAATCTCCCCTCTTTCGTGGTGCTGGGGGAGGGCACCTCCAACTGCTGCGGGGGACCGGGTGTTTATGGAGCAGACTATCTGGGTCCTGAGCATAGCGGTATCCCGCTGCTGACGGATGGCCCCAACCCCTTGCCCTTCGGCCAACCGGGTCCGGATGTCTACCGGGAAGAGCAGGAGAACGAGTTTCGCCTGCTCCACCACCTCAATCAGCTGTCCCAGGTAGAGTATCCGGAAGATAGCGAGCTCCGCGCCCGGATCCAGTCCTATGAGCTGGCTTTCCGAATGCAGACCTCGGTTCCCGAAGCCTTCGAGTTCGCAGGGGAAGGGGAAGGGACTCGTAAGCTCTACGGCCTGGACCAGGATCACACCCGAGCCTTCGGGGAGCTCTGTCTCAGGGCCCGCCGGCTGGTGGAGCGAGGCGTACGCTTCGTCCAGGTGTTCCATGGGGCGGGAGGCGCGGGTCAGTGGGATGCTCACAGTGATCTGAAGAAAAACCACACCAAGCTCTGCGCTCAGGTAGACCAGCCGATTGCCGGCCTGATCAAGGATTTGAAGCAGAGGGGACTATTGGAAGACACAGTGGTGGTGTGGGGCACTGAGTTCGGTCGTTCACCCGGCGTCGAGGGGGAACGCGGCGGCCGCGATCACCATCCCTACGCCTTCTCTATCTGGATGGCGGGAGGCGGGATCCAGGGAGGCATCGTCCATGGGGCCACCGACGAACTCGGATTTCACGCCGTAGAAGATCGGCACTACGTGACGGACATTCACGCCACCGTCCTGCATCAGCTGGGTCTGGATCCACGGCGGCTGGAGGTCCCCGGGCACAAGCGCCTGGAGCTGGATTTCGGCAAGCCCATCGATGCAATTCTGGGCTGAAACACCGATCAGTTTGTTAGGTTGACCGGGTTAAGGGGACGACACTCGCCATGCGCTTGGGCGCAACGATCGATGACTACCTGAACACGGACGACCCGGATGCTTTGGTTGCCGAGTGTCGTAAGAAGGGCTACCGAGCGGCGGCCATGCCGCTTGAAGTCCTGGACCAGCCTGCAACCGTCCGCGATATTGCCAGCGCTCTTGACCGGGCCGACATCCTGCTTGCCGAGATAGCTGCCTGGGTCAACCCGCTGCACCAGGAGCCTGGGCAACGAGGCCAGAACATTGCTTCGATCAAAAGTATCCTGGCCCTGGCAGACGAAGTGGGAGCGATCTGCTGCCCCACCGTCGTGGGATCCTACTGCGAAACGGACCAATGGGACTCCCACGTCGGACACCACCCGGGGAACTTTTCAGAACGGGCCTTCGACGACGTGGTGGATTGGGTTCGTGAGGTGCTCGACCAGGTCCGACCCGCCCGCACCAAGCTGACCCTGGAGATTTGTCCATGGACTCTGCTGGATGGGCCACAAGCCTATCTCGACCTGATCGCAGCCATCGATCGGCCCGGACTCGGCGTCCACCTGGATCCGGCCAATCTGGTGACGCACCCACGTACCTACTACGACACCGGCGGAATGATCGACCACTGTTTCGACCTCTTGGGCAGTCGCATCCTTTCGTGTCACGCCAAGGACGTCCACTGGACCCTCGACGCCCGAACGGTCGGTATCGAAGAAGTAGTCCCGGGGCGCGGGATCCTCGACTATGCCACTTTTCTGCGGCGAGCAGGGGGCATAGGGGCCGATCTCCCGTTGATTCTGGAACACCTTCAAACCGAAGCCGACTTTGACGAGGCAGCAGCCCATATTAAACAGGTCGGCACGACTGTAGAGCTCATGTCAAGAGGTGTGTAAATAGACTCAGGCGGCTTTCTCCTTCGACTCCTGGTTGACCAGG
>JAKZYH010000153.1:0-18989 GCA_047514575.1 Acidobacteriota bacterium | reverse complement strand
CGTTCAGACGTGCAGACGTTCCGACGAATCGTTCTAGTTTCAGGTTGGGTTATACTCTATGTTTTCGATACCACCAGGACTAGGGGTTCGGTCCGCCTGTTCCGGCTTTTCACTTTTGTACAGCAATTGAGGTAGGCACATGACGCTGAGTTGTCCCCCGTACAAGGTAGCTGCCGCGCATGTAGCACCCGTATTTCTGGATCTGGAACGGACAGTCAAAAAGGCCTGCAGTGTCATCGACGAAGCCGCTCACAACGGAGCTCGGCTGGTCGTGTTTCCGGAGGCATTCATACCCGCTTTCCCGGTCTGGTGTGCCTTGCGGGCACCGATCTACAACCACGATCTTTTCTGCCTTCTAGCGGAAGGTTCGATTCTGGTGGATGGTCCTGAGATGGCGCAGATTCGTGGAGCGGCCCGCGAGCAGGGTGTTTTCGTGTCCCTCGGGTTCAACGAACGTAGCGAGGCGAGCGTGGGTTCGATTTGGAACTCCAACGCCTTGATCGGAGCCGATGGGACGATCCTAAACCATCATCGAAAGATCGTTCCCACGTTTTACGAAAAGCTGGTTTGGGCTAACGGGGACGGTGCGGGGCCGCGGGTTTGTGAGACGTCTTTGGGACGATTGGGTGTGCTTATCTGTGGCGAGAACACCAACCCGCTGGCCCGCTACACCCTGATGGCCCAGGGAGAGCAGGTTCATGTTGCCACCTATCCCCCGGTCTGGCCCACCAGCGATCCGGAGGAAGGCGCAAACTACGATCTTGCCGAAGCGATCCAGATTCGAGCCGGTGCCCATTCCTTTGAGGCCAAGGCCTTTACCCTGGTGGTTTCGGCGTTCATGGATGAGACTATGCGCGACCGGCTGGCCTCGCTGGGGGCTGATGCGGCGCGGATTCTGGAGGGCAGCCCCAGGGCTGTCTCGATGTTGGTAGGACCCGATGGAAGAGTGGTAGGTGAGGTCAAGTGTGAAGATGAGGGCATCCTCTATGGTGAGATCGATCTATCGCAATGTGTTGTCCAAAAGCAATTCCACGACGTCGTGGGACACTACAATCGGTTCGACATTTTCAACCTGCAGGTGAATCGCTCAGCCAACCGGCCGGTGTCGTTTGAGGGTGAGGGTGTAGAAGGGAGCAAGAGTGCCTCGGCTCAGTCTCCAGTTGAGGAAGACACAGGAATGATTCTTGAGGGCAAAGGCAACTGCTAGGAACAGCTATTCCCCATGGAGCTGTTCTAGGGCTTGGCTGAGCTCGTCGCGGGTGTGTTGATCTCCCTGCTCCTGGGCGGTACTGATCCCCTGAGTGAAGACTGCCTCCGCGCGAGAGATCTCCCCGGTCTGCTGAAGTAGTGTGCCGTATTGAAGGTAGGTAGGGAGGTAGTCCGGGCGCTCCTGCATCAGTTTCGCGAAGGTGTTGGTCGCCTCCTGGTTCCGATCCTGTCGCCTGTATTCCATGGCCAGCCCATAGCTAGCAAAGGGGTCCCCGGGGTTCCTGAGAGCCAGCTCTGAGAGTCGCTCAAGTCGTGTCTGGGTCATCGTCCGCGCTTTCTTGCTTTCCCCTCTCTGCCCACCTCAACTTTTCACGCAGCACCTCAAAGAAGCTTTTGTCGCTGGGTTGGATCAGCTCGATCTGGCGCTTCGAGCGGGTGCAAATGATCTGGTCTTCTTCCTGGAGTGCAACACCGATCTGTCCGTCGACTGTCAGGGTGACGTCTTCTCCGACCCTGAGAGAGATGCGTATCTTGCATTCGGCGGGAATGACTACTGGTCTGTTGGTCAAGGTGTGGGGGCAGATAGGGGTCAAGACCGTCGATTCCAGAGAAGGATAAATGACTGGCCCACCCGCGGCGAGCGAGTAGGCTGTCGAACCAGTCGGGGTTGCCACAATCATCCCGTCTGCCAAAAAGGTAGCCATGAAGTCTTCGTCGATGAACGTATCCAGCCGGATGATTCTTGCCAGCGCTCCCTTATTGATGACGACGTCGTTCAGGGCATGATGCGTCTCGACCTGGCCTGAGACATGGCGGACCTCCGCTTCCAGCAAGTGCCGGCGATCGATGCGGTATCGGCCCTCGATCAGGCATTCCAGAGCACCTTGGAGTTCATCCAGCGTCACCTCGGTCAAGAAGCCCAGCGATCCCAGGTTCACGCCAAGAATGGGAGCCTTGTTCTGGCCGATTGTGCGAGCGACCGAGAGAATGGTGCCGTCTCCCCCGAACACCACAATCGCGTCCGCCGATGGAGGGATTTGCTCTCTCGGGATTCCCTGATAGCCGGATATCCGGAAGTTTTGCAGGAGGCTTTCTTCGACTAGCAGAGAGCAGCCCCGGGACTTCAGCCAGTCGAGCGTACTCTGGAGAGTCGGGGAAAATTCGGTTCGATGAGGCTTTACGATGATCCCGATTTTCAAGGGAATGTGCCTGGGTCGCTTGGAGTTTGAGATTCTTTGGTACCCCCTTCCATAAATACGATGATGTTTGTGGACGATCTCTCCAGTTTGGTCGCATCGACCCCGTTCGTCGTCCTCGTCGAAGATGGCCAGGTATCGACGTCCTCCTCCTGCCTTGATCTCGCCTCACAAGCTGCATCAGCAAACATCATCGTATTCATGGAAGGGAGCACTTAAGATTGGGCGGCCTGGAGGAACTTGTCTCGGCAGTCCTCGGAGCAGAAGTGCAGAGTCTGATCCTTGCTTCTCGCAGTAACGGCAAGGTCGGTGGCGACATAAATGCCGCACTGGGGGTCCTTCACCATATGTCCCTCGATCGTGCGCTTTGCCCTGGTTCTGGGTTGCGAAGGTCGTTTCCGGCGCTGGGGACCCTTAGGGTTGAAAAGCCTGGCGACCAGACTTCTTACCAGGGTCAATACGATCAGAAAAAGAGCGAGTCGAATGAGCCAGCCCATGGTTCAGGAGCGTCCCTCTTGCAAGTGCTTCTTAGCGTTCTCAAGCTGCTTTCTGATTTCCTCTCTGTGAGGGTATTCAGGATTACCGCTCAGCAGTCGCTCCCAGGCATCAATTGCCGAAGCAAAGTTCCCCGAAGAGAAATAGGCTATTCCAAGATTCTGCAGGGTCTGGGGGTGGTTGCGGTCGAACTTCAGACAGCGCTGGTAGGTCTCGATTGCCTCGGAGACCCTTCCCTGATACAGCTGGGCAGTTCCCAAGTCGGTCCTGACATTGAGGTTTTCAGGGTCCAGATCCAGGGCTTGCTGGTACCAGGAAGCGGCGGAATCGAAGCGTCCCATATCGTAGTATGAGTTCCCCAGGACGATCCGCACCTGCTTGTCTTCGGGGTGCTCCTCAGCCTGCTCCTGGAGTTTTCCCAGCTCTTCCAGGACTTCAGCCGGCGGATGCCCCTCAGGAAGTCCAGAGGGAGTGCCCTGCCCCGTCTCTGTGTGCTGGATGGGAGCTACCATCGGCTCTTGCTTCCCGAATTTAGCGGTAAAGAAACCAAGGATGAAGCCAACGGCAATGCCGAAAGCTCCCGCAGCGTATAGCCTGTTCTTCATTGGAGGGGGTATGTTATCATAAACCTCGGTTTTTCTAGAAGCTAGGAGTGCGCAGTAGGGGTGATCGTAGTGGGAGGAGCGGGTCGAATCGGTGGCGTAGCGAAAGGCAGTCCACTTTGCCCCAGACCTTGTATCGCGGAAAGGACATCGGAAGCCGTGAGCAGCTGATCCAGACCTGTCTGCGTGTCGTTGAGACTGGGACAGAGGAGGAGCGCAACCGCATCCTTCCTCATATGAGCGTCATCCGCTCCAGACGCTACCTGGCTCCTCTGCTGAAACTCTTGCAGTCGGCCGAAGTCGTTGAGAAAGAGTTTGCGGCATTGGCACTTGCCAGCCTTGGCGATCCCCAAGCGATCGAGCCGCTCGCGAGGCTTTTCGATAGCCCAAAAACCTTCCTGGACCCCAGCACCGAGTCGCTCGAGACTGCGATAATCTTCGCCCTGGGGGAAATCGGGGATGAGCTGGCAGTTGAACCCCTCTTGAAAATCTCTCAGATCCGTTTGGGTTCCGATGAAACGCGTCTGGAGCGGCGCTGCTGCGTGCTGTCGTCGCTGGGTAGCCTGGCTCAGCAAGGCAGTGAGCGCGCTCAGGCCGAGCTGATCGCTTTCACCAGGGAAGGGGATCTGGCGATCCGAGTGCTGGCCGTCACAGAGATTGCTGCTTCCTATTGGCATCGCGCCACAGAGGTTCCGAGTCCCGTCCTGGATCAGATGGTGTCGCTGACCCAGGCCGCACCTGAAGAAGTCCGTAACGCGGCACTTTCCGCACTTTCAACGCTGTCCAATCTCGGTTGTCGGGAAGCCGAAGAATTCTTTTCCCACTAGTGCAGCTCGCTGGTTACTTCTGACTAAGCTGTTCTACCAGCGAGGCTGCGACTTCGGCGTTCGGACCTTTGGGCGCCAACTTTCCGTACTCGTTCAGGTGATTCACTGCGTCATCGATCAAGTTCATTCCGAGTAGGATGATGCCCAGTTGATAGTGCGCCTCTTCATGGGTTGGATCGGCTTCGACCGCCTTCTCGAGCGAAGCCCTCGCGGCCTTGCTGTTCCCAGAATTGATGTTGACTACAGCTGCGTTGTAGTGGTTGGCGGCAGCTATCCTGGGATTTGTCGCGAAGCTCGCTGACTTCTCATACATCTCCTGAGCTTTCTTGGTGTCACCTTTCTTGGTATAGATTCCGCCCAGATTCTGATAGAAGCCTCCGTTCTCAGGATCGAACTCGATGGCGGCCTCGTAGCTCTCGATGGCATGATCGAAATCTTTCAGCTCCAGGTAGGAGTTGCCCAGCCTGGCCCAGATGTTGGCTCGCGCTGGATCCTTTTCCAGGGCCTTTTTGAAGGCCGCGACAGCGTCTTCAAACTGTCCCAGATTGTGGGCCATTGAGCCCTGCTGGAAGGCCTTCTGGACATCGGCCTGCACTGTCTGCTGTTTGAGGATCTTCTCTCGTTCCTCTGGGGTCATTTCAAAATCGAGTTTCCCCGACTTGCCTTCTGTCAGGACGAAATTGACCTCTTCCCGGAGTCCTTGGTGTCGATCACCGAAGTTGTCGCCAGAGCCGAAGCCAGCCTTGACGTGCTGTTCGAACTCGGTTCGGTATCCTTCCTTTTCGGCGATGACCCGATAAGTGAACTGTAGGCTCACGGATCCGTAGTAGTACTCGCCCTTCTTGTTGGTTTTTGTCTTGTACTCGCGCTTGCCTCTTTGAGCCTGGATCCTGATTTCGACATCCTTGATCGGATTTCCCTGTTCATCTTTCACCTCACCTCGAATGGGTCCTACACTTTGAGCCTGGACCCATTGTAGAGATGTGCCTAATACGAAAACGGCGATACAAGTCAGAGCAATTTTTTGTCTCATCGCTTTCCTCTTCCTGCTGATAGTCGCCGGTCAGGCTGGGCTATCAGCGCCCAAGTCGCCAGCGCCCTTTTTTAGAAACTGTTCGATAAAGTTCATATTATCGGTGACAGGGCAGTTTGGCAAGCTTTGCAAGAACAGCTGGCCGTAGCTCCGGGTACGGAGGCGGCTGTCGAAAATAGCCAGAACACCGCGGTCCTGACGCGAGCGGATCAGTCGTCCGAGACCCTGTCTCAGGGTGATAATGGCTTCCGGCACCGAATAGCGGAGGAAGGAATTCACGCCCTGCTTTTCCAGCCTCTCTATTCGGGCCGCTACCACGGGTTCTGTGGGTACCTGGAAGGGAAGCTTATCGATGACAACAGCACGCAGGGAGTCCCCCTGGACGTCGACTCCCTGCCAGAAGCTGGAGGTAGCAAGAAGCACGGCATGCGGGGTCTCCTTGAAGGCTTGAAGCAATTGGCTCTTGGGTCTATCTCCTTGTCTTAGCCAAGGGTAGGCAGTGGTTTTTGAGAGAGCTTCGTAGACACGGTTCATCTGCTGGAAGCTGGTGAAGAGCAGGAAAGCGTGTCCCTCGGTCAGCGACAGTATCTGGCCGACTTCCTCGAGGAATTGGTCGAGATAGTGGGGAGCACGAGGTTCCGGAAAATCTCGAGGAAGGTAGAGGATGGCCTGTTGGGAAAAGTCGAACTCGCTGGGTACGATCAACTCAGTGGGTTCGGGCACTCCCAGCCGCTCCTTCAGGTATTCGAAATTGGAGTTGGTGGTCAAGGTCGCAGAGGTCAGAATGGTGGTGTCGGTTCGGGCAAACAGGTTCTCCTGCAGAATGGACGACACATCGATGGGCCTGAGGTTCAGGAAGACGCCTCGCCCCCGCCTTTCCAGCCAATAGACGCTGTTGGGATCGTGTTTGTCGAAGACTTCCTCGAGGGAGGTGAGCAGCTGTTCCAGTCGGCGAATCAGGGCGTCTGCTTCGGGGGGACGATGGCCCTGGCGTTGGAGCGAGAAGTAGAGCTTCTGGAGGGTCGCCTTCAGTCGCTGATAGGCGGCGGATGCCCCCTCCCTTAGATCCACGGCTTCTCCAGCGTCCCGGTCGAAGAAGCTCAGGGGGTATCTTCCTTCCTGCGCTGGAAAGGCGTCGCAGAGGACTCGAGATCGGGTTTCGAGTTCCCCCACTTCGCGGTCGTAAAGACCATCCTTGAACGTCTTCAGGAAGTCGCGGCAGAGCTCCTCGATCTGGTAGCTGCTGGCCTGCTTCCCGAAGTAGGTGCAGGCGGCATCCTCGACTTCGTGCGCCTCGTCCAGGACCAGGATGGAAAAGTCCGGAAGAATTCGACCGATCTCGTCGCTTTCGAGTGCGAGATTGGCGAAGAGTAGGGCGTGGTTCACCACGATCACGTCGGATTCCAGTGCCTTCTGGCGCATCCGAGTGATGGGACACTGCTCGAAAAAGTCACACTTCTGCCCCGTACAGGTTTCACTGCGCGCGTCCAACTGCTGCCAGAGAGGATCTCGATCGCTGATCCAGCTCAGTTCAGCACGGTCACCGGTCTCGGTCTTGGCGATCCAATCCGAGAGCGCCTCTTGACGCTCGGCAAGCTCACCCGAAAGAGCCTTCTGCCGAGTCGCTTCCTCGAACTTCTTGAGACAAATATAGTTCTGCCGGCCCTTCATATAGGTGACTGCCACCTCGGGGAACAGGTGCTTCTGGAGGAATGGAATGTCTCGCAGAAAGAGCTGTTCCTGAAGGTTCTTGGTCGCGGTCGAGATGATGACGCGGCGGTCGCTGGCCAGGGCAGGGATCAAGTACGCCAGTGTTTTACCGGTACCGGTTCCCGCCTCCAGACACAGATGATGACGCTCTTCGATGGCCCTGGCAATGGCCTCAGCCATCGTCTGTTGGGAAGGTCTGAACTCGTAATGGGACAGGTGTTGATGCAGCAGACCCTCAGGCCCGAAGATCTCGTCTAGGTTGGTTGTCTGGTGGTGAGTCAACGGATGCCGGACGCAGGCTCGGCTAGGCGATGCCTGTAGTACTGAAATTGATCGGTCAGAGACTGTACTTCCTGTCCCACCTGGCGCAGGAAAGCCGGGTCTTGCGAGTTCTTCAGGACGTGCCCGATCCATCCCCCGATTCGATTCATCTCCGCTTCCTTCATCCCACTGGTCGTCACCGCGGGCGTTCCGATTCGGACGCCACTGGTGACCATCGGAGGATGGGAATCGAAGGGAATGGTGTTCTTGTTGACGGTGATCGATGCCTGTCCCAGGGCCTCTTCCGCCTGTTTTCCGGTGAGGCCTTGAGAGAAAACGTCCAGCAGAAAGAGATGATTGTCGGTTCCGCCCGAGACGATGCGGAATCCCTCGTTGGCGACAGCCTGAGCGAGTGCCTGCGCGTTGCTCAGGACCTGCTGCTGGTAGAGCTTGAAATCATCCTCCATGGCTTCTTTCAGACAGACGGCCTTGCTGGCGATGACATGAACCAGAGGTCCTCCCTGGATGCCCGGAAACATGAGCCGATCGAGAGCCTTTTTGTGCTCTTCTTTACAGAGAACGATTCCGCCGCGAGGTCCACGAAGCGTCTTGTGGGTCGTGGTGGTGACGAAGTCCGCCCAGGGAACCGGACTGGGATGCAGACCGGTTGCCACCGCTCCAGCAATGTGGGCAATGTCGGCCAGCAGGAAAGCGCCAACCTTCTCGGCAATCTGGGCCAGCCGCTCGAAATGGATGGTGCGACTGTAGGCACTGGCCCCGGCCACGATCATCTTGGGCCTCTCTTTTTGGGCCAGGTCCTCCAGGGCATCGTAGTCGATCTGCTCGGTCTCCCGGTTGACGCCGTAGAAAGCCACTTCAAAATACTTGCCCGAAAAGTTCAGCGGGTGGCCATGACTCAGATGGCCACCATCGGACAGGTTCATCCCCAGGATCTTGTCGCCCGGTTCCAGTACTGAAAGGTAGACTCCGATATTGGCCTGGGTGCCCGAGTGGGGCTGGACATTGGCGTGATCCGCGCCAAACAGTCTCTTGGCCCGTTCGATGGCGAGGCTCTCCACCACGTCAGCGTTCTCGCAGCCGCCATAATAGCGGCGCCCCGGATAGCCCTCTGCGTACTTGTTGGTGAAGACCGAGCCCATTGCCTCGAGGACAGCCTCGCTAACGAAGTTCTCGGAAGCGATCAGCTCCAGGGTCTGGGTCTGCCGCTGGGTTTCCAGCTGTATGGCCTCGGCCACCTCCGGGTCTGTCTCGGCCAATGACCGATGTATCTTTGGCATTTTCTCCTGCGGAGCCGTTCTCAGTCCCTTGCGAAAAGGGGATTCAGGCGTCGACTTCCAAATCCGAAATCTTTTGGAGACGGCGAGAGTGTCGGCCACCACCCTCGAAAGTGGTATCCATCCACTCCTGGACGATCGCCAGAGCCTTCTCCGTGTCCAAGACCCGAGAGCCAATGGCCAGCACATTGGCGTCGTTGTGCTGCCGGCTCAGGCGAGCGGTCTCCACGTCATGGCACAAGGCGGCGCGTACATTGGGAAACTTGTTGGCAGCGATCGACATCCCGATGCCGGTTCCACAGACCAGAACGCCCCGGTCTGCCTCGCCCGCTGAGACCGCTCCAGCGACAGCCGCCGCATAGTCTGGGTAATCGACACTTTCAGCGCTGGAGGTTCCCATGTCGGTGACCCGATGTTGGCGCTGCTCCAGCAGTGTTTTGACCTCTGCCTTGAGCTCAAATCCGACGTGGTCGCCGGCGATCGAGATGCGCATCTTTCAGGGCCCTTACCTCTTCGTGATGAGTAAATTCGATCGTAGCTCACTTGACTTGATCTGGTCAAACAGATAAAACGAGCGTCCCGATGCGCTGGTCTAGACTGTTCATTCCCACCCTTCGCGATGTTCCCTCCGAAGCCGAAGTTGCCTCCCATAAGCTGCTTCTCAGAGCAGGACTGATTCGTCAGCTGAGTGCAGGGATCTACTCGCATCTACCGCTGGCCCGACGCACCCTGCTGAAGATCGAAGAGATCGTGCGCCAGGAAATGGATCGAATCGGAGCCCAGGAGTTTCATTTGCCCGCCCTTCATCCGGCCGAGCTGTGGAAGGAATCCGGGCGATGGGAGGTCATGGGAGAGAACATGTTTCGACTGCGAGATCGGGGCGGTCGTGACATGTGCCTGGGAATGACCCACGAGGAAGTGTTTACCTCTCTCTCCCGCGACGAAGTCCGCTCCTATCGGGAACTTCCCCAGATCTGGTACCAGATACAAACCAAGTTTAGGGACGAGCTCCGGCCCAAGTCGGGACTCTTGAGAGTGCGCCAGTTTCTGATGAAAGACTCCTATAGCTTCGACCTGAACCAGGAGGGACTCGACGCTAGTTACAAGCTTCACGAGGAAGCCTACCGCGTTATCTTCGATCGTTGTGGACTGGAGTATCTGGTAGTCGAGGCTGAATCGGGTGCCATGGGAGGCAGCGAGTCTCAGGAGTTCATGGTACGCACTGATGCCGGAGAGGACTACATCGTCACCTGCTCTTGCGGCTATGCAGCCAACCGGGACCGGGCTCGGTCCCGCGTCGAGTCCGCGCAAGATCCGGACGGTGAGGACTTGCCTCAGGAGGTGCACACCCCCGGTCGCAAGACGATACGCGAGGTTAGCGAGTTTCTGGACATCCCCGAGTCACGCCAGATCAAGTCGCTCGTCTACATGGTGCAGGGCCAGGCCCAGCTGGTGCTGCTACGAGGGGATCATCAGCTGAACGAGGCCAAACTGGGTAGCCAGGTGGGGACCGAGAACTTCCGTCCGGCCCATCCTGAAGAGATTGTCGAAGCCTTTGGAGCAGATCCAGGAAGTCTGGGGCCGGTCGGTGTTCGGGATATGCCCATCTGGGCGGATCAGGCACTTCAGGGGCGCCGCGACCTGGTGTGTGGAGCCAACAAGGACGACTACCACCTTCTTCATGTTTCTCCCGGCAGAGACTTCGAGGCTCCCTTTGTCGAACTGCGAGAAATAGAGTTGGGCGATATTTGTTTGTCGTGTGGAGAACCCCTGGAAGTAGCCAAGGCGTTGGAGATCGGCCATATCTTCAAGCTAGGCCGTAAGTACAGCGATTCCATGGAAGCAACTGTCCTCGATAAGGAAGGTCGAGAAGTGCCAGTGACCATGGGTAGCTACGGGATCGGAGTGGAACGGATCATGGCGGCAGCCGTCGAGCTCTACCACGACGACAAGGGAATCGTATGGCCTCGGAGCATCGCCCCCTTTCAGGCCGTTGTCACCGTCCTTCGCGTCAGCGACGGCGATCAGATGAAGGCGGCTGAGGGTTTCTGTGAGGCCCTGGAAGAAAAAGGGGTCGACTGCCTCCTGGACGATCGGGATGAGCGTCCTGGGGTCAAGTTCAAAGACGCAGAGCTCATCGGGATCCCGGTGCGAATCACGGTCGGCAACAAGCTTCGAGAGGGGAAAGTCGAAGTCTTCTCACGCAAAGACGCGGCGGTTGCAGAGGTTGCCGCCGAAGAGGCAGTGACACGGGCTTTGGAAATCCTCCGGACTTATCCCATCTAGCTGCTATGCTATATAGCTCTCGCATTCTGAGAATTTGCTCTTACATTTGTCTGGAAGCGGAGGTGGGCCTTCTCCGCGAATACCTCGGATTTTTCCCCTGTGTCGCCCTTGTTGAGCCCCGACATAAGTAGACTCCACCCAACCCCGAGCCGGCACCCAGGTCCAAGTCGAACTAGCACGCCTATCTGACATTTTTCGGGCGCACTTTAGGAGCGGATGCCTTTTTCTTGTTGACAGATGGAGAATTGTGGACTATTTTGGCACAAATTAGTTAATTTAGGATCCATTAGGATTAGATGGGGCGCGTGACGCATCGTGTTTCGAGGCAACTTTCCCACCAAAGTCGATACTCAGGGGCGGATCAAGATTCCCGTCTCGTATCGAAGGCTTATCGATGAGGAGTATGGAGTGGATCTTTACGTCACCAGCACGACTGGGGAGAACGTGCTCGTCTATCCCCTCAGTGAGTGGGAGCAGATCGAGGCCAAACTCCTGGAGCCCCCGAAGATGCGTCCTGAGAAGCTGAAGTTTCTTCGCAATACGAACTATTACGGGCAAGTGGTCTCGATGGACAAGCAGGGACGGGTCGTGATTCCTCCTCATTTGCGTAAAGAGGCGTCGATCAGTGGAGAGGTGGCCGTCATGGGGTACCTCAATTATCTGCAGGTTTGGAATAGGGAGCGCTTCACCCGCCTGTTGGAATCGGATCCCTATACGGAGAGCGACGCCAGGGTCTTGGCGGAGTTGGGACTATGACGGAGTTGGGTTTTGCTGGGGATGACTCGAAAGGGCATCGCACTGGCCTCCCTGGTCGTTCACGACGAAGGGTCGCTTGTTCTGGTGGATGCCGTAGCGCCGGACGCGGACGCACTTCCGCCTTTGCCGGTAGCAGCGTGCCGCTGCAAAGCGGCATAGGGGGCGCTTTGGAAATGGGGGCTAGCTTGCGGCACGATCCGGTTCTGTACCAAGAGGTCCTTGAATTCCTCGGGGTCAGACCCGGGGGCGTCTACGTCGATTGCACCACCGGGCTGGGCGGACACTCTGCAGGCATCCTTGGGGGACTCCAGGGGCTGGGTCATCTGGTCGCTCTGGACCGGGACTCAGGGTCTCTGGAACAAGCCAGAAAACGCCTTGCTGGGGAGTTTGAAAATTTCACCGTTCACCATGAGAACTTCAAGAACCTGCCGTCGCTGCTGGCCACTCTAGAAATTCAATCGATCGATGGTTGTCTGCTCGACCTTGGGATGTCGTCCTTTCAGCTCGACTCGGGGGAAAGGGGCTTCAGCTTTCAGCTAGAGGGCCCTCTGGATATGAGGATGGACCGAGATCAAGAGCTGACGGCAAGCCAGTTGGTGAACGAGCTTTCTGAAGAGCGCCTGGCCGAGATCCTATGGCGCTATGGCGAAGAGAAGGCGGCGCGCAAGCTTGCCGCAGCCATCGTCGCAGTGCGGCGACGGTCGAAGCTGGGTACCACCACGGAGCTGGCGGATTTGGTGGAGCGGGTCAAAGGTCGGCCCCGGGGATCCCGTCTCCACCCCGCCACCCAGGTGTTTCAAGCACTCCGCATCGCAGTCAATCAGGAGCTTTCAGGTCTGGAGCAGATTCTGACCGAAGTTGTCCAGTTCTTGAAGCCGGGTGGGTCTCTGGTGGTCATTGCTTTTCACAGTCTCGAGGACAGAATCGTGAAACGGACGTTCCAGCGGGAGGCAGGGAGATGTATCTGCCGTCGTCGCCGGGATTTCTGCGACTGTCCCCGACTCGAGCGGGTCTTGATTCTGACCAAGAAGCCGGTGACTCCATCGCTACCCGAAGTACAGCGTAACCCTCGAGCCCGAAGCGCGAAGCTCAGAGCAGTGCAACGGCTGTCCGAGTCCGGGTATGCATCGCCAAAGGAGGATCGATAACATGGTAGATCTTGGTACGCAGAGGTTTCAGAACCAGTCGTTCAGGGGCAAGAGTGAGCCGTCCTATCTTTGGATGCCACGGTGCATCGCCCTGGCTGGACTGATGACCAGCCTGATCCTGGGATACGTCTGGTCGCAGGATGCGATTACCAGCAGTTCCTATCGAATCGAAGCGCTCAGGCAGGAGAATGCCCAATTGTCCGACGCTATCGGTGCGCTTCGCGCCGAGCATTCATCCCTGGTCAACCCGGAAAAAATTGATCGACTGGCCGCAGAGTTGGGTCTGGTTCGCTCCAACCAGGCAGGAGTGCGGATCGTGGAAGGGGTGCTCCACTCGGAATCGGCCAAGAATCTGCTGGCGGAGTCCATTCCTGGGCCTAAGGACCTAAATGAATGACGGTGGGAGCCGGATGACTGGGGTGCCCAGGACCAGCCGGCTTCTGATCTTCTATTTGTCGGTCGTGCTTTGGTTCCTGGCGGTGTCGGTACGACTGGTTCAGCTCCAGGTAGTTGAGAGCGACGACTATCGGGAAAAGGCTCTGCGACAGCGCAAGGGCTACGTCGATCTACGCTCCCGGCGAGGAGAAATTCTGGATTGCCATTTGGAGGAATTTGCTATCAGCGTAGAAGCCGGTGTTGTGCAAGCTCATCCGCACAAGGTTGATGACCCGGCGGGAGCCGCGCGGCAGCTGGCGCCTATTCTGGGGCTCGCCGAGCAGGAGCTCTACGACAAGCTCATTTCAGAAACGAGATTTCGATACCTTGCTAGAGAGATCTCTCCACGTCAGATGGCCCAGATCAGGCAGCTGAGGCTAGCAGGTATCGATGTGGCTGGGGACAGTAAGCGAGTCTATCCCAACCGTGAACTGGCGGCCCACGTTCTCGGGTTCGTCGGTGTCGACGGCAAAGGGCTGAGCGGCCTCGAGTTTGTCTACGATGACCAGATCAAGGGGCGCGAGGGGCGCGTCAACTTCCGCTTCGACGCCAAGCGTCGCCGCTACGGTCGAGAGGCGGATGAGTCGCCCACTAGTGGCAACGTTATGGTGCTCTTCCTGGACCAGTCCATTCAGCACGCGGTAGAGCAGGTCCTGAACCATACGGTAGAGTCCTACCAGGCCAAGAGCGGATCCGCGATTGTCATGAACGTCCAGAGTGGCGAAGTCCTCGCCATGGCTTCCTATCCTGGGTTCAATCCCAATAATTACAGCAGGTCCAAGCTGGAGAACTTTCGGAACCGGGCTATCCTAGACATCTACGAACCTGGGTCGACCTTCAAGATCGTCACCTTGGCCGCCGTTCTGAATGAGGGATTGTCGAATCCCGACGAGTCGATTGACTGCCGCGTTGGGACGGTGAAGCTGGGTGGAAAGGTCTACCGTGAGGCAGCCAAGGGTTTCCAGACGCTCACTTTCAACGAGGTGCTGGCCCGGTCGAGCAACGTGGGTACGATCAAACTTGGGCTTCGTCTAGGGGATGAGCGCCTGCACACCTACATTCGGAAGTTCGGCTTCGGCGCCAAGACGGGCATTGAACTACCGGGAGAGCAGGTAGGCCTGCTTGCCCCACCCTCCCGCTGGTCTAGGGTTTCCATCGGAGCTCTCTCGATTGGGCAGGAGATCGGCGTTACGCCGCTGCAGGTACTGCGAGCCTTCGCGGTTCTCGCCAACGATGGTTATCTGGTAAAGCCTCGAATCGTGAACAGGATTCTCTCGGCTCGGGGAGATGTGCTTGACGAGTCCGAACCGCAGCGGGAAGCGATCTTGTCCCCTACTACCGCCCGCGAGATGAGGCGGGCTATGGCCCTTGCGGTAGAAGCAGGAACGGGAAGGCGAGCTCGACTGAGTGGCTATTCCTCCGGCGGCAAGACGGGGACAGCGCAGAAGTTCGTCGATGGAGCATACTCTAAGACCAAGTACGTGGCTTCCTTCGCGGGTTTCGCCCCTTTGGACGATCCGATACTGGCCTCTATTGTAGTCATCGATGAACCGAAGGGAGCGTCATACGGTGGCGTCGTGGCAGCACCGGCCTTCAAACAGATCATGGAGCGATCCTTGATCCATCTGAAAGTCCCGCGCGATCGTCCTACGCGGGCAGATCCGCCCAACCGGCAGTTGGCTGAATCTGCTCCCGAAAACGGGCGTGGGGAGTTTCAGGTAGACCGTGACGACTCCGGAGAGAAAGAGGGACTGCCGGCTGAGGAGCTGGAGCAGACAGTCCTGGGCCTGATGGGTGAGGAGCCTCCTCTTCATTCCAATCGAACCGTAACGGTGGCAACCGGTTCCTTTCGAATGCCCGATTTCACGGGTCTCAGTCTACGAGAGGTTGCTCGAGAATGCTCCCGTCTGGGTCTGCGACTGCAGGTACACGGTAGTGGTGATGCCATTGGTCAGCGTCCACCATCCGGATCCCGAGTCTTCAAGAAGACGGTCAGCGAGGTGTTTTTCGGCAATAGAGGATCGTCCATTCATGCGTCTAAGCAGATTGCTCTCCAAGGCACAAGTCGGGGTGTTGCTTCAGAACGGCAATGACCAAAGAGATCCTGAGATCGGTGCTCTGGAATATGATTCACGTCGGGTCGTCCAGAACAGCCTGTTCTTTGCGATCAAAGGACTGGTCACGGACGGTCATATGCACCTCGACCAGGCTCTACAGAAGGGAGCCGTAGCCGTTGTATCGGAGCGGGAAAAGCCAAGGGACTTTCCTCTTTCCTGGATTCGGGTCACCACCATCCGACCCTTCATGGCCTGCGTTGCCAATGCCTTCAACGATCAGCCCTCCGAGCGCCTTCAACTAGTCGGAATCACGGGAACCAATGGGAAAACCACGACGGCTTTCCTGATCTACGCCATGCTGGAGCAGCAGGCCCCGGGTCTTCTGCTGGGCACCGTTCACGCCTCCCTGCGCGGCAAAAGTTGGGAAACCGAGCGAACCACGCCCGAGGCGATCGACGTCCAGAGGATCCTGTCCGAAGCGGTTGGAGAGGGTTGTCGCTGGGGTGCCGTGGAGGTTTCTTCTCACGCCCTCGCATTTCACCGGGTCTACAAGTGCCGCTTCCCCGTAGGGGTCTTCACTAACTTGAGTCAGGATCACCTGGACTTCCATGAGACGATGGAGGAGTACTTCCAGGTCAAGCACCTTCTCTTCCACCATTCCTACAACCCGGGACTCCGCTTCGCCGTTCTCAATCAGGATGACCCATACGCTCGAAGAATCGAGACCCCCCCGGGGACGCAGGTGGTCACCTTCGGCCTGGATCGGACTGCCGATGTCTTTCCGTTGGCTCAGCAAATCTCCGTCGATGCGACCGAAGTGGACCTCAGCTTCTTTGGGCATCGACTCTCTCTTCGCAGTGCGCTATTGGGTGAACACAATCTCTACAACCTTATGTCTGCCGCCACTGCCTGCCATTTGATCGGTGTCTCCGACGACCATATTCGTCGAGGAGTGGCGAGCTTGAAGCGGGTGCCAGGAAGGTTCGAGAGGGTTGCCGTGAGCCCCGATTACGCTGTTCTCGTCGATTTCGCCCACACTCCCACCGCTTTGCAGAAGGTCCTCGATTTTTGTCGACAACTGACCCAGAAGCGCGTTCTCTGTGTCTTCGGCTGTGGAGGGAATCGAGATCGTGGCAAGCGTCCCCAGATGGGGGCAATCGCGGTGGAAGGAGCCGACTGGGTTTTCATTACTTCAGACAATCCGCGCGACGAGGATCCGGCCGAAATCATGCAAGAAATCTGTTCGGGCATTCCCGAAGGCCGAACCAACTACGAAACCATCACGGATCGGAGGAGCGCGATCGAACGAGCCTTAGAGTTCGCCAACCCGGGAGACATCCTTCTGCTGGCGGGGAAGGGACACGAGACCTACCAGGAGATCCAGGGTGAGAAGATCCCTTTCGACGACAGAGAAGTCGTGCGGGAATTGGCATGATCGACTTGACGCTAGATCAGGCAGTCGAGGCCATGGAGGCCTCCTGGGGGGAACGAAAGGGTCCGCACCGATTCGGGCATGGCCCCTTCCCACCGGTGGCTATCGATACCCGTCGGCTAGAGCCCGGGACGTGCTTCATTGCCATCGAGGGCAAGCGGCATGACGGGCACAGGTTCATTCCCGAGGCTCTCCAGAAGGGTGCCGCAATCATTGTCTCCTCAGAGCCCGTAGCGGAGCGTTCTCATTGGGAGGACCGGATCTTTCTCCAGGTTCCGGATACCACTCAGGCCCTCCAGAGGCTTGCCCGCTATATTCGGAAGACGTGGGCCCGCTCGATCATCGGAGTCACCGGAAGCATCGGCAAGACCACCACGCGTGTTTTCATCACAGAGCTACTTGGCCAACGATTCCGCACGCTTCAGTCGCCCGCAAATTTCAACAATGAGATCGGAGTCCCTCTGTCTCTACTCCGGTTGAGGCAGGAGCACGAGCTGGCAGTTCTGGAACTGGGAATGAATCACCCGGGTGAAATTCGGTCCCTGGCAGAGATCTGCAGTCCCGATGCGGCTGTGATTACCAATGTGGCAGCGGTACACCTCGAATTCTTCCCCAGTCTCGACGCTATCGCAGCTGCGAAAGGAGAGATTCTAGAAGCGCTTCCACAAGACGGGATCCTCTTTTTCAATGCGGACGACCTCCGTGTCTCCGGTCTGGCCGCAGGCTATTCGGGTAGGAAAGTCTCTTTCTCGCTGGAAAACCGTGCCGATGTCAGGATCTTGAATACCCGTTCCGAGGCTCTGTCCAAGACGGTGTTCGAGGTAGAGACCGCTGGGCGTCGGCATATCACATCGGTCCCCTTCGTTGGTCGACACTTCCTGTATGACCTGGCGGCAGCCATCGCTGTCGCATTAGCTTTCGAAGTGACCTCGGAGCAAGTTTGCGAGGGAGCTTCCCGGCTTACCCCACCGTTGATGCGCGGGAAGATCCTCCAGCTGGATCGACGCAATGGGGAGCCGCTCACGATCTGGGATGACTCCTACAACTCCAGTCCCGGCGCGGTTGAAATCGTCCTGGAGACCGTTGCCGATCTTCAGAAGTTTCGGCGCAAAATCCTGGTCCTTGGCGAAATGCTCGAATTGGGACCCGAGTCACCCCAGTTGCACCGAAGGGTAGGACGAGCTGCAGCAAAGGCCAGACCTGACTTGTTGATCGCGGTAGGAGGGAACGGCAGCCAGATTGCGGAGGGAGCGATCCAAGCAGGGTTGTCCACCCAGAATGTGCTGCAGTTCGAGAATTCGGAAGAGGCGGCAGGGTATCTCGGCAGTGTGGTCCACGGTGGAGACTTTCTGCTGATCAAGGGTTCTCGAGGTGTCCGAATGGATCGCGTCGTTCAATTCCTGGAGGGGGAGTCACGTTGATTTACCACATCCTGTATGCGTTCCACGATGAGTTCTCGGTGCTGAATGTGGTGAGGTACATCACCTTTCGAACCGCGTATGCGTCCCTCACGGCTCTACTCATCAGCATGTTGCTGGGGCCCTGGTTGATCAGAAAGCTGAAGGCCTTTCAGATCGGTCAATACATCAGGCAGGAGGGTCCGACCAGCCACTACGAAAAGGCGGGTACTCCCACCATGGGTGGTATTCTGATCGTCATAAGCATCCTCCTGCCTACCCTGCTTTGGGCTGATCTGACCAATTTCTACGTCTGGACTGCGATGGCTTCCCTCCTGCTCTTCGCTGCCGTGGGGCTGATCGATGACTATCTGAAAATCTCCAACAAGAGGTCCTTGGGTCTGCGCGGCCGCTGGAAGGTTCTGATGCAGGTCCTCATCGCGGCGGGTTTTGGTCTCACCCTGATTGCCTTGCACGACTGGGGGCTCTACAGCACCCAGCTGAGTGTGCCCGTCTTCAAACGTTTTACGCCCGAAATGGACTGGGTCATCCTAGGTGTCTCAACCTTCATACCCCTGATCATCTTCATCGCCCTTGTCATCGTTGGAAGCTCCAACGCGGTGAACCTGACCGACGGGTTGGACGGTCTTGCCGCGGGACTGGTCGTGATAGCAGCTTCGGCCCTGACGGTGCTCACGTACGTTACCGGGCATGCGACGTTTGCAACCTATCTCGGCCTCATCAAGAACACCTATGCTAGTGAGCTGACGATCTTCTGCGGAGCGATGGTAGGAGCCAGCCTGGGATTCCTTTGGTACAACACCCATACGGCCGAGATCTTCATGGGAGA
>JAKZYH010000152.1:0-2697 GCA_047514575.1 Acidobacteriota bacterium | reverse complement strand
GGACAACCCCCTTCTTTCACCATCGCCCCAAAGCCCCGTTACATAAGGCTTTCAGCTATACCTCGAAAAATAGACCGGACAGCAGTGGGCTAGATGGTCAAGAGCTACCCAGGGAGTTCGATGCTACGGTAAAAAGATCGCGTTCACGATCCACGGAGACGCCAATAATGATGATGAGAGAGCAAACAGTCCTGAACGTCCGAGAGATGGGAGGCCGCGCGACGGGAGGATGTACCCTGTTCGTATTTACCGTCTACTTACTCGCCCAGAGCGTCTTTGCCCAGGAAGCCTTTGTCATGGACGAGTTGGAGGCCGAGCGAGTGATCGTGGCCCCTGGAGGCTACTTTCCGCGCCTGGAGATTCTGAAGAACGGTCATCTGCTGGCATCGGTGAAGGCGGGGGCAGCCCACGTGGGCAAATCCGGGAGGGCGGATGTCGTTCGATCCCGAGATGGCGGCAGGACCTGGGGGGAACAGGTCACCGTCTTCGATCTTCCAGGCCATGACGATGCCATCGACGCCATGGGATGCCTCTCGGACGGGACCCTCATCGCAGGAGTGGTCTCCTACACCTGGACCGGCAAGCGCTACACCGGAGAAGGCTGGAGCGCCGATACCTACACCCTGCGTTCCCAGGACCACGGCCTGACCTGGAGCAAACCGGTCAGGCTGGAAACCACCCCCCTGGGATGGCTCTATCCCTTCGGCCGACCCGTGGAGTTGGAAGATGGGACGGTGCTCCTCTCGGGCCACGGTGCCCCCTCGCCTCGGGAACCGAATCAGCCCATGACCTCCTTCCTCGTCCGCTCCCGGGACGGGGGGAGGACCTGGGGGGAGTACACGGTGATCGCCCGCCATTTCAACGAGACCTGTATGGTGCTCCTGCCCTCGGGAAAGCTGGCTGCAGCGTTGCGAAAGGACGGGGGTTCCACTTCCCTGTCCTTCTCCTCGGATGGCGGAAAGACTTGGAGCCAGCCGGCTCAAGTCACCGGGAGAGCCGAGCATCCGGCGGACCTGCTGATGCTGGCCGACGGACGTCTCCTCATGACCCACGGAGTTCGCCACCAGCCCTACGGGGTCCGCGCCATGATCAGCCGGGATGAGGGCGCTACCTGGGAAAAGCAGAACCAAATCCTCTTGGCGTGGGACGGCGATCACGGCGATCTGGGATATCCCGCGTCGATCCAGCGGCCCGACGGTCGAATCGTCACAGCCTATTACATCGTCTATGGCGAAAAAGACTCCTGGGGTGATAAGGGTGTCGCCCTGAAAAATTCCTACACCAAGGCGGTGATCTGGTCCTTACCCAGGTGAGTCGTCGGTGCCACCAAGGACCTATCCTCTGGCCAGCCGGCTGACCTGAGCCGGGATGTTGATGTTTACCAGAATGCCCGGATCCTCGACCGGTACCAGAAAGGTAGAGGCGGGGTTCTGATGAACGACCCAGCGCGCACCCTCTTCCAGTGGAGCTTGTCTCAGGTCGAAGAAAAAACGCCGGGGAAAGAGCACAGGATGGCCCTTCCTTCCGTGAACAGAGGGTATCAGGATGGAGGCGGGCAAGAGGCGATGACGTTGGACCAGGCACTCTACCGTGCTGGCCAACACCAGCGGGTGATCAACTGGATGAATCAGGAGTCCTTCCGGTTCACCGAGATGCCCCATGGCAACGAGCAGGCTCGAGAGGGCTCCCCTACTCGGATCGGGATTCACAAGAACGGTGGTATCGGACAAATCCACTTCCTCTGCGACGTGAAGATTGTGACGGCCCAAAACCACACAGACAGGCAGGGAAGATGACCTGTGACGGTCGATGATGGTCCGCAGAAAACTCTTCCCCCTCAGCTTGAGCAGCGGTTTGGGACTCCCCATTCGACGGGAAAAACCAGCGGCTAGAATCACCGAAGCAACGCCTTTCCTCATAGGCCAGTCGATATCACGGATCGTGCTGACTCGCAACCGATGGAGTCTTCCAGTGCTCCAACAGCTTGACATGATCCCTCCCATTGGGCTACACCTTCAGAGGAGACCCTTGGACAAGGACCGAACCGGAGAGATCACGCAGAGAAGTTCGGGTTGCGATTTTGAAACTGACTCTTGAGTTGAGCGTCTTAGAGGTTAGCACCCGTAGGGACAGTAGCGAATAAGAGATCATGTCAATCCAAATCACAGAACAAGCAGCGCACAAAATCAAAGAAGGCCTGGAAGCAGAGGGGCTTCTCGAGGGAGGCCTGAGACTGGGCGTCAGAGGCGGGGGTTGCTCCGGTTTGAACTACGTCTTGAGATTCGAAGCCGAGAAGAAGGTTGGCGACAAGATCTTCGAGCAGTACGGAGTTAAGGTCTTCGTCGACATGAAGAGCTACCTCTACCTGAAAGGGATGGGCCTGGACTGGCGTGGATCCTTGATGCAGGAAGGCTTTACCTTCATCAACCCAAACGCTTCCAAAACCTGCAGCTGCGGTCAATCATTCACTGTCTAGATCGGGTCGCCTGGCAGCCCGGATTTGAAAAATCCAGGTGGAGTCTCAGGGCGGACTACCCGATAGGGCTGCCTCCACAATATCCTGGTCTTCCCTTGCCAGTTTCGCCACAACTTCCGGGGCGGCTTCGCGACCGCGGGAAGACATTTTCAACCAGGTCTTCCGCAGAATTTCCTTGACCTTGTTTCGATCATGTTTGCCGGCGAATCCTGAGAATTCGT